>DAISHS010000066.1:0-15476 GCA_036822415.1 Chloroflexota bacterium
TCGTTGCAGCGACTTGCAGTCGCCCGATCTGCCCCCAGTTTGAAATGCACCCATTTGGATTGGCGCGGGCGCTGTCTTTTTATAAGCGGGGCCGCCGCAGTAGGCCGATGATGGGCAAGGTCGCTGCCGGCGCGCGAGCCGGCGCGATGACAGACACCGCCCTGGGCAGCACCTCGATGTGCACCGGCGTTTGCCCAATCACCTCGCCGTCGCCCTGCACAGGAATCTGATTTTGGGCTGCGATCACAATGCTGCGTTGCGCCACGATGGAGCGGAAGGCCGGATCACGTCGTTGTTGGTGCAGAACGGCGCGCCAGGCCAAACGCGCATAATCAACCGGGTTACGGGCGCGAATGATGCAGACATCCACATGACCATCATCCACGTTGATATGATCGCCCCAGCTCAATGGCGCCAGCCCCATCGTGCTGGCATTGGGAATTGCTACTTCCGACGCCCGCGCGCGCAGGGGATGGCCGTCAATCGTGATGGTGAAGCGATAGGGCTGGGCGCCGAGAATGCGGCGCAGGCCCTTCCAGACGTAGGCCAGCCGACCGAAGCGGCGCTTTTCAGCCGGGCGCATATCGCCCATCGCCAGCGCGCTGATTCCCGTGCTCACATTGAGCAGAAAAATTCGTCCCCAGGCGCGCATGGCGTCGAGGTGTCGAATCTGATGGGCGCCGGTAATGAGATGAAGCGCGCTTTCGAGGCTCAAGGGCAAATTCAACTCGCGCGCGAGGACATTGCCCGTGCCCAGCGGTAGGATGCCCAGGGGCACGTCTGTCCCAATCAGCCCCGCGGCCACGGCCGACACCGTGCCATCGCCCCCGGCCGCGAGGCACAGCCTGGCGCCACGCTGCACCGCCGCGCGCACGATCTCGGCCAGTTGATCTTGCCCGGTCGTCTCGTAGAATTCCAGCGGCCAGGCCAGCGTGGCGAAGTGCTGCTCAAGAACCTGGCGCGTCGAAGAGGGGTTGTTGTGACCGGCCACTGGGTTCAGAACCACAAACACGGGGCCGGTCCCGGCGAATGATGATGCTTGCATGCGAGCTCACCCGTTTGTCGGCCTCGGGGCTTGCACGGCGCGCTCAGCCGATGGCCCGGGCAATGATGAACGCGGCCGCCGCGGCCACCCCGCCAATCAGCATGGTCTGGATGGCGCTCAGGATCGGCTTGGCGCCGGTGAAGGTGCCTTTGACGTAGCCGAAGACCAGCAGCGCCAGCAGGGTGAAAAATACGGAGATGGGCAGCGCGCGCTGCGCCGAATCAATCAAAAAGTAAGGCAGCAGCGGCACCAGACCGCCGGCCATGTAGGCCACGGCGATCGTCAGCGCGCTGCGCAGGGCGCGCTTGGGGTCTGGCTCTTCCAGGCCCAGCTCGAAGCGCATCATGAAATCAACCCACGAGCGGGGATTGGCGCGCAAGGCTTCGACGACCGGCGCCGCCTGCTGATCGGTCAGGCCGTAGGCGCGGAAAATGTCGGTAACCTCCGTCACCTCGGCGTCCGTTTTCTCGACAATCTCGCGCTCCTCGCGCAACCGTTCACTGGTGTAGTGTTCGGCGTCGCTGCGGGCCGCCAGAAAGCCGCCCAGGCCCATGGCGATGGAGCCGGCGGCAATTTCCGCCAGGCCGGCCGTCACGATAATCGCCGTCGAGTCAACGGCGCCGGACAGGCCAGCCGCCAGGGCAAAGGGCACAGTCAGGCCATCGGACATGCCGATGACAATATCGCGCACGGTCTCACTCGACGTAAAGTGACGTTCGATGTGTGGGGTTTGTGGCATAGTAACCTGCTTTCTCCTCGACAGTTGTTTGGGGTGTTGAGGTGATTATACCTGCCCCCAGCGCGTGCCGCCATGATGCCGCGCAGGTTCGTGTGTGCGCCCACCGCCGGCCATCATGCCGTCAGAACTTGGTTGACACATTGAGACTGTGCTTGTACAATGCTCGCATGACCGCTCACGGCGGCGGCTAATGATGGGGAGTCCATGTGCCTGAACCACACCAGATACTGCTCAGCCTGAAGCAACCTGAGCGCGATATTTTGTCCATGATCGTAACTGCGCAGAGACTCAATCAGCGCATCACCCGCCACTCTGCGCAACGCTACGCCGGCTTTGACCCCACGGCAACCCGCTCCGCCCTGGACAAACTGGTGGAAATGGGGGTTTTGACCACATCCCAGGGCAAGGCCGGCCACAGCGTGTATTCTATAAGCGCCGCCTTTCAGGCCGCAGCCAAAGCCCAAACCGTTCAGGTCTCGCTTGCACCGGCTGCCAACGTCACAGGAAATGAACCGGTCACGCCTTCGTTTGCTGAATGGATGGCCTTTCTGCGCGACGCGCGACACAAACCTCAGTCATGGAGTCTGGTGACTGGCTTGCGCCAGACGGGTGTCGGCGCCGTGTACCGGTCAACCTGGCAACAGATGGCTTTTTGGCTAGGCTTGCTTGTAGACGCGAATGCGATGGCCACTGCCGCCTCCGATCTGGCGGCCTTTTTGGATCTGGCGCCTGAAGACCAGGTGGCGCAAATTCTCTGGGTCGCGCAACAAGACGTTCCGGACGTCAGTGACCTGGTGATCAATATCTGCCGCCAGTGCCAGGCGCAAGACTGGTATAATCTGATAGATCTCAGCCGCTTACGGCGCGCCCACATTAAGAATCTGTCTGAGTGGAACGCGAACGACCCCACGATGCTCCAGACCGTGTTGGCCTGGCCGCTTGCCGTGGGGCTGATACCAATGGCGCTGGCCAAAGATGGCCGCTATCTGATTCGTCCAAGCCAAATCCTACTCGATTGGCACAAGGCCGGCGCAGCGTTGCAGCCACCGCCGCTTCATCGTGGCGGCGACCGCCTCTTGACCCTTGTGCTGCAGACTCGCCTCGGGCTGGATAACCTGGAAAGGGCATGGGGTATCACACCGTCGCATGGCCACAGCATCGCCGAACGGATGACGACTCTGCTGAGCACGATGAGCACGGAATCGCGTCTCATGGCCCACCTGAATGCGCAGGCCTCGGATGCCCAGCAGTTATTGAAGCGACTGCTGGCTTCCAAAGATCACCCCTTGCACCTCGTGACGCCTGTGGAAGAGTCTCATCTGCGGCATTTGCAAACGATCGGCTTGGTATTTCTGCGAGCAGACACAGGCTGGCGCGTGCCGGTTGACCTGATTGCGCCCTTACAAGCCTGTTTCGTGGCCAAAGCCGAGTCCGACAAGAACGCCCTCTTGGTGGAGGAAGCGCCCTGGATCCGGCACGATGGCCTGGTTGTCCACAGCGATTTGCTGGTCTATCTGCTGAGCCTGCCTGAACTGCAGCATACCGCCTCTTCCTCTGCACCTGGCACCCGTGATTACTTGCCAGACAGCCGCCGTTGGTTGTTGCGCGACGAGGGGCGTTCGGATTTCTCCGGTCTCTTGTATTGGATACAGCAACTGGCCATTAGCCGCCAGTGGGTGCAGACGCGCTACCCCGAGCCAACGGGTGTTAATCGCCAACCGCTTCTGGCGTTCCTTAAGCATCCGTGGAAAACGCGCCATTTCGAGCTGCTACAGCATGCCCAGGTCAACGCCGGTTATAGCCAAATTAGCCTGCGCGTGATCGCCAACACGCTCCTATCTCATCCCACTGACACCTGGGTGCGCGTCAGTTGGGTCTACCGCTTCTTACAGGAGAATCCGACCCTGCTCACGCAGTATGGCGCCTTCTGGCGGACTCAAGACCAGGGCGAGATCAAGCGCCTGGTGGACAGCGCCTTCTCAGGCCCACTTCTCTGGCTGGGCCTGCTCGATCTGGCCGCACAGGAGAGTGGCGTGGTGGCCGTACGCGTGACGCCGCTCGGGCGCGAACTGCTGTCCCAGCCATTCGAGAAAAGTGCGGCTCGGTTCACGGGGGACGATCCCAGCAGTCTCAACGTCATCCTGCGCCCCCTACACACCCTGAGTATCCAGAATCATCCGGCTGCCGCGGCGCTCATCTATCGCGCCGCGCGCCTGGGGAACGTCAGCGCCGTTGGCCCAACCTGGGAGATTGAACTGCTGCCGCAGAAGATCAAACAGGCGAGCGCCAGCGATGTGGCCGAACTGCAAGAGCTTCTACGCCCATATCGCATCGAGCTGAAACGAACGCCCTCCAACATCTCATCCTAGCGAGGCGTGTCATGAAACGGGCTAACATCTACCTTGGAATCCACAGAGGATCTTTAGTTTGAGCACTCAACCGCCAACCAACCCGGTGCAAGAGAAAATCCAGAACATCACCGTGGCTGAACTGCGTGACATCGCCAAACGCCGTGGTGTCAAGCTGCCGTCCGGCCCTAAAGACGCCATCGTACAGACGCTGGCCGCAGAACTCAACAATTCGGCAGCCAACCGCATGCTCATGGACAGACTGTCGGTGGAATTGCGCCAGGCGCTCGATTTGCTGGCCTGGAATGGCGCCCTCGAACATTCACAGCTGCCGTTGGTGCTACTGGCGTGGAATCTGGGGCGCACGGCTTCCCAGTTGAGCGAGGATCTGCAGCAATTGCGCGACTGCGGCCTGGCCTTCAGGCACGGAGTGTCCGGATTTTCGATCTCCCCGGCGGTTGCTGACCTGGCGCCGCCTGTTTTGCGCGCGCCGGTGCTGCCGCAGATACCGCCTGCGGTCGCCGAAACCGAGACGCCGCTTAGCCTCGACGCGGTTGCATTCATGCTGGCATCCTATATCATCGCCTATCCCACGCGCTTGACGGTCGCCACGCGTTGGCAGCAGGACGTGGCATTGTCCACGGAATATGCCCAGGTTCTCGTCAAACCCGACCTGCCCGAGGCGCTGCTCAATCCCCGCGTGGGGGCGCCTCCTGCGATCTGGGAATTGGCCGTGGCTTTGCTCGAGGCCATGCAGGTCGTTACAGCCGGCGCCCAGGCCACGGTGAATCATGAAAACCTCTTTGCCCTGATCGGCCAACCACCGACCGCACGGCTCAGCCGCTTGTATCGCGCCTGGGTTTCTCTCTCTTCCTGGGGAGAATGGCGTTTACTAAGCCAACAGCAGGCCGTGATCGTCGTCTATCGGCGCAAAAGCACGTATGGGCAATCTGTGTCGCCCAGCTTCTTGGATGAGGCCTGCCTGCACGCGCGCGCGACGCTGCTGCGCCTGCTCAAGCATTTGGCGCCCGGACAATGGTACGACAGCCAGGCTGTGGCCCGCGCCCTGTTTCAACTCGACCCCGCGCTGCTCATGCACAATTCGTATGACAAATCCGCGTGGGGGTTTTCAAAGTCAGCGGAATTGCGCCTGTTGTCCATTCAACAGGCGGATGAATGGTTGCTCGGCGTTGGCGCTTTCATCACACAGTGGCTGCGCGGCCCCTTGACCTGGTTGGGCGGGATCGCCTGGAAAGACAACTTCTTCAGCCTGACTCCGCTTGGCGCCTGGCTGCTTGGCATCGAAGCCAATCCGCCCACTTTGCCTGCGTCCCCCTCACCCGCCTTGCATGTGGACAGTGACGGCTTTCTGAAGCTTGATGCGACATGCACCGACCCAGCCCCGTGGCAGATTCTCTTGCAAATGGCATCGCTGCACCTGGATCGTTCACACCAGGATCGCTCTCATCTCTATTTTCGCCTGGAGGCAAATCTGCTGGCGACCGCCCTGGACAGCGGCGTCGTTGTAGCTCCTTTGTTGGATTTACTTCAGCAAGTCACTGCGCCTTCACCGGCTGCAGAGCGCTTGCTGCAGACGATCAAACAGTGGCTGGATACCTACGGTCGCATTCGTATCTTCACCGACGTTGCGCGTCTCGACCTGGCCGATGACTACGCCCTACGCGAGATCGAGGCCGGGAATCCGCCCGTTCCCATGCGCGCGCTGACCCGCAGTCTGGCTGTCGTCCCTGACCAGACCTTTTACATCGTGCGCGATTTCCTGGTGACTCACGGTCACACACCCACGGTCTTCGATCAGCCACCGGCTGCGGAGCCGGCGCCGGCCAGCGGCAAACCGGAAGGCGCCACCCGATGACCACCACCTTGCTGGACCTCTTGTCCATGGTCAACCACGATGTCCTGGCAACCTTGCGCCAGGCGTATCGGCTGCCCAAGTCGGACATGCCGGCCCTGGCCCACGCGCTGGCCCAGCCCGAGGTCATTCAACAGGCTTATCGCAACCTGCCGCCGCCCGAGAAAGCGCTGTTGGATCGGCTCTTGCTGCGTGGCAGTGACCAGGCCGCGGGTTTGCAGATCGAACTGGTGCAGCTGGGCCTGGTCAAGCCTGATCTGCCAGCGCAGGTACCCGCTTTTTTCCACTATGTCGCGTCGCCTGCCCGCCTTGCTTCGCAGCGCTTTGGCGATGTTTACGCCCGTTTGTTGGCAGCCGGCCTGGTTTTTACGAGTGCGCCTTCCTTCTTTCGCTTGCCGCCCCTCGATTTTAGTCCTGGCGAGTGGCTTTGCGCGCCGGATGAGGTGAGGCGCGCGCTGCCGCGCCCGCAAGCGGTCGTGGCGATCCTTGAGGATCAGGCGGTCAAGAAGCGCCTGAACGCGCGCCCAGAGCTAACGGCTCTGCGTTTTTTTGCCTTCTGGGAATACGTCAAACGCCAGCCCATTCGCACCACCATGCAGGGTGATCTCCATCGCACCGATCTGCGCAAGGTAGGACGGGCGCTCATGATAAGCGGTTTTTCCCTGACCGACGAAGATGCGCTCGAGCTGGCCGACTTCTATGCCATGTTGGCCGGCGACCTGGACCTTCTCGAAACTGACGAGGGTGTCCTGTCGAGTGAAGAGGCGCCGCGCATTTTCGAACAGGGGCAGTCAGCGCTGCTGCGCGCGGCGTATGCGGCCTTTATCGAGAGAGGGCGGCCGGCGTTGGACAGAGGCTTGGCCATATATTCCAGGGACGCAAAACTGGCTCGCACCAACCTGGTGCACATGGTCCAGGCTTTGCCTGCCGGCGTGTGGATCAGCCTGGCGTCATTTGTGCAGCATGTTCAGCTTCTGGCGCCGGAGTTGCTACGATCGCGCAAGCAGCAGGCTGGTACCGGGGCTGCCACTTGGGAAGCGCATGAGACCCTGTTTATCAGCGATCTCATCCGTGGGCCGCTGCACTGGCTGGCCGTGTGCGATCTTGCCTTCGGGGACGACGGCCGCCTGCTGGCGTTCCGCATCCTGCCAGAGACCCTGCCCATGCTCTTGGCGGAGCAAGTCCCCGTCGCGCCGGCGCCGGGGCTTCTCGTCATCCAGCCGACGTTTCAGGTCATCGCCTTGCCGCCGCTGGCGCTCGATCGCTTGCGCCAGCTCAGCGACATGGCTGACCTGGTACGCCTGTCGGAAGCGCCGGAGTTCAAACTGACCAAAGCCAGTCTTTACCGGGCCGCGCAGGCCGGCTATAACCTCGATCAGGTGGTCGAACTGCTGCAAGGGTGGAGCCGTGCGCCGCTGCCTGCCAATGTGCAGCGCGAGATGGAAGAGTGGGCCGGGCGCCATGCGCGTGTCACGTTGCGCCGTTCGGCGCCTCTGCTGCAGACCGAAAATGAGGCCCTGCTCAATGAGCTGCTGGCCGATCAGTCCTTGGCGCCGTTCTTTGGTGAGCGCCTGGCGCCCACCGTCGTTGAACTGACGACAGACGAGCGACATTCCCCGCAGCAGCTCTGGCGGGCGCTGCTGGCGCGGGGTGAGATGGCCATGCGCATGTCACCGACAACGCCGGCCGGCGGTTGGCAGGTGGATGCGGAAGGCGAGCTGCGCTCGGTGGCTGCGCTGCCAGATGCGCTATGGCTGCCGATTTTGCAGCGGGTGGCCGAGCCGGTCGCCACGAGCACGGGCCAGTTGGCAACCGTGTGGAAGATTACCCCGGAGAAGGTGCGCGCGCTGGCCGATAGCAAGGCGTCGCCGGCGCCCTACCTGGTACAACTGCAAAAGCTGCTGCGCGCCCCGCTGCCCGGCGAGCTGCTGCGGCAGATCGAGCGATGGGCGCGTCCGCCGGAGACGGCGCAAGTGGGGCAGGTCATCCTGCTGAAGGTCGGTACGCTCGACACAGCCACGCAACTCCTGGCCGATCGCAGCCTGCGCGGCGCGCTGACGCCCTTGCCCGGCGCAGACGGCCGCTGGCTTATGGTCAAAGAAGACGCGCTGCCCAAAGTGCGCGCACGCCTGGCGGCGTGGGAAGTGACCGTGACCGAGGGAAGCTGGGGGTGAAGCTGCCCCGGCGTCACTGCGGCAGGGCCAGCAGCCCCTTCTCATACAGCGCGCCGACCAGGCTGTGGATAAGTGGACAACTGCTCCGCTCCGCTTCCAAAAAAACAGCCACATCATAACAAAACTCGATTTAACTCACCAGCAATCGCTGCGCGGCGGCCAGGCCGCTGCCGGCGTCGAAGTGATAGCCGACGGCCTGCAAGCCTTCTTCGAGGGCGCGCACGGTGGTGAGGATGTCGGCGGCGCTGACCGCGCCCATGTGACCGATGCGGAAATAGCGCGTGCGCAGCGCGGGGTACAGTCCGCCGGCCAGAATGACCCCGGCCGCGTTGATCTTGCTCAGCAGCTCAGCGCCGTCCACGCCCGCCGGGTAGTACGCAGCGCTCATGGTGTGCGCGGCCACGTCGGGCCGCAGCGGCAGCTGACTCAGCCCCAACGCGGTCAGCGCGGCCTTGAACGCTTCGCTCAGGCGCGCATGGCGCGCCGTCCGCGCCTCCATCCCCTCGGCGATGATCTGCGTCAGGCTGACGTCGAGCGCCAGCGCCAGGTTGACGGCGGGCGTGCCAAAATAGGCCGGTTTGCGCGCCTGGTAGGCCTGCATGATCGGCAGCCAGTTGCTCCAATCGGCGTAGTAACTGCTGACCGGCCGGGTGCGGCCGTGGAAAAGCTCCAGCGCCCGCGGCCGGGCCATGAGCAGCGCCAGCCCCGGCGGTACGCCCAACGCCTTCTGCGACGCGGTCAGCGCCACGTCCACATCCCACGCGGCCATGCGCAGCGCCTCGCCGCCCACCGCGCAAACGCCATCCACCACGCTCAGCGCGCCCGCGGCCCGCGCCATCTTCGCCAAGGCCGGCACGTCCGTCAACACCCCGGTCGAGGTGTCCACGTGCGTCATCGTGACAAGCGTATAGTGATCCTGTTGCAGCGCCATCTCGATTTCTTCCAGCGCGGGAACATCGCCAATGGCCGGCGCACGCACGTGGGTGATGATGGCGCCGGAACGCTCGCAAATGGCCGCCATGCGGTCGCTGAAATAGCCGCTGTTGATCTGCAGAACCCGGTCGCCGGCCTCCAGCAAATTGGCAACGGCCGCTTCCATGGCCAGCGTGCCAGAGCCGGCCAGGACGAACGGCTGTCCATCAGGCGCCTGAAAGACAGTGCGCAGGTTGTCCAGCGTGCGGCCAAAGACCTCGATAAAATCGGGCGCGACATGGCTGGGCGTCGGCGCGGCCATGGCAGCCAGCACGGCCGGCTCGAATTCAATCGGGCCAGGAATCATGAGCAGTTTACGAGCTTGATTGGTCGGCATGGTGTCCCTTCCTGATCTAAAATTAACCACAGAGAGAAGACAAAGCTATCGTCTGGCGCTTTTCTTGGGCGCTGTTGTTCTGCCGGTCCGGCCCGCTGAACTTGGTCAGCGTTGCCGCGTGGCTCAGGCGTCGGGCGCTGGCGGTTTGCGCCGCAGGCGCGTATACACCACAGGGGCCAGGGCTAACAGGGCGCCTCCCACCGCGATGGCCGCGTCGCGGAACGTGAAGGCCGGGCGTGAGAGGGCGAGGTAGCTGTTGTCTGGCGTGAAATAGGTCGTTGCCACGCGCTGCAGATCGCCCAGGGTGACAGCCTCGATCTCGGCGAAGAAATCGCGCAAGGATTCAGTGGGGCGCAGGGTCAGCGCCGGCCCGGTGAAGACTTCAGCCAGGCGGTCATTGCTATCCATCGCCAGGACATTGCGCCCGCGCATGGCGCGCTTGGCGTAGTCCAGATCGGAGCTTTCCAGCTTGCCGCTCTTGACATCGCCCAAAACCTGGTCAATGTAATCGAGGATGGCCGTGACATTGGCGCCGTCGGCATCGGTTTCGATGCTGAAGTAGCCAACATCGGTCATGGTGTTATTGGCCGCGCCCAGCCAGTAGACCAGGCCGCGCCGCTCGCGCATCTCCTCACGTAGGCGGTCGCCGATAATCCAGCTGAGCACCAGGATGGAGGCCTGGTCGGGGTGATTGAGGCCCACGGTGCGCGCCCCGTACCAGAGGTAGGCGCGGTCAATCCAGTCGGGCCACTGCGTGCGCACCTCCACAAAGTGCGCTGGGGTTGCGCGCGGCAGCGGCAGCGCGGGCGGCGGCGGGCCGGCCTTGAAGTCACCAAACCAACGGGCCGTCTCGGCAAATGCGGTCGCGGCCTGCACATCACCCACGACGAGTAAGACCATGTTGTTGGGGACGTAGAAGCGCCGGTAGAAGGTCAACAGGTCGCTGCGCGTGATGCGCTGCAGCGTGCGCTCATAGCCGGTCACCTCACGCTCCAGCGCGGCGCCGGGGAACAGCTGGCGCATGAGGCTCTTGTACAAATCGTAATCGAGGTGCAAGCCATCGGCCAGGTCTTCCAGCCAGTTGAAAAAGGCGCCCATGCGGCCGCCGCGTTCCTGGAAGATGACCCCTTTTTCTTTGCGCACCTGTTCGTCGCTCAGGCTGCTGCGGAAGACGATTTCTGCCAGCCAGTCCAGCGCCAGGCTGAGGTGTTCGGCCAGCACTTCGACTTCATAGATGGTGCCTTCGTGGCCGGTGTAGCCGTTGAAGCTGCCGCCCACACGCTCGATCACCTGGCGAATCTCCTTCTCCTGCCAGCGCGCGGTGCCGTCGAAGATCAAATGCTCCAGGAAATGGGCGATGCCGTTTTGACCTTCGGCTTCGTGGCGCGCGCCCACGCGCACCACCAGGCGTAAAACGACCGAGCCTGTGCCTGGGCGCTCTTTACACCACACCGCCAGCCCGTTGGGCAGCGTCGTTTGCTCAATCTGTAGTAGCGGGTGAATCGGATTACTCAATGGTACGTGCAAAACTCCTTGACCGAATGTCGTCGTGAAAGTTGATTATATCGCAAGAGATGCGTGCTGTCTATAATTCATTCTGGCCCACTTTCTTGCCCACTTTGGTCATCTGTGCTACGATGGAACCCTCAAGAGCCGGCCCGGCTGTCCAGCCTGGCCGGTTTTGTGCGTCATGTTCTAACGAGGGGCAGCATGAGCGTCATTCGATCCATTGCGGCGGCCGCCAGGCGTCGTGATTTCAACCTGGGCGTAATCAACGGCATCCTGTTTGCCGGTGTGGACACCCTGCTTGATCCAAGCCTGGTGTTGGTGACCTTTGCCAGTTTCCTGACCGATTCGCACATCCTCCTGGGCCTCGTCTATCCCATGAGCCAGGCGGGCTGGTTCTTACCGCAGCTGTGGGTTTCGGGCTGGTTTCAGAGCCGGCCAAAAGCGCTGCCTATTTACCGCACCATGGCGGTCGTGCGCACGTTCTGCCTGATCTTGCTGGCGCTGACCGCCTACCGCGTCGAAGACAAACGCTTGCAGCTGTTCCTGTTCTTCGGCCTGCTCATGGCCAATCAGCTGGCCTCTGGCTTCAGCGGGCTTTCGTTCATGGATGTGGTTGCCAAAGTGGTGCCGCCGGGCCAGCGTGGCCTGTTCTTTTCCTGGCGTTTGTCCCTCGGCAGCCTCCTGGGCATTGGCGTCGGTTTTTGGGTGCGCAACTTGCTGGCTGACAGCAGTCCGATCCGTTTTCCTGACAACTTTGCGCTGATGTTTGCCGTGGCCAGCGTGCTGGCGGCGGTGGGCATGGCGGCCTTTGCCGCGGTGCGCGAGCCGGTCAACGCTGCGCTGGCGCCCCGCGCGGGCTTGCTGACCCAGCTGCGCCGCGCGGGCGCGGCCCTGCAGGCTGACCGCAACTTCCGCCGCTTTCTGAGCTTGCGCCTGGCGTTGATCGCCGGCAGTATGGCGACTCCCTTTTTCACCGTATTCGTGGTGCAACGCCTGCAGGTCGCGGCCGGCGCGGTCGGCATCTTCCTGTCGGCCAACATTGCGGCCAGCCTGGTCGCTTACATCGTCTGGGGGCAGCTGTCGGCGCGGCGTGGCAATCGCCTGGTGCTGCGCTTTGGCGCCGGCCTGGGCGTCTTTGTTCTGGCGATCATGCTTGCCGTTTGGCCGTTGAGTCGCCTCCTGGGCGCGCAGACGCTCTTTGTCCTGATTTTCATCCTCGTCGGCGTACGCGATGCCGCCATTGGGGTTTCACTCGGCCCGCTGCTCCTCGACATGGCGCCGCCGGCCGCGCGCGCGCTTTATCTCGGGTTTTCCAACACCGCGGTTGGCATCACGCTTCTGCTGACCGGCGTCGGCGGCTTTATCGTGGACAGCGCCGGCTTCCCGGCGCTCTTCACCATGTCGCTGCTCGCCTACGCCGCGGCCACCTGGGCTATCTGGCGTTTTCACGAGCAACCCCCTGCCAGCCTGAGCCAGCCCTGATCGCCGCGCGGACGCTTTACCATCCCATTGTTCCTGGCGGCCCCTTGAACGGCCCCACAATGTCCGCCGTGATCCAGCCGCCGTAAAAATCCCCGGCCTGCGGCGTCACCGTTTCGCCATCCACCAGGCACTCATCCATGCGCCCTGGATAGAACGCGACATCGTGCGCCAGCGCCTCGTAACCCGCAGCCGGGTTGGGATAGAACCAGGCAGCATTGACGGCGGTTCTGTCGCCCACCGTCACGCTGTAATATCCGGCCCGCCCCTTGAACTCACAAAACGAGCTGCGCCCAGTCTGCGTGAGATACTCCATGCGAATGTCCGCCGGCGGAATGTAGTACACCGGCGGATGGCTGGTCTCCAGGACACGCAGCGCCCGCCGGGTATCGGCAATCATAACCCCGTTGAAAATCACCTGCACGCGCCTGGACGTCGCCTCCACCCGCGGCGGCCGGGGATAATCCCACACCGACTCACGGCCCAATCCCGAACCTGCATCCTTCAACCCCAAACCACCCTTCTTCATCTCTCACCCCCATTCATCGTTTTCCACCCCCGTTCGCATCTGAGGATGCTCACTCCGCGCCGCCGTTCGCATCTCAGCCGTTCGCATCTGAGGATGCTCTCTCCTCATCATTCATCGTTCATCATTCATCGTTCATCATTCATCGTTCATCATTCATCGTTCATCGTTTCACACGCCCGTTCGCATCTGAGGATGCTCACTCCGCTTTGCACTTTGCACTCTGTACTTTGCACTTTGCACTGAGGATGCTCACTCCGCTTTGCACTTTGCACTCTGCACTCATCATTCATCGTTCATCGTTCATCGTTTTACACTCCTCTTCTGACTTCCTCTCCCCTCTCCCCGTCACCTCTGACCATGCTGGCCTGACCGGCGCACCTGTGGTAAAATTTGCCATCATGACAACCAGCAAACCGATCCTGCTTCTCACCGGCGCGCTCAGCTATCGCAACAGCGCCTTTTTTGACGCGGCCGCGCGTTTGGGGCTGACCGTGGTCGAGGCGGTGGACCTGCCGCGTGAGCTGGCCGATCTCTGGCATGTGCCGCTGGGGGCGCCTTTTAGCCAGCCTGACATCGCCGTGCCCGTAATCACCGCTTACGCCCGTCAGCATCCGCTGCAGGCCGTGTTGGCGACCGATGACACCGGCACCCTGCTGGCCGCGCAAGTGGCCGCCGCGCTGGGCCTGGAACACAACTCACCTCAGGCCGCGCTGGCTGCGCGCAACAAGCATCTGATGCGTCAACTCTTCACCGCGGCCGGCGTGCCGTCACCCCAATCGGTGCGCTATGACCTCGCCGTGGATCCTGTCACGCTGGCGGCGCAGGTTGACTACCCCGTCGTGCTGAAGCCGCTGCTGCTCTCCGGCAGTCGGGGCGTCATCCGGGCCAATAACCCGGCCGAGTTCATCGCTGCCTTTGCACGCACGGCCGCCATTGTACGCGACGCATCGGGCCATGCCGGCGCAGACGGCCACGCGCTGCTGGTGGAAACCTACATCCCCGGCGTCGAGGTGGCCCTGGAAGGGCTGCTGTCCGCTGGCCGGCTCACGGTCCTGGCGCTGTTCGACAAGCCTGATCCGCTGGAAGGCCCCTTCTTCGAGGAGACGATCTACGTGACGCCGTCGCGGCTGCCGTCGGCAGTGCAGGCGCAAATTGCCCAGGTGACGGCGCAGGCCGCGGCGGCTCTGGGATTGCGCGTAGGGCCGGTGCATGCTGAACTGCGCGTCAACGCGGACGGCGCGTGGATGGTGGAGATTGCCGGGCGTTCGATCGGGGGCTACTGCTCGCAAACGCTGCGCTTCGACCTGGATCGCAGCCTGGAAGAGCTGATTCTAGCCCAGGCTGCGGGCCTTGAGCTGGGGCAACTCGACGCGGCCAGCCAGGCCAATGGCGTGATGATGATTCCGATTCCCCAGGCCGGCTATCTGCGAGAGGTGCACGGCCTGGCGGCTGCGCAGGCGGTCCCCGGCATTGATGAGATTGTCATCAGCGCGCCGTTGAACAACCCCATCGTACCGCTGCCGGAGGGCGCCAGTTACCTGGGCTTCATCTTTGCCCGCGGCCCTGATCCAGCCTTTGTCGAAGCAGCGCTGCGTCAGGCGCATGCCTGCCTGCGCTTTACGATCGAGGATTCTATCCCAGTTTCAGGTCAGCCTGACCCGCCGTTGGCTCTGCTCAGCAGAACCACGCCTCGGTGAGGTGCGGCGTCGGTTCTACCGCGGCCCGCGGCGGCAGGGCAACAGGCGCGGCTGGTGCAGCGCCCACGGCGTTGACCAGCGCTTCGATGCGGTAAAATGTGGCGACCGGGCTTTCCTGAGCGGCGGCCGCCTCAGCGACCAGCGCCGCAACCTCGCGCTGCAAGCTGTCCAGGCGCGGATCGCTGGCGCGCCAATCGTACGTCAGCTCCGACGCACGCAGCGGCCCCAGCCAGCTGGCGCTGTCCGCTTCTTTCAGCAGCGCGGACGAAGGCGGCAGCAGCAGGCGAATGCTGTAGTGCACAGGATCAATTTGACCGATCAGATCCAGCGCCTTGACCTGCGCCAGCAAATCGGCATAATCGGCCAGCGTGGTCCAGGGGGTGAAGGGCAGAAGGGACGGGCGCAGCGGGATGGCGGCGGCCTTCAAGACGGCCAGCGCCTCGAAGATGTCGGCGCGGGTATGTCCTTTGGCCAGCCGGGTCAGCACCGTGTCGCTGAAAGATTCGACGGCCGAGACCACGAACGCGCATCCCAGGGCTTTCAATTCCGCAAAAAGCGCGCTGTGTTGCAGAATGTGCTCGATCTTGGTGGTGATGTCGAACGTGACCTGCGCAAAATCCCGATGCAGGGCGCGCACGATGCCCAGGGCGTGGCGAGGCCCATTCAGAAAATCAGGGTCGCCAAAGGTGATGTGCCCGGCGCCGGCTTCGATTTGCGCCCGCGCGTCGGCCAACACCACCGCCGCCGGCACGACGAAAAAGCGCCCCTGGTAGA
>DAISHS010000067.1:0-15475 GCA_036822415.1 Chloroflexota bacterium
CAGGGCCGCGTTGGGGACAAAGCGCGCTTGGGCGGGTTGACCAGGCGCGGCGGTCGCGACCAGAGCCACTCCGGCGTCAGGGATCACAGCCGATTTGGGGCGTCATGGCGCTGGCGGTTTCCTGCGTTGACTCGCCGCCAGGCTTTAGCGCGTACGGCGGTTGACCGGCCGCTCGCGGCGGTCTGGACGTGAGGCAGGCGCCGCAGTCCGACTGCTGACCGCCGGGGCGGGCGTCGAAGCGGCTGGTCGCCGCGGCGCGGCGTAGCTCGACCGGCCGGCCGCGGGGGCCGGCGCCGTGCTGCGCGGCGCGAAGCGTGACGGTGGGCGCGGCTCACGGGCAAACTCGTGATCCTGCGCTGGCGCCGCGGCCTGGTAGTTGAACCCGGCCAGCGTGCGCCGCTCCAGTCTGCGGCCGAGCACCCGTTCCACCGCGCGAATGGCCTCGCCGTCCTCCGGCGTCACCAGGGTGAAGGCTTCACCGCTGCGTTCGGCCCGCCCGGTGCGGCCAATGCGATGGGTGTAAGCATCGGTCGTATCCGGCATGTCATAGTTGATGACGTGCGAAATGCTGAGGACATCAATGCCGCGCGCGGCAATATCGGTTGCTACCATGATGCGAAAGTCGCCGCTGCGGAAACCGTCCAGCGCAGCCTGGCGTTGATTCTGCGAGAGGTTGCCCTGCAAGGCGGTGGCTGGAAAGCCGGCCTTCTGCAATTGCTGCGCAATGCGCTTGGCGCGGTGCTTGGTGCGCGTGAAGACGAGCACCGAACCGGGGCCAGTCGCACGCAGCATTTCGCTCAGCAGCGCCGTCTTCAGATGCTGCGCCACCGGGTAGAGCGCGTGAGAGACGGTCTCTACCGGCGCGCTGTGACCCACCTGCACGGTCAGCGGATCGCGCAAGGTCTCATGCGCCAGGGCGCGGATATCGTCCGGCATGGTGGCGGAGAAGAGCAGGGTTTGACGCTGTTGGGGCACCGCGCGGATAATACGGCGTACATCGGGCAGAAAGCCCATGTCGAACATGCGGTCGGCTTCGTCCAGCACCAGCACTTCGACCAGCGACAGGTTGATGGTGCCCTGGCGAATATGGTCGAGCAGCCGGCCGGGGCAGGCGACGACGATTTCCGGGCCGGCGCGCAGCGCCTGCAGCTGGCCGCCAACGCCCACGCCGCCGTAGATGGCAACGCTGCGTAAGGCCGTCTGGCGTCCGAGGTCGGCAAAGGTGCGGTTGATCTGTTCGGCCAGCTCGCGCGTGGGCGCGACGATCAAGGCGCGCACGCGTTGGCGTGGGCCTTGTTCAAGCCGCTGTAGAATGGGAAGCGCAAAGGCCGCCGTCTTGCCGGTGCCGGTCTGGGCCAGGCCCATGACATCACGACCGGCCATGATCGGCGGAATAGAGAGCTGTTGAATCGGCGTCGGTTCTTCATAACCGAGTTCGCGGACCCCCGCCGTAAGGCGCGGGCTAAGATTAAAACGAGAAAAAGTCAACTGAGAGTCTCCTGACTGCAAATGTGAGCCAAGTCGCACTCTCAGCCCAAACAATATAGGATGGTTTCGATCTGGCAAACAAAGGCCAGCCGCAACCAACGGATACTTATAACACACTTGAGAGAAAATAGCCAATTGGCGCTGAGGCCACGTCGGCTGACCTGGTAGGTGAAGCAATCTGACTGGTGTGTCCGGGAGAGACCTACGTCCTGGCAAGCACAATTGAGAGCCGATCCCCTGCCGTGGTTGCTGCAGGCGGACGCGCCAGGGGTGCGCTACCTGGCGCTGCGCGATCTGCTTGATCTGCTAACCGATGATCCTGAGCTGCGCGCGGCAGGCTGCGCACCACAGCGGCCCCATTGCCGCCATTTTGGCCCACATGGTTACAGCGACAAGCCGAGCGGTAACTGGTGGAAGTTTGGCTTCCCCGTGTTCTACGTCACCAACCTGCTGCAGAACGTTGAGGCGCTGGTCGCGTTCGGCTATGGTCACGATACGCGCCTGGCGCACGCGCTGGATATCATCTGGGCAAAGCAAGACACCAGCGGGCGCTGGCTGCTCGAATACGACTACATTGGCAAGACCTGGGTTGATTTTGGGCCCCAAAAACAGCCCAATCCCTGGGTCACGTTACGCGCCCTGCGCGTGCTGAAGGCCGTAGTCTAAGCCGGCCGGCCAGCGCCGCTCAATCTTACTGATACCACTGCATCTTGGGCCACATCCCATCCCAGGGATCGTACGGGCTGCGGCGCACGCAGAGCCCCATGTGCTGGGTGGACTCCTCGTTCTTGACATCGTAGCGATGACTAACCACGCCAACCGCCTTGCAGGCACCCAAGAAGCGACGCAGATAAGAGAGGTCGAAGCCGACGGCGATCACTGCTTGGGGTGGCGGATCGCCGTAACCGCGCGTCCACAGGCTGTTGCCACCGCTGATGACGCGCGGCAGGCCGTACTCTGGGCCATAGAGGTCGAGTGCGCCTGTTTCACCATAGTTGCCAGTCAGAATCACAGCAACCTCCTTGGCGCTGCGCCCGGCGAGGGGTGCCAATGCCAGGCGCATGGCCGGCGATTTGACTGCTGCTATGGGAGGTCTTGGGCAGGGCACGATAAGCGGCCAGGTGCGACTTACCTGATCGTATCTGTCCCGAATTGTAATGCCTTGTTTACTGCGCCGCAAGTAAACGGAGACGCGCTGCATATTCAGGGACGGCGCCAGCGGTCGCACGGTTAACGATATTTAACATGGCGTTCGCATAGAGTTAATATGCAAATAACGCCAGGTTAACGGATGCCCGATACCATTCCCTCGATATCGCGCGTGTGGAGAGTGACTTTTGGCGGAGAAAATCCTCCTGGTAGATGATGATGTGGCGTTCGTTGAGACACTCACCTTCAACCTGCGTCACATCGGCTATCGCGTGGTGACTGCCGCCAATGGGGCTGTTGCCCTGCAGCAGGCGCACCGGGAAGAGCCTGACCTGATCATTCTCGACCTGATGCTGCCGGAGCTGGACGGGTTAACAGTCTGCCGCAACCTGCGCCAGACATCCGACTGGCCCATCTTGATGTTAACGGCACGCACAGGCGAGCTGGACAAGATTATAGGTCTGGAAAGCGGTGCGGACGACTACCTGACCAAGCCTTTCAGTCTCGGCGAGCTGCTGGCACGTATCCGCGCGCTATTGCGTCGGGCCAACCCGCGCGCAAGCGTCCACCAGTTGCGATGTCACGATCTTACGCTCAACCTGGTCAGTTGGCGGGCGCAGTTGGGCGATCATGAGCTCATCTTAAGCCCACGCGAGTTTAGCTTGCTGGCAGAGTTAATGCGTCACCGCGGTGTCGTGCTCACGCGCGACCTTTTGCTCAGCCGCACGTGGGGCGAGGATTTTTACGGCGATTCGCGCACCGTCGATGTTCATGTCCGCTGGTTGCGTGAGAAGATCGAGGTTGACCCGGCCAATCCGGCACGCATCGTTACGGTACGGGGCATTGGCTACCGGTTCGAGGGCTAGGTGGCAACCCTCTGGTTGATCCTGTTTCTCGGCGCGCTGAGCCTGCTTGTTTTCGGTTTGATACAGCTGCGCTGTGTCACGCGGGAGCGCGACGAATCCTTACAAGCCTGCGCCGCCATCATGGCCGAGCGTAATGACATGCAGCACCAGCTGCATGCCGCCCATGCCTACCTGGATGGCTTGGGCGCAGCGACCGCTGACGCGCTTGTGGTATTGGATACCGACCGCTGCATTGCCTGGGGCAATGCGACGGCCTGGACTCTGTTCGGCTGCGACGCGCCGCTGTTGGACCAGCCGTTCATCGTATTGACCGGGGATGCGGGGCTGAACCAGGCGGTGCAGGACGCGTTAGCCAGCGACCGATCGGTTGCGCGCCAGACTGCCGTGGGTCACCGCGTCTTGCGCATCAGCGTGGTGCCACTCGTGCATACTGGGGGTGCGGCGGCCGCGATCAGCGATGTGACGGAGCTGCAGCGCCTTGGCCGTGCCCGCCGCGACCTGGTGGCGAATATTTCGCATGAGCTGCGCACACCGCTCGCCAACATCAACCTGGCGGCAGACACCTTGCGCACTGGCGAGGGCATGGCGGATGAGGTGCGCGACCGGCTGCTTGACCAGATCAAGAGCCAGGTGCAGACTCTTAGCCAGTTGAGCCAGGAGATGCTCGACCTGGCGCAGATTGAATCTGGACAGGTGGTGCTACGACTCGTACCCGTGGAGACCGAAGAAGTCATCCGCCAGGCTCTGGTGCAGTTGCAGCCGCAGGCCATCGCCAAAAAGCAGCAGCTGAGCGTGTCGGTGCCACCGAATCTGAGCGTCCTGGCCGATGTTCAGCAGGTAGTCCGCGTCATTGGCAACCTGGTCCATAACGCAGTGAAGTTCACCCCAGCCCGTGGAAACATTTGCATCGGGGCTGAGTTAACCGGTGACGATGTGCTGTTTCGAATTACAGACAATGGCCCGGGGGTGCCGCTGACCGAGCGCAGCCGCATCTTCGAGCGCTTCTACAAAGCCGACCGTGCGCGCACGGAAGGAGGTACTGGCCTGGGCCTAGCCATTGCCCGTCACATTGTGGAAGGGCACGGCGGCCGCATTTGGGTCGAAGCTGCCCCGGGTGGGGGAGCACAGTTCTGTTTCACGCTGCCGGGTGCATAGCCGAACTGGTCACAACCGAGCAAGAATGATAGTTACAGCTGTCCGGAGCGGAAGTGAGGATTTCATGAATAGAGCGCGTGTATTGTTTCTCTGTACGGGCAACTCCGCACGCAGCCAGATGGCCGAGGCACTCTTGCGGCAGCTGGCGAGTGATCGATTCGAAGTATACAGCGCGGGTCTGGAACCGAAGGGGGTTCACCCGCTCACGCGGCAAGTGCTGGCAGAGATCGGCATTGACAGCCGTGATCAAACTTCGAAAGATCTCGCCCAGTTTTTGGGCCGCGTCCACTTTGGCTATGTCATCACCGTGTGCGCCAATGCGGAGGCACGCTGCCCGATTTTTCCCGGCGTTGGTGTTCGCCTGCATTGGCCGTTCGATGACCCGGCCGCGGCCGAGGGGAGCAACGAAGAACGCCTGGCTGTTTTTCGCCGCGTGCGCGATGAGATCGAAGCGCAAGTCCGGACTTGGCTTGCTACCAATCCTTGAGAGAATATCTTATGCAGACAAGCACGACAGACACGTTTAATGGGGCGACGGGTCCAGCTGAGGGTACGTATGCCATCGAGGCTCAAGATCTGCACATCTACTACGGCAGTTTTCGAGCCATCAAGAATGTCAATCTGCAAGTGCATCCCCTGAAAATTACGGCCTTTATCGGCCCGTCAGGTTGCGGTAAAAGTACCCTCCTGCGGGCCTTCAACCGCATGAACGACCTTGTGCCAAGCGCGCGCGTGCAAGGCGAGATCCGCTATCACGGCACGAACATCTACGACCGCACCATCGACCCGGTTGAAGTGCGCCGGCGCATTGGCATGGTCTTTCAGAAGCCCAACCCTTTTCCAAAGACTATTTTCGAGAACGTGGCCTGGGGTGCGCGCATCAACGGCATGCGCGGCAACATAGCCGAGCTGGTGGAGCAGTCGCTGCGCCAGGCCGCCCTGTGGGATGAGGTCAAAGACAAGCTGCATCAGAGTGCGCTGGCGTTGTCCGGTGGGCAGCAGCAGCGCCTGTGCATTGCGCGCGCAATTGCGGTGAAGCCCGACACCATCCTGATGGACGAACCGGCCTCGGCGCTCGATCCGATTGCGACACTGAAGATCGAGGAATTGATGCGCGAGCTGGCCGAGAACTATACCATCCTGATCGTCACGCACAACATGCAGCAGGCGGCGCGTGCCTCCGATTATACGGCGTTTTTGATGATGGACTCCGATCGCGCCGGGACGCTGGTCGAATATGGTCCGACGCAGCAGATCTTCACGCGACCAACCGACAGGCGCACCGAAGACTACATCTCTGGCCGCTTCGGTTGAGCCGACCGCGCGCAGGCGAACATCAGGTTCGTTATCAATGCTTAATCATTCCACAATCGTGGCTTAAACACTCGGTAAAGAGCGCTTAAAGGTCATTTGTTACCATGAGCCTGCTCGCAGCACCGAAGCGCGCTGCGCAGCAAGATTTGAGAAAAGTGAGGAGCAAGTCGAAATGTCTCGCCATTCTTTGGCCTTGTTTATGTTGATCATCGCTGCGCTGGCGTTGAGCGCGTGTGGGGCCGCCGCGCCCACACCGGCAGACACCCCCACACCGCAGGTCATCGAAAAAGTTGTCACGCAGGTTGTGACCCAGGTTGTTGAGAAGACGGTGGAAGTGGTTGCCACGCCGACGCCCGGCGCTGTGCCTCCAACACCCATGCCGCCAGGCTCGATCGTAATCAACGGTGCGGGCGCCACCTTCCCGGATCCGGTCTACACGGAATGGCGCTTTGCCTATCAGTACGTCCAGCCCGCCGTGACCATCAACTACCAGGGCATTGGCTCGGGTGGTGGCAAGAAGGGCATTGCGGACAAGACGATTGATTTCGCCGGTTCAGACTCCCTATTGTCGCAGGCCGAGTACGATGCCAATCCCACGCTGCAGATGTTCCCGACCCTGGCCGGCGCCATCGTGCCCATCTTCAACATCAAAGAAATTACCACCTCGATTGTCCTGGACGGTCCGACCCTGGCGGGCATCTATCTGGGTAAGATCACTCAATGGAACGATCCTGCGCTCGCGAAGCTCAATCCTGACCTGACGATGCCGGATCAGCCGATCTCCGCCGTACACCGCTCGGACGGTTCGGGCACGACCGAAGCCTTCACCAAGTTCCTTTCTGCGGTCAGTGAGGAATGGAAGAATGGCCCGAAGAGCGGCTCCTCGATTGAGTGGCCGGTCGACAAGGCGGGTAACGGTATCGGCGGCAAGGGCAACCCCGGCGTGGCCGCCGCCGTGCAGAACACACCCTATTCAATCGGCTACGTCGAGCTGTCGTACGCGGTGGCCAACAAGATTCTGTTCGCCGACATGGTCAACAAAGCAGGTAAACGCACCAAGGCCAATGCCGAATCGCTGGCTTCCGCCATGTCGGACTTCGGTGATGCGTTCGATGCCAAACTCACCGTCGGCTCGATCAGCAATGGCGGTGGCGAGAAATCGTGGCCAATTGCGACCTACACCTACCTGATTATCTACATGGATCAACAGGCTGACAAAACCGTGGGATGCCTCAAGTCCCAGGAACTTCTGAACTACGTCTACTGGACATTGACCGATCCGGGTGCTGCCAACCGCGCGGTCAGCCTGGGCTACGCGACCCTGCCCGACTCGGTACGGGGCAAGGTCTTCGCCACGCTGGCCAAGGTGACCTGCGATGGCAAACCTCTGGATACGATGATCACGAAAGCTGGGAAGTAACACACAGCAGACGCGGAGGCGCGACGCACCCGGCTGGCCTCCTCGAGCAGCCGGGTAGCCGTTGCCTCCGCGCCATTTTGTGCGTGCAAAGGTGTTCCAGTGCAAGCAAGGATGAGTACATGACAGCATCTTCGTTCGGTTCTGCGCCACAGACTGGCTCCCGCGCACTCCGCCATCGACTCGGCAAGCTGCTGCGCCATGGTGATACTCCCTGGTCTGCCATTCTCGTAGCCATGGCGCTGCTTGTGTTCGCCCTGGTCGTTGCCCTCGGTTTATCAGTCTGGCGCGAATCGGCCGCCACGCGGGCGCTGTTTGGTTGGAACTTCATCGCCCCCACCTCAGCCTCATCATGGGATCCAGTCAACGACAGATTCTCAGCCTGGCCGATCATTACCGGCACCTTGACGACGGCATTGGTCGCCATTGCCCTGGCCACGCCGGTGAGCCTTTTCATTGCCATCTTCCTGGCCGAGCTGTGCCCCGCCTGGCTGCGGGGGCCACTGAACTTCATGATCGAAATGCTGGCCGCGGTGCCGAGTGTCGTCTACGGCCTGTGGGGGATTTTTGTCTTTCTGCCAGGTGTGGTGCAGCCGGTCGGCGCCTTTCTGGGCCGTAGTTTGGGCTTCCTACCACTCTTTGCCGGCACGATCCCGGCATCGGGCATCAGCCGCTTGGGCGCTGGGTTGATCCTGACGATCATGATTGTCCCCACCATCACTGCGGTGTCACGCGATGTGCTGCTGGCGATTCCGCGCGCACAGCGCGAGGCGGCCCTGGCCCTGGGCTCAACTTACTGGGAGATGATTAGCCAGGTATTGATACCTTACGGTCTCTCGGGCATTCTGGGCGCGGTCATTCTCGGCCTGGGGCGCGCGCTGGGCGAGACCATGGCAGTCACGATGGTGATCGGCAACAACACGGTGGAATCTTCCGGCTCTCTGTTGAAGCCTGGCGCGACTCTGGCCAGCGTGATCGCAAACGAATTTGCCGAGGCGGTGACCAAGCTTCACACCAGTGCACTGATTCAGCTTGGCCTGGTACTCTTCGGCATGACCTTGCTGCTCAATATTGGCGCGCGTCTGCTGGTGTGGCGTGTTTCGCGCACGTTAGCCACGGAGGGTCGCTGAGATGCAGAACAGTGAAACAACCACCTGGTCGCTGGCTGCTTCATCGGGCCTGGCGACGAACAGAGGCAGCCTGCTTCACAGGCGGCGCCGCCTCACCAACGCCGCTATGCTGGCGGTGACCGGGCTTTTTACGCTCCTGGCGCTGGTTCCCCTGATCTGGATCATCGCCTACGTGCTGCAGACTGGGGGCCAGTACCTGAACTGGAACCTGTTCACGCAGCTGCCGACCGCGTTGGGACAGGCTGGAGGTGGTGTTCGCAACGCGATCGAGAGTACCATCCTGGTGACCCTGCTTGCGTCCGCTTTCTCCGTTCCCGTTGGCGTACTCGTCGCCTTCTACGTCTATCGCAACGGGAATACGCCGTTGGGCACCGCCGTGCGCTTTGCCACGGACGTGTTATCTGGCGTTCCTTCGATTGTGGTTGGCCTTTTTGGCTATGCCATCATCGTCAAGCCGCAGGGCCACTACTCAGCGTTGGCGGGTGGTGTGGCGATTGCGATCATTATGTTGCCAACCATCATTCGCACGACCGAGGAAATGCTGAAGCTGGTGCCGCGCAGCATGCGCGAGGCCGCGCTGGGCCTGGGCGCGCCGGAATGGAAGACATCGCTGGAGATTCTGCTGCCGGCGGCGGTCAGCGGTGTTGTGACCGGCATCATGCTCGCCATCGCGCGCGGTGTCGGCGAGACGGCGCCACTGCTCTTCACGGTGCTCGGCAACGACCGCTTCGACATCGGCCAGATTGTGGGCGGTGGCATCGGCAGCGGCCAGCCGATCGGTCAGATCGCGAACCGCCTGCTGGAACAACCTGTAGACGGCCTGACGCTCACCATGTGGAAGTATGCCCAGCAGCCGGCGCCGGAACGCGTGCAGCAGGCCTGGGCCGTGGCCCTGGTCTTGATGGTTTTCGTATTGGGGCTGAATATCCTGGCGCGATTGGTTGTAGCCTGGAGCCAGAAGCGAACGGGTAGGGTATGACAGCCCGTTTGCCGGCAAGATGGAGACTAGAGGTAGAGGAGCATCGCGATGGCAGTGAGTACACGCGCGCATTTTGACAAACAGTTGAGCCAACTGCGTGAAGATGTCCTGATGCTGGGCAGCCGCGCCCGCCGCGCGGTCGCGGAAAGCCTGACCGCTCTGACGAGCAGTGACGCCGATCTGGCGCGCGAGGTCGTTGCCGCGGATGTGGGCATCAATCGGCAGCGCTACGACATCGAGTTCCGCTGTTATTCGCTGCTGGCCACGGAGCAGCCGGTCGCCAGCGATATGCGCAGTATTGCGTCTGGGCTTATTCTTGCCAACGAGCTGGAGCGCGTGGCCGATCATGGCAAGAAGATTGCCGCCACCTACTTGCGCATGCTCGAAGACCCCGTATCCATGGATCTGGGCGAGATTCCGGATTTAGGCAGCTTCTGCCTGACCATGATCGACCGAGCCCTGCGCGCATTTGCCACGCGCAATGTCTCCGAGGCTGAGGCCGTGTGCCGTAGCGATGATCAGGCCGATGCGAAATACAAACACGCGTTTGATGCCATTGTCAAGGGCATGGTCGATGACCCGCGGCGCATCAGCGCGGGCACCCACCTCTTGCAGATTGCGCATGAGCTCGAACGCGTGGGGGATCGCGCCACCAATATTGCGGAGCGGGTGATCTACTCTGTGACCGGCGAGCTGATCGAGCTGAACGTCGGATGAGCGTTCTGCCAGCCAGTAAGCCGATCAAGATCGAATGACCTCCGCTTGCTAATCCCTGTGAGGTTCCATGCTGACGCTAGCCGAAGAACTGTTTTTGTTGGCCCTGGACGATGCTGAGGGCTGGATCACAGCCCCCGCCCAGAGTATCCTCCGTTACGGCCTGGCTGCGGCGCTGTTGGCCGACCTGGCTCTGCGTGGCAAGGTTGTGGTCGAGGACCAGCGTGTGCAACTTGTCGATGTAGCACCGATTGGCGATGAGCTGTTGGACTGGGCCCTGCAGCGACTCAGCGCAGCAGGCAAGCCACTGAAGGTGAAGCATTGGATCAACGCGCTCGGTTTCCGCAAATTACCCAGGCAGATCGCGCAACAGCTGGTGGCTGGCGGCGTGCTGCAAGAAGTGGAACGCGGCTACGCCTGGGTGATCCCGTACGCTGAGTATCCTCAATCTACCGCGCCGGCAAAGTACTGGATCAAGCTGGATCTGCGCAGCGCTGTGCTGACGACCGTCAAAACGACACCCCATGGTATTGTTCTACTGAGCCTCGTCCGCAGCTGTCGGCTGCTCGGCCTGATTTTTACGAAAGACGAGCGGCGCACGGCTAGCCGCCGCGTGCGAGAGCTCGTACTGCATGAGGGCTTTGGTGACGCCGTTGTGCAGACCTTGCGCGACATCGAAGCTGCCACTGTCGCGAAGACGGTCTAGCGCTGCCTTCACTGGCAGCGTTTACTAATCATACCTGCGCATGGCGCCTATCTGCGCGCCTTGAAAGTGCTCCACTTTAACAGAACATCATGCGTCGCTAACACACGCATGATCGTCCGTTATCATCTGCTTCACATGTCTGTGATACATTGCGTGCTGAAATGCCACCTTTGATCAGAGTTGGTCGAGAGCCGCAAGTGGAAGAGAGGCTTCTCATCTGAACCGCTGCCGATCGAAAGGTGGTCGCATAGCGTCGAAAGAATCATGGTAGGTGGGGCTAGAATCAGATGAATATTCTGCTTACGAACGATGATGGCATAGCGGCACCGGGTATCTGGGCTGCCGCTGAAGCACTTGCAGACCTGGGTCAGGTCACGATGGTAGCGCCAGCGACCAATTACAGCGGCTATGGCGCAGCCCTTCCCCCCGCACGTTCCTACACGTGCTTTCCCTATTGCAGCCCACACGGCCAGCCTGCCAGTGTCAAGACCTATGGATTGGCAGCGACACCAGCGACCTGCGCCCAAGTCGGGTTGAGCGGCGTGCTAGGAGGTGGGCCATTCGACCTGGTCGTCAGCGGGATTAATCTCGGTGCGAACCTCGGTCTCGACATTCTCTACTCGGGTACGGTCGGCGCAGCTCTGACCGCGCACCTCTTGGGCATTCCGGCCATTGCGGTATCGCTCGACGCCAACTCCAACGTGGATGCGAACTGGCGAGCTGCAGCCTGGGCGTTGGGTGAAGTTGTCTGCCTGTGGCAGGCGAACCCACAGGATGCACCGGTGGTGTTCAATGTCAACGTGCCCAACCTGCCGTTATCCTATCTAGCGGGCACTTTGATTGCTGTGCCAACGAAGGATTCCTTCCTGACCCGCTATCGCTTCAGCCTCGACGCAGGCGAGGAACAGAATCTAGCTGTCATCCGCGACAACGCGCGTGAGCCGCTGGCTGAGCCCTGGACCGATGCTGCGGCTGTACGGCAGGGCTACGTCGCTGTGACCCCGATCCGGGCTTTTCCCGATCTCTTGTGCGTGGTGCCATGGGCCAGGCGAACCGACGAAGAGGCAGCACTTTCGATGAGAGTGTCTGAACTCGTGGCTTGAGCTCGTTCCCTGGCCAGCGAGCATACCCCCGAGACCTGGAATTGACACTCGTCGTACCCTTTGTCCAAACACATGCCTTGCGGTTGGTCGTGTGTCGGCTGCGGGCGTTCAACGACGATACTCTCCAGAGTAGGGCGCACCAGTTTCATGTCATGCCCATTGGCGCCATCGACCGCCAAGCCGATGGGTACGCCGTATCCTTCGGTCAACAAGCTGCGCTTGACGCCATCTTTGCCTCGGTCAGTCGGGTTGGGGCCGGTTTTTTTTCCCGCCCAACGGGGCTTTGGTCATCGCACCGTCCATGCTCAGGCCCATCGGTCGGGCTTGCGTGGCCGCCCACCGCCAAAGCGCTGCTTGTTCATATGCACCGGCAACAGCGGCTGCAACACGGCTCACAAAGCATTCGAGACACGAAAGCCAGTCGTTGTCTTGTTGTTCGGTGTGCGAGCACGAGTCCGTTTGGTTGGTTGTTCTTCGTTCATGCTCGCCATTATACTATACATATCAGTTATTCGGATAGGCTCTTAATGCTTTTGCTGCGACCGCAGTCGCCCAGGGCGCGCAGGCAGGGAGGAAACCATGAACGATCACGCACACGCTTACCACGTCCAGGTGACGTGGACCGGCAACGTGGGCGAGGGCACGAGCAGCTATCGCGCCTACACCCGCGCACATGAGATTACGGCGGCCGGCAAACCGGCGATTCCAGGCTCGTCCGATCCCGCCTTTCGCGGCGACCGCTCGCGTTACAATCCGGAGGAACTGCTGGTGGCGGCGCTGGCAGCCTGTCACATGCTCTGGTATCTGCACCTGGCGGCCGAGGCGGGCGTGGTCGTGACGGCGTATGCGGATGACGCCCGCGGGGTCATGCTGGAGACCGCGACCGGCGGCGGTCATTTCACCTCGGTGACGCTGCTGCCCACCGTCACGATTCAGCCGAACGCGGACGCCACGTTGGCCGCACAGCTCCACGTCCGCGCGCATGAGCTGTGTTTCATCGCCAACTCCGTCAACTTCCCGGTGACCTGCGAGCCAACCATCGTCATCGCGACCGCCTGACCGTGCGGCTCGCGACCGGCACGAGGGCGTGGCCGCGAGCCGCAACAGTTGTCAAGAGGGTGGGCGACTGTGGAGCACGCGCAGGAGCGACCAGCGTTGGAACCAGTTCTTTGAGCGCAGAATCGCGTGCTTGACCTTCTGAAGTCAGTGGACTACAATGCCTGCATCAATACCGCGTCGGAGAATCCAGATAATGGCCTATCAATTGCGCTTCTCAAAGGAACCTGTTGTCACATTGCCGTTCGAATTGGCGCGCCTGGCAGGCCTCCACGAAGGCAGTGTTCAGGTGTTGCTTGGAGACCAGAGCCTGACGGTTGCGCCGCTGTCCCTGAGCGCCGACTACGCAGATCGGTGGCAAGCGATTGCAATGTCTCTCCGTCAACAGGCGTCATCGTATGGGGTAGAGCCTGGAGACCGCCGCGACGATGAATACTGGGCGATTGTCAACTCAGCAACGGAGGAGACAGAACACTGGGTTGGATTGGTCTAAAAGCGAGGCTCGCCGAACTCAACGTCAAGCTGGCCATTGCGCTTGGGCTATTGGATTGAGGCTAACCGCTTCAAGGAACTTGCTGTTTATCGTGCGTGTGCTCTGCCAGCTGGCGCGCCAGCGCGACTTCGCCGGCCAAATCATGCACCTCGCCGTCCAGGCGCGCGGCGCGCACGGCTTGCAGAATCTGCCGGTAGAGCGGTCCCGGCGACAGGCCGAGCGCGCGCAGCCGGTGTCCGTTCAACTCCACCGTCACCTGCTTGAGGCTGCGTTCGTAGATGTCCATGCGCTGCTGCACCAACCACGATTCGCTCGCCACGCGCACCACCAGGCGCGCCGCGGGGCTGATGGGGCGCAAAATCTCATCAATCCGACTGGCGCGCACACTGGGGCGGGCCAGGTCGGGCAGGCGGCGCTGCAGCGCGCGCATGTCACTGAGCAGGCGCATGGTGTCGTGGCGCAGACGCAGGCGCTCATGCACATGCTGATCGGCTTCGGGCGGCTGGCGAAAGAGCATAAGCGCCAGGTAAAGGCGCGGTAGTTCTGCTTCTGCCAGCGCCTGTGGGTCGCCTGCCAACTGACGATCCATGCGTATATGGCGCAGGTCCACGAAGCGGTCGGCCAGCCAGCGATCGTAGAGCAGATGCCCATCGAGGCGCGCGAGCACCTGCATCTGCTGTAAACGCGCCAGGGCCAGCTCTGGCTCAGCCTCTTCCAGGATCAGCTCCAGCTCATGCCGCACGCGCGCCGGGCTGACCTTGGGCAGCAGGTCAAGCGCATCCGCAATCAGCTGCTCGGTGCGAGCTTCGATCTGAAAATGAAAGCGCTGCTCGAAGCGCACCGCGCGCAGGATGCGCGTGGGGTCCTCGATGAAGCTCAGGCTGTGCAGCACGCGGATGACGCCGTTGTTGAGGTCCGCGACGCCGTCATAGAAATCGAGCAGCTCGCCCCAGTGCTGGGGGTCGAGGTGAATCGCCAGGGTGTTGATCGTGAAATCGCGCCGATGCAGGTCGAGCTTGATCGAGGAACGTTCGACGGTGGGCAGCGCGGTGGGGTGCTCATAAAATTCGGTGCGCGCCGTGACAAAATCAAGGCTCGTGACCGGCGGCGCGGCGCTCTCCAGGCCGTTGATTTGCAGCGGTCGGTACTCTTCTTCTTCCTCTTCACTGCTTGGCTCACCCGCTTCCGCGGCCGCGTCGCCTGGCCCGCTCTTGCCATCCGCGCTCAGAATCCACTTGGCGGTGCCAAAGCGTTTGTGTGAACGCACCCGGCCGCCGCACAGGGTAGCCAGGCGCCGCGCCAGGCCGATGGCATCGCCTTCGACCACCAGGTCAATGTCGAAATTAGGAACATTGAGCAGTAAATCGCGCACGAAACCGCCCACCGCGTACAAGGGATGGTTCAAGTCGGCCGCGACCTCGCCGGCCCGACGCAGCAGGTTGACCAGCGCGGGCGGGAGCAACGTTTCCATGCGCGTGCCCATGTCGGCGGCCACGCGCGTGGGCAGCGGCGCGCCCCACAGTTTGATCAGATCGGTGCGCGTGACGATGCCGAGCAGGGCGCCGTCCTGGCGACTAACCACCGGCACCTGCCCCCAACCGCTTTCGATCATGCGCCGCTGCAAGACTTCGATGCTGTCCTCGGGCGCAACGGTGACGCTGCCCTTGCTCATCACCTGAGCCACCGGCGCTTGCGCCAGGCCATGCCGCAGCGCGCGATCCACCTGGCCGCGGGTCAACATGCCAACCACCTGGCTCAGGTCGGCCACCGGGAAACCCTCGAAACCAAAACGCTGCATGCGCGCCGCCGCCTCCGCCAGGGTCATGTCAGGGGTCAGGGTTTGCAAGCCACGTGACATAATCTCGCTGACGGTGACCGACGGGCGTACACCCTCCTGCAGCAGTT
>DAISHS010000068.1:0-15414 GCA_036822415.1 Chloroflexota bacterium
TCTTGAGCGCGGCGAAACTGGCGAGATTGCGCTGAATCTCGCTGCGGTCAGGCGATTGCACTTCCTCCATCACCTTGCCAGGCGCCATACGTTACCTGCTAAAAAAGAAAACTTGCGAATGGTGGCCTTCTGCCGTTATTTTACCACATCCTCGCGCCGATTCGATAACGCAAGGGTGAATTGGTTTCTAGCCTTGTGCGCGGTGAACCAGCAGAATACCGGCCATGACGATCAGGCCGCCGCCAATTTGGACGGCCGATAGCGATTCGTGCAGGATCGGGATGGCCAGGAGCGCGGCCAGCACAGGCTGGCCTAGCAGCGTGGGCGCCACCAGAGAGGCCGGCAAATGCCCCAGGGCGTAGTTGAGCGACATCCAGCCGCCGATGTGAGTCAGAATGGCCAGCCCCAGAAGCGGCGGCAGGCTGCCGGCTGGAACCGCCAGCGGTTGGCGCAGAAGCGTGGTGACCGCCAGCAAGGTCAGCACACTGCCGAGCGCGGCCAGCCAAAAGTAGGATAGCGCATCCAGGCGCACGCGCGCACGCTGGGTGAAGAGCAGGTAGCCAGCGTAGAAAACGGCCGCAATGAGGGCAAGCAGATTGCCAAACCCCAGGGTGGTCGAACGCGCCGCATCCACCGCGCCAATGAGCGCCGCGCCCAGGAACGCCAGCAGTAATCCGATCCAAAATGGGCCGCGCAGGCGTTCCTTGAAAAGAAAGATAGCCCCCAGGCTCACCCAAATCGGCGCGGTGTTGCCGAACAGCACCGCGTTGGCCACCGAGGTGTACTGCAGCGAGGTGTTCCAAAAGGCCAGATCGCAGGCGAAGAAGACGCCGCCGATCAAGCCGGCGATTCCCGCGCGACGCGACCAGGTCACACGCCGGGCATGAAGCGCGAATGGGATTGCCATCAGCAGCAGGGCAATGCCAGTGCGATATAGCCCTGCTACTGGCCCGGCTACGTGGGCTAACTTAACGAAGATGCCGGAGGTCGAAATACAGATCGTCCCGAAGGCCATCGCTGCGTAGGCCAGCCAGGGGTCAGGCGGCCACGGCGCGCCAAAACGTTTGCTAAGCAGTGGAGTCCTTGAGTCGTTGCGGTTAATGCTTCAGCCCCCGAAATGATCTTTGATCGCCTCAGCCGCGGCCAGGTTCATGCCGGGCACGACGGCCAATTCTTCGACGCTGGCCTGCTTGATCGTCTCCAGGTCGCCGAAGCGTTTGAGCAGCTCTTTGCGCCGGCGCGGGCCGATGCCCGGCACCTTGTCCAGCTCGGACATCACGCCGGTTTTGCTGCGCAGCTCGCGGTTGAAGGTGATGCCAAAGCGGTGGGCTTCATCGCGCAGGCGCTGCAAGAGATAGAGCGCCTGTGAATCGCGCGGCAGCGCCAGCGGATCGCGCCGGTCAGGCAGATAGACATCTTCGAATTTCTTGGCCAGGCCAATCACCGGCACCTGGTCGAAGAGATCAAACTCGCGCAGCACTTCGACGGCAACGTGGAGCTGGCCCTTGCCGCCGTCAATGACCACCAGATCGGGCAGGCGCTGCCACATCTCGTCACCCTTGCGCGGCTTACGACCGGGAACGTCGTCAGCCGCCGGCGGCTCTACCGCGCGACGGAAGCGGCGGCGCAGCATTTCGCGCATCGAAGCGAAATCGTCAGGCTCGCCCGCGCCAAGCGCGCCTTTGCCCTGTATTTTGAACTTGCGATAATCGCTCTTCAAAGGGGTGCCCTGCCCAAAAACCACCATGGCGCCCACGGTATTGGTGCCTTGCAGCGTGGAGATGTCGTAACATTCGATGCGGCCAGGCGCATCCGCCAAGCCGAGGGCCGCTCCCAGTTCGGCGAGAGCGGCGACCTGTTTATTCTTGTCGGCCTGCCATTGGGCGCGCAGCACATTCAGCGTTTCGGTCGCGTTTTGAGTAGCCATGTCCACCAGGTCGCGCTGTTGGCCCTCCGTGGGCACGGTAAGCACGACCTTTTCGCCGCTGCGACGCGAACGCAGCCACTGCTCGATGATGAGACGCTCGTCCAGGTCTTTGGGGAGTACGATTTCGGGCGGCACATAGGCGGCCTCGCTGTAGAACTGGGTCAGGAACGCGCTGAGCACCTCGTCGGCTTCGCCGCTTTCCGCGCCTTCCAGCACAAAGGACTCACGACCGATCAGCTTGCCGTGGCGGATGAAGAAAACCTGCACGCAGGTGTCGCCATTGGCCTGGGCAAAGGCGATGAGGTCTTCATCTTTTTGTTGGCCGCTCACAATTTTTTGCCGCTCGACCAATTGCTCGGCCGCTTTGATTTGGTCACGCAGCCGGGCCGCGCGCTCGAAGCGCCAGTTTTCAGCCGCGTCCGCCATCTGGCCGCGCAAGGTGGTCAGCACCGGCTCCGTATTGCCGCTGAGAAAATCGGCCAGGCCTTGCATCATGCTGCGGTATTCTTCGCGGTTGACCGCGCCGATGCAGGGGCCGTTGCAGCGGCCGATGTGGAAGTAGAGACAGGCGCGTTCGTCGTGGCCGGTGATTTCACGATTGCAGGTCAGGTAGGGAAAGATGTGGCGCAAGGCGTCGAGGGTTTGGCGCACATTCACGGACGAGGTATACGGCCCAAAATAGCGCCCGCCGTCACGCGCCATGCGCCGCACGATCGTCACTTTGGGAAAATCTTCTCCCCAATGAATTTTGATATACGGGTATGTTTTGTCGTCTTTGAGGCGGATGTTGTAGCGCGGCTGGTGACGCTTGATCAGCTCGTTTTCCAGCACCAGGGCTTCAAGCTCACTGCTGACGACGATCCAGTCCAGGTCGCTGATGTTGTTTACCAGGCGACGGGTCTTGGTCGTGTGCAGCGCCTGCTGCTGGAAGTAAGAACGCACGCGGGCGCGCAGGTTGATGGCTTTGCCCACGTAAATAATCGTGCCCTCGGCGTTTTTCATCAGGTAACAGCCTGGGCGCGTGGGCAGGATGTCGAGCTTGGCCTGGAGCGAATCAGAAATGGACATGCAGCGGATTGTAGCACGCCAACGGCTGCCTGACAAGGCGTCAGGCGTGGGGTTCAGAGTTGCTAACTTTCTGAAAAGTTAGCAACTCTGACTCGCTTGATCAGAGTTGCTAACTTTCTAAAAAGTTAGCAACTCTGATGCTTACAGTGCGACGGCGCCGGCGGCGCGAGCATCGCGGTAAAACTGACCCCAGAGATGGCTGGCGGCCAATTGGAGGTAGAAGCTGGCGCCGGCGCTGATGAGCCAGCCGACCAGCCAGCCGCAAATCGGGATGAAGAACAGGGCGCCCGTTACCAGGCTGGTAACCGCGCCCAGGGCAATGCCAGCAACGATGACGACCAGAATGACCGTCAGGTAGCCAGAGACGTTGCGGCGAACATCATCCAACAACGCGCTGAACTTAAACATGTCGCCCAATTTGTTGCTGAGGGCAAAGCGCACGGTAGCCGCGGGCAGGATGACCAGAACGGCCAGCGTGTAGAGCAGCCCCAAACAGCCGAACAAAAGCCCGGCTCCGCTCAGCAGCGCGCCCAGCGAGTCTTGGGCCGATTGCGAATCGCCCAGGGCCGCGCCCAGGCCGCCGCCAACGACGGCGAACAGACAGGCGACGATGAACAAGGGCAAGAAGTAGATAAGCACGCCGATGGTGTACATCAGTCCACGGACGAACTGATTGCCCAGATCATCCCAGGTCGGCAGCGGCCGGGACTCATCTTCGATGACATTCTTGATCACATCCAGACCGTAGCCGCTGGCCGCCATGCCCAGAATGGGGACGGCGCTGATCACCGCGCCCACCAGGACCTTGTTCGTCCATTTTTCATCTTCGATCTGGAAGGTGAAAGCTTTCTGAATATCCAAAAGCAGACTCCTTTTACTGCTGCAGCTGGATGCTGCCCGAAGCGACGCCCATGCCCACGGCAATCGCGGCAATGATGCCGCCGATCACGGCAAAGACAATCCACTGCGCAATGATGGCAACCACGACGGTGATAATGGCCTTGTTCTGATCCAGGTTCATGCTGGCGCGGGTTGCCAGGTAACCAAGATAGATTTGATAAAGACCCAGAATCAGGCTGATCGGGGCAAACACACAATTGAGCAAAGGAATGTTGCCCACAACACCAGTGATGGCCAAAATAGGCGCGGTGTAAAGGGCGCAGGTGTAGAAGACTTCATCCTGCGTGCCGGTGCCGCCCTGCCGTTTGCCCATCCAGTTGACGACAAAGGCAAAAATGAAGAAGGAGAGCAACGGGGCCACGAGCGCGCCCACGAGGGCGATGATGGCGCCTAACGGGCCGGTGAAGATGCCGACGATGAAGGCTACCACGCCGGCCAGGACTGCGGCGACCGCGACGTAGGTCAAGGCCTCGCGCTGACCGCCGTGCTTCTCGAACTCCTCGAAGGTCTCAATGCGGGGTTGCGTGAGCACTTTGATGCTCTGGCTGATCATCTCACTGAAATTGACACCCTGGATCATGACAATGCCTCCTGCGACTGTGATGAGAAAAAAAGATGGATATGGGAGAATCATGGGGATCAAGCTACAAGACGGATTATAACAAATTTTGACGCGCAAGGCAACCCTGGTCCCGGTTGCTAAAACGGCAGGCCCCACGCGCGGGTCAATGCGGCGCGAGCGCTGTCAATCAGGGCAATGAGAGTCAGGCTGGAGGCCAGGCCAAGCGCCAGCGGCATGATGAGGTGGCGCCAGTGGGTGGCGCGGTTGGCGCGGCGCAAAATCAGCAGCGCCATCACGGTGAGTACGAGGGTCAGCAACAGCAGAGCGCCCAGCGCGCTGATCAACGCCAGGGGAAACAGGATGGCCTCCACCTCGCTTTGCACGGCCAGCACGAGCAAGGCGCCAACGCCTACCAGCACCGCCAGTTCACGCACATGGTCTATGGCGCGCTGCGCATTTGGCTGCGCCCAGGCCGTCAGGTTGAAAACCGGCCACACCAGACTGATCACGGCAAAGCCCTGGAGCAGCCCTGTGCTCACGCGTAAGATGTTGTGCGGCTCGTAGAGATGCGGCATGCCTGGGAAGAGCGTCAGGTAGGAGTTGACGCCGTCGAAGGCCCAAAGGCCCAGGAAGAGCGCCAGCACAGCCAGAACAGGGGCAGGCGGCAGCTCGCTGGCGCGCACGCGCCCGCGCATCAGCAGATAGAGCAGGCCGGCCACGGCGCCCAGGTACTGGCCCGTGCAGCGTGCGCACAGCGGCATCTGCCGCTCACCGATCAAAAAAGAGCGCACGACGATGCGATGGCATACTGCGTAACCGATCTTGTCGGCCTTGTCAAGCAAGCCGCCAGGCGCCAGTAAGGTGATGCCGATGATGACGATCAAGGCCAGGCTGAGCAGCAGCCAGTCGCGACGGCTGTCGGGCGCTGATGAATCGGGCGGCGGCCAGGAAGGATGGGGTACGGTCACAGATTTTTCTCCCAACGGATGACGGCTTACCAGGGGCGAGGACGCAGCTTGGGCTTGACCGCTTTGGCCGGCGGTCGTTGCGGCGGCGGCGCAATCCGGCCCGCCAGCAAGTCCGCCAGATGCACGGCCTGCGCCCGGCAACCCCGGCGGCTCAACCCGCCGTTGAGATGGAGCAGGCAGCCGGGGTCACAGCTGACGACGACATCCGCGCCGCTGGCTTCCAGATGCTGCACGTGGCTTTCAAGAATGGAGCCTGACACCTCCGGCAGATCGAGGGCAAAGGGGCCGCCAAAACCACAACATTCCTCTGATTCACGCCAGGAGACCAGCGTCGCATCCTTGACCGCGCCCAGGAGTGCGGGCGCCTGCGCCGCGCTTTGCAGATCGTGCAGCAGGTGGCAGGCCGGCTGGTAAGCCATTTTGCCCGCGTAGGCTACGGCCGGGTCCTTGACCTGCAAATAATCTACCAGAAACTGACTCAATTCCCAGGTGCGCTGGGCCAGCAGGGCGGCGCGTGGATCGTCGGGCAGCAGGCGAGGATATTCGAGCTTGATCATGGCCGCGCAGGCCGCCGAGGGTACGACGATGATCTCCGCATCAGTAAAAAGATCGCAGAACTGGCGCGCCTGCTGCGCGGCATCGTTGACGTAGCCGGCTTCGAGGGCAAAGCGGCCGCAACATTCCTGCGCCGGTCGGAAGTTGACCTGGCAGCCATGTTTTTCCAGCACCGTGACCACCGCCTCGCCGGTATCAGGATAGAAAAGGTCAATCAGGCAGGTGATGAACAGATCGCACGTGGTCACTCGATTTCCTCTGGGCGCGCGGCCAGGTGAATCTGGCCGCCGGCAAGGGAGGTGACCTGCACGAGTGAATGGACTGGGCTTGCGAAGCGCTGCAGCTCCAGGCGACCGTTTTCGAACGTTTTCTCGATCACCGCGCCGAAGCCAACGATCTGCGCGCCGGCCCGCAGAACCAGATCGCCTAGCGCGGCCATGGTGGTTCCGCGCGCCATGAAATCATCCACGATGAAAACCTGCGCGCCGGGCGCGATGACATGTTTGCCCAGGAAAAGCTGCACGGGTCGCTCTTTGGTGCGGCTGTAGCTTTCCACCATATAAAAGCCATCTTCGCCCAACGTGACCGGGCGACTCTTCTTGGCAAAAACGACCGCGGCCGGATGCGGCCACTGCTCGTTGTTCATGACGATCGCCATGAAAACCGCCACACTGATGCCGCTGGCCTCGGCCGTGAGAATGACATCAACCGGCTGGCCTTTGACCAGGCGCGCCAGGGCGTCCCCGCAGTACGCGCTGAACGTATAGTCAATGCGGTGATTGAGGAGGGTGTCTACGCTCAAGATCGAATCGTTGATGACCCGACCGTGTTCCAACACCATCTGCTGGATACGTTGTACAATCGGCACCGGATGCCTGAGCTCCTTGTTGATCGGTTACTGGGGAATTGATTGTGTGGCTGCATTATACCATTGGCCTGGGGAACGCTCAATTTACACTTTGCCACTGGGTCATTGCACAGTCACCAACGGGGCCAACTTCTTGTAGGTTGCGTCGCCAATGCCTTTGACTTTTTTCAAGTCTTCCACCGTGGCATAGGGCCGGCCTTCCACGATGCGCTGGGCCATGGCCGGCCCGATACCAGGCAACAGCTCTAACTCGCTGAGGCTGGCCGTGTTGATGTTGATTTTTGTCCCCGGCGCCAGTGTTTTGACCGCCGGCGGACTGGGTGAATGGGATAAATTGGTGGGTGCCACGGTCGGCGTTGCCGCTGGCCCGCTGACGCCCACCGGGGGCGCGGTCGCCTGGGCCGCCTGGCTCGGCACATGGACCTGCGCGCCATCGTAAAGCGGTTGGGCCAGATTGATGTTCTCACGGTCGGCGTCACGGTCGAACCCGCCCGCCGCGCTGATGGCATCCTTGACGATCGCGCCCGGCGTCAGGACATAGACATCAGGCCTGGGCACAGCGCCGCTGACGTAGACGCGCAGCGGGGCCGGTGTGGGGGTGGCGGTAGGCCAGGGCGTCGCCGTGGCGGTGGGCGGCGGGATGATCTCGATCGGCGTCGGCGCCGGTCGCCGAGCCACGAAGGCAACGCCGCCCAGGCTCAACAGCCACAGGAGAGCCAGGGCCAGGCTCTTGAAGTTGCGCTGCAACCACTCGTTCATACATTATGCCTCCTGGATGGGCTGGCGCGCCCGTCTTCCGAAGTCCATAACGTAAGCCCGTGCCGATATTTCGCGCCCAGGCGACCGCAGCTTCCCTTGCAGCCGGCCCGCAGGCGCTCTGCGACCGGGGCTTCCCGCGGGGAACAAACATTCCTGGCGCCAATAAAAAAACCGTCCGGCGCTGAAGTCACCGGACGGCAAATCTGAAGCCTGCGCCTGGGACGGAGCGGTTGGCCCGTTCCTTCCTGGCGCTGGTGTCAACGATTACAGGGGAATGATCTATCCCTTTGCCTCTGCCAAATCTTCGGTCATCGCTGGCGGGAGGGCGGCGGGAGTATCGCTGGTCGGGGTTGTCGCTGGCGTCACGATGTTGCGCAGGACTGTCAAGAGATCAATCGGCAGCGGGAAGATGATCGTTGAATTCTTCTCCACCGCAATTTCGGTCAACGTTTGCAGATAGCGCAGCTGGATGGCGATTGGCTCATGCGCCATGGTGCTGGCGGCGTTGCGCAGCTGCAGCGCAGCCTGGAATTCACCCTCGGCATGGATAATCTTGGCGCGCTTCTCACGCTCGGCCTCGGCCTGGCGGGCCATGGCCCGCTGCATGGCCTGCGGTAATTCCACATCCTTGACTTCCACGATGGAGACCTTGACGCCCCACGGTTCGGTGGCTTCGTCAATGATGCGCTGTAGCTTGGCGTTGATGCTTTCGCGGTGCTGCAGCAGCTCGTCCAGCTCTGACTGACCGAGCACGTTACGCAGGGTCGTTTGGGCAATGTTCCAGGTAGCCCGGCGATAGTCCTCGACGTTGACCACGGACGCCGACGGATCCACCACGCGGAAATAGACGACGGCGTTCACTTTGACGGTGATGTTGTCTTTGGTAATGGCCTCTTGCGCGGGCACGTCCAGCGTCACCGTGCGCAAATCCACCTTGACGAAGCGATCCACAAAGGGGATGATCAGGAACAGGCCCGGCCCTTTGGCGCCAATGAGTCGTCCCAGGCGAAAGATGACGCCACGCTCATATTCTTGTACGATCTTGATGGCCGAAGAGGCCAGCACCAACAGTAATAGGATGATAAATCCAACAGCAGAATACACAGTCAAACCTCCTTTGACTTGGGCAGGCGCCGTCGGCGGCGCCTGCGCATTTCCAACTCAGCGAACCTTTATTCTCCCGCGGCGCGACGTAACAGCCGCATCCCGTTGAAGATGACCAGCAGCGACGCGCCCATGTCGGCGAAGACTGCCATCCACAACGTAGCCGCGCCCAGCAGGGCCAACACCATGAACACCGCCTTGATGCCCAGGCTCAACCAGATGTTTTGCTGGACAATGCTCCAGGCGCGACGGCTCAAGGCGATCAACGCCGGCAGCTTGCGCAAATCGTCGCCCAGCAGCACCACATCGGCGGTCTCCAACGCCTGATCGCTGCCGGCCCCGCCCATGGCCACGCCGATGGACGCGCGGGCCAGGGCTGGCGCGTCGTTGACGCCGTCGCCCACCATCGCCACCGCGCCGTGCGTCGTCAAAAGCGCTTCCAGCGCGGCCACTTTTTGCGCCGGCGCCAGGCCTGCCCGCACCGCATCTACGCCGGCCTGCCTGGCAATGGCGTGCGCTGTGCGTTCATTGTCACCGGTCAGCATGACGGTCTGCGCAATTCCTGCCCGCTTGAGGCCGGCCAGCGCCTCGCGCGCATCGGGGCGTACGCGATCCGCCACCGCCAGCAGACCAAGCACCGGGCCGGGCGTGCGCCCTACCAGCATGACCGTCTTGCCTGCCATTTCCAGGTCGGCCACGGCCTGAATCAGGACAGGCGGCAGGCTCTGCCCGTGATCCTCGAACAGGGCCATGTTGCCCACCAGCACCGGGCTGCCATGCACCAGCCCGCGCGCGCCGCGGCCGCTCAATGCCTGCACGTCCAGCGCGGGCGTCACGCTGAGTCCTCTGGCCTCGGCCGCGCGTACGACGGCCTGCGCCAGGGGATGCTCGGAGCGGCTTTCGACAGCGGCCGCCAGGCTCAGCAGGTCATCGGCCGTCAGCTCCGCCGCCGGGTTCAGCGCCAGGTCCGTCAGCGACGGCTCGCCCTGGGTCAACGTGCCGGTCTTGTCGAAGGCGATGACGCGCAGACGGCCGGCCGCCTCCAGGTAAGCGCCGCCTTTGATCAGAATGCCCTGCTGCGCGGCGCGGCTGATGGCGCTGACAATGCTGACCGGTGTGGAGATGACCAGCGCGCAGGGGCAGGCGATGACCAGCATCGTCAGCGCGCGATAGAGCCAGCCGTGCGTCCCGTCCGGCAGATTCCAGAACGGCTGGCCGGCCAGGAGGGGCGGCGCAATGGCGATCAGCAGCGCGCCCACGACCACGGCCGGGGTGTAGACGCGCGCAAAGCGGTCTACCCAGCGCTGCGTCGGCGCCTTCTGCGCCTGCGCCTGCTCCACCAGGTGAATCAAGCGGCTGATGGTGTTGTCGGCGGCCAGGCGCGTCACCCGCACCTCCAAAGCGCCGCTGCCGTTGAGCGTGCCGGCAAAGATGTCGGCGCCAGGCGCTTTGTCCACCGGTACACTTTCGCCCGTAACCGACGCTTGATTGACCGCTGAGCTGCCCGCCATCACCACGCCGTCCATGGCGATGCGCTCGCCCGCCTTGACCAGGATCAAGTCATCAACCTGCAGCTCGGCCACCGGCACGCGCGTTTCATGCTGAGCGCAGAAGGGGCAGAGACCGCCGGTGTAGCCACCCTGGCCCAGGTGTTCTTCACACTCCAGGCAGCCGGTCAGACGCGTGGCCGTGGCCGGCGCCAGGTCCAGCAGGCTGCGAATGTTTTGGCGCGCACGATCCATCGTGTAGGCTTCGAGGGTTTCGCCCAGGCTGAACAGGAACATGACCAGCCCCGCTTCCTGCACCTCGCCGATCACCACTGCGCCGACAGCGGCCAGGGCCATGAGGAAGTTCATGTCGAGCTCGTGATTGATCCACAGCACGGTCAGGCCTCGCCGCGCTACGAACCAGCCGCCAGCCACAGTCGCCAGAAGGGTGACCGCAGTGACCAGCCAGCCTGGCGCCGCGCCAAGCGTCAGGACGCCGCTGAGCGCCAGTAGCAGCCCTGCCGCCACGGTAGAGACATCGCGCGGATGCCCGGTGAGGAAGCGGGCGAACGTTGCCAGCGATCTTTTTTCTGCCTGCGGTCCTGTTTCTTTTGCTTTTGCTCCTTCTTCCTCCACCCGGTAGCCGAGGCGTTGAATACGGCCGGCAATCGCGCCCTGGTCAATGGCGTCGGTGTCATACTCAACCCACATCTTGCCCGCGGTGAAGTTGACCACGGTCTGCAGCACGCCGTTCAGCTGGCCTACGCCGCGCTCCAGCTTCAAAGCGCAATCGGCGCAATCCATGCCTTCGATGGTCAGCTCGCGATGGCGATAGCGCTGCTGCACGCCGATGCCGGCCTCGCGCGCCTGCTGCTCCACCGCGGCCATCGTTACCAGCGCAGGGTCGTAATGCAGGCAGAGCTGGGCCGCCTGACCGCCGTTGTAGTCGAGATGGGCTTCGAAGACGCCGTCGCGCTGACGTAAGGCGGTCAGCAGCCGTTCGGTGCAGGGCTGGCAGTCTCCGTTGGCCGGCAGGATGACGGGCAAATCGAGTTTGATCTTTTGCATGAAATTAACCGTGTCGTACATGATCGAGGCCTTGCTCGAATAGTCGTTGGATATGGTCATCATCCAGAGCATAGAAAATATGGCGCCCTGCACGACGCATGCGCACCAGGCGCAGGTCGCGCAGATAGGCCAGTTGATGCGAAACCGCCGATTGCCCCATGCCCAGGAGGGTGCTGAGGTCGCTGACGCACAGCTCCGGCGTCTGCGCCAGGGCCGACATCAGCCGTACACGGGTGGGATCGCTGAGCGACTTGAAGAGGTCAGCCAGGCGCGCAGCCTGCTCCATTCCCAACAGCGGAACGGACTGCATCAGCGGGTGGACATCGTGGGTGTTGATCGTCTCGGAATTCATAAGCATACGCCTGGCTGTCAACATATGAACAACTACTCATATGTTAGCACAGGAATCGTGGTTTGTCAATGTTTGCGACGCGCAATTCCACGCCTCTCAGGGCGGGGTGCATTTCAGTTTCGGGGTGTAGTCCACGCAGGTGGACTTTGCAATCGTTGCAGCGACTTGCAGTCGCCCGATCTGCCCCCAGTTTGAAATGCACCTCTCAGGGCGCGGTGCTTTGACCTGCTCATGGGCCTGTGTTACAATCAAAATAGCACGTGGAATAATTGACCCGCCTTGATCTGCTTAGCGTTCGAATCATTGAGATGGATGTTCGATGCCTGACCTTGCGCTCTTGACTAAACTTTTTGCCACGTTCAGCCAGGAGGCGCCGGCTGTCAATGACGGCCTGTGCCTCAATCGCCGCTTCAAGGCCGCCAACTGCGATCTGTGCGCGCAGGCCTGCCCGGTGAAGGCGATCACGGTCTACGGGCCAAATGTGAGCCTCGCGCCCGAAACCTGCGTTCACTGCGGCGTTTGCCTGCATGTTTGTCCAACGGGCGTTTTCACCACGCCGCAGCAGGCGCAGGCTGATAAGAAATTGCTGGATGCCGCCGCGCCGCTCAGCGCGCGCACGCTGGAATTGACCTGCCCGGCCAACCGTCATCCAGACAAAACCGCGGCGCCGGTCGAGTCTGTGCTGCAGACTGGGCGTTGCCTGGCGGCCCTCTCCTTAGGCGAGATGCTCGATCTGGCGCGGCCCCGTCAGCGCGATCTGTGGTTGAACGATAGCGGTTGCGCATCGTGCCCGCTGGGCCAGGCCTGGCCGCTCATTCTGGAAACGGCCCAGCAGGCCAATACGTTGCTGGTGGCCTGGCGCCACCCGGTGACACTGCGCACGCAGAGCGCCGAGCCGCACGCCCTGCGCACGCCGCGGCGCGTCGATCTGTTTTCCGGTCAGCAGCCATCGTATTCCCGACGTGAGTTTTTGACTTTTCTGCGCCACACCACGGCGCAGGTGGTGACAACAGTGGCGGCCGAGGCTCTGGCGCCGCCCGATCTGACGGTGGTGCCGCCGCTCGAACGCGGTTACGAGGCGCCCTATCAGCGGCGCCATCTGACGGCCGCCGTTGGCCGGCTCGGCTTGCCTGCGCCCACAGCCCTTGCCACGGATACCTTGCCCTGGGCCACGGTGCAGATCAGCGACGCGTGTACGGCGTGCAGCCTGTGCGCGCGCTATTGCCCGACGGCGGCGATTCGTTGGCAGACACATGCCGTCATCCCCGCCGCTGACTCAGCGGCTACAACGGCGTTCGAACTGAGTTTTGTGACGGCTGACTGCATTGATTGCGGCATCTGCCAAGCCGCCTGCCCGGAAGGGGCCATTACCCTGGTGGATAGCGTCAACCCGGCGCAGCTCGGCCAGCGCCAGACCATTGCCCTGCGCAGCGGCGATCTGCATCTTTGCCCGGCCTGTCGCAAAACCATGACCGATGTTTCCGTTCGTCCCATCTGTTATGTATGCCAGCGAGATGTGACCAGCAACCTGCGCGCTTGAGCGGCGCGGTTGAATTGAGAGGGAGAATATGCACCGACCTTCGTTGACGCGTTTTGCCTGGCTTTCGATTGCCGCGGCCGTTTTGACCATCAGCCTGAAAATGGCTGCCTACCTGGTCACCGACTCGGTGGGCCTTCTGTCCGATGCCCTGGAATCGGTGGTCAACCTGGCGGCGGCGCTGATGGCGTTGGCCATGCTGGCCGTGGCCGCGCGGCCGCCCGATGAGGATCATGTCTACGGGCATGACAAGGCTGAGTATTTCAGCAGTGGGGTGGAAGGCGCGCTGATCCTGGTGGCAGCCATCAGCATCGGGGTGACGGCATGGAATCGTTTTTTCAACCCGCAGCCCTTAGAAGCCGTTGGCCTGGGTTTGGGGATTTCATTGCTGGCTTCGCTTGTCAACCTGGGCGTCGCCCTGGTGTTACGGCGCGCCGGCCAGCGCTATAACTCCATCACGCTGGAAGCCGACTCTCAACACCTGATGACCGACGTGTGGACATCCGTCGGGGTAATCGTGGGCATTGGCGCCGTCGCCCTGACCGGCTGGGAGCGTCTCGACCCGTTGATCGCCTTTCTGGTTGCGCTCAACATTGTCTGGTCGGGCGTGCAGCTGGTGCGGCGCTCCGCGCTGGGCCTGCTCGATACGGTCTGGCCTGCGCCTGAGCGCGCGATCGTGACTCACATTTTAGATAAGTACCAGGCCAAGGGCGTGCAGTTTCATGCCTTGCGCACGCGGCAGTCGGCCTCGCGGCGTTTCATGTCGGTTCATATCCTGGTCCCCGGCCAGTGGAGCGTGCAGCAGGGCCATCAATTACTGGAGCAGATCGAAAGCGAAGTGCGTGAAGCGTTGACGGGCGTTACGATCCTGACGCACCTGGAGCCGCTGGAAGACCCCGTGTCCTGGCAGGATACTCAACTCGATCGGGAGTCAACCCCGGAAGAATCGCCGGCGTGACGGTGATTCTTCTGCCCAACCAGGGGGAATCGGCGGCGACTACAGATCCGTGACCGCAGGTTTGCAGATGGCCCGTAACCGCCGCCCCTGATTATCGAGAAGGCGTCGTTGCCTGGTCATCGTTGCTGACGTCAGCTGCCGCCTGATCCTGCGCATCCGCGGCGATAAACGCGCGGTAGTCGTCGGCGCTGACAAACTCACCGCCGGTCACCTCCTGACCTCGCACATGACGGCCGGCGTCCAGGATCAGGGTCATTTCCAGGCGGGCAAAGCAGCGCCGTGCGCCGCCCACCAGGGTTTTGTGCACCACGTACTGTCCATCCTCATCTTCACTGGGATCATTGCGCATGTCCACGCGCACCTTGATCACCTCGCCGCAGCGCCGGCAGCGCACGTAAAACCAGGCGCTGGCGTCATCTGGCCTGCGTCCGTCGTTGCCGGCGAAGATCGCTTTGAGCGTATCGAGTAATTTCATTTTTCCCCTCATGGCGCCGCCGGCGCGCGGTGAGCGTCAGACCGCGCCGTGCAGCATATCCAACAGCCGCCCCAGCACGCGTTCACCGTCGGCGCGCAGGCCGTTGTGTTCGTATTCGTTGGTGACCCACAGCTTGAGGCCGCGCACCGCGCGCGCGGTCTCCTCCGCAAAGGCCATTTCGACATACATGTCATCGTAGTAGGAAAGGGCCGCGACCGGCACGCGGTTGGCGCGTAAGACATCAACATCGTACAAACGCGGCCAGTCAGCGTACGCGGCCAAAATCTCGCCCGCGGCCTGCAGCGGCTTGAGATAGGCGTAGTCCTCGAACATCCAGGGGTAGATCATCTCGCCCACAAAGTAGAGCGGGGCCTGGCCGTTGGCCGCCGCATGGAGGTCGAACGCGGGGAATTCGGCTTGCACGCGTGCGGCTGACCAGTTGGCGGCCGCGCCCTGGCAGTAACACGGCTCATGCAGCAGGGCATAGATCGGGTTGGTGTCGAAATGCTGCATGGATTCCAACGCGCGTAGAAAGACAAAGTTGATTTCGGGGCCGTGCGCACCGGTGACAAACGCGTTTTCCAGCAGGTAATGAACCGCTTCGAAGCCATCGCTGGCGCCGAAACCCATGCCGATCTGCTGAAAACGGCGGGCCGTCAGGCGGCCGCCGCCCGGCAAAGGCGTCTCGTGCGTCAGCAAGTAATCCACGATACGCTGACTGCGCGCAACGTCCTGAGGGTAACGTGCGTAGTAGCGCTGATTCTTGCTCAGCACCCGGCGGTAGGTGGCCCGGTAGATATCATCCACCGGGCGCGTCAGTGAGGCC
>DAISHS010000069.1:0-15352 GCA_036822415.1 Chloroflexota bacterium
ACGTCAGGGTCGAGCCAGCCCTTGCCCACATGAACGTTGCGAATGGCGTCTGCAATTCGCTCGGCCTTCGCATTTTTGAGCACATAGCCCTTGGCCCCAGCCAGGGTGACCGCGCGCACGTCGTTCTCATCGTCCGACTCGGTCAGGGCGATCACCTTGACCCGCGGGTGATTCAGGGTGAGCTGCTGCGTGGCGCGGATGCCGCCCTTGGCGTCATAGCGCGGCATGCGCAGATCCATCAACACCACGTCTGGCTCACGTTCGGCCACGCGTTGCAAAACCTCTTCAGGCGAGCTGGCTTCGCCGATCACCTCGATATCGCCCTGGCGTTCCAGCAGACGCCGCAGCAGCTCACGGTGCAACCCCATGTCATCGGCAATCAGAACCCGAATAGGCGCCATACGTCCTCCCACGCCACCCGATTTTGCCTGGCGTCGCCGGGCTGCGTATGCAGCGGGATCTGGATTGACACGCGCGTGCCCTGCCCGGGCGCAGCCTCGATATGGCATTGCCCGCCCACCTGTTGGGCGCGCTCACGAATGTTCTCCAGGCCCCAGCCGCGGCTGTCCACAGGCCAGGCGGCCACAGCGGCCGGGTCGAAACCAACCCCGTTATCGCCGATAACCACATGCAGCTGATCGTCCTGTGTTTCGATTGCCACCCAGGCCGCGTCACAGCTGGCGTGTTTCCAGACGTTGACCAACGCCTCTTCCACGATGTAACCCAGGTGGCGTAAGGTGTCGAACGACAGCGTCGGTTCAACGGCCGGCAGGCGCACGTCCACCGGCAAATTGGTGTTACGCTCGAATCGTTCTACAATACTGCGCACAACCGCAAAGAGCCGGATCTGCGCCGGATCATCACGCAGCGCGCGCACGGTCCAGCGAATGTCGGCGTGGATATCGGAAGCCATCGCGGCGACGCGCTTCAGCTCGTCACGCGTGGCTTCCGGCGCTTCAGCGGCCAGCAGCTCGGCAAACTCGACGCGGCGGCTGAGCGCGGTCAAGCGGCTGAGCACACTGTCATGGATGTCCATGGCGATACGGCGGCGTTCGGCCTCGATGGCGGCATCGGCCTGCAGGGCGTTCATCCGCTCCAGGCTGCGCTGCCACAGCACCATGAGCAGCGCGATGAAGCCGAGGACGAGGGCCAGAATCGGATAGGTCCCGGTGCGCAGAATGACCTCATCCACGGCGCGCTGCTCGATGACCGAGGCAAACGAATAGCCGTTGAGCCACAACGACAGCGCAAAACCAAAGGTGCTGACGCCGCCAACGAAGAGCAGCAACAGCCCGCGGCGCCAAAGCGTGGGTGACGCTGGAATGGAGAAGGCGGTGGTCAGCACAGGGATAGCCGAGTGCAGGGCAAAGACGTTGCGGTAGCCGCCGTCGGTTGGGATCAGAATGGCGCCGCAAAGCAGCGTGTCGAACACCAGAAAGACTGGGGCGCGCAAAACCGCGTCACGCACAAAAAAGAGAACGATCAGGCCAGCGGTGTAAGCCGCCATTCCCCACCAGACCGCCAGGATGATGCCCTCGCGCGCCTCGATCACCGGATGGGGATGAAAGCGAGTCAAAACCAGGGCGTAGGTCAGGGCCAGGACCCGGCAGAGAAGGGCAAAGGCGCTGAGCCAACGGTTGATGCGGCGGCTATCGAGGTCAAAGACAATCATGGGTCAATCTTACAATGTCACTATTCGATCTGCAAATCACCCTGTTTAGCACCGCGCTCTATGCCACCTGGGTCTTCATTGACCAATGGAAGCTGCTGTTCGATGCCGGCGATGGTGTGACGGCGGGCTTGTTACAGAAGTCACGCAAGGTGCAGACCGTCGCCCTGACGCACGCGGACCGCGACCACCTGGCGGGCCTGCTGCAATTCCTGCAGCTCAACGGCCGGCCAGGCGCGCCGCGGCTGCTCTATCCCCGCGATTCGGCTTCTTTTCCCGCGCTGGCTGCCTTCGCCGCGCAGTTTGACCCGACCACCAGCGCGCAGGTTGTCTGGCAGCCGGTGGCGCCTGGAGACGTGGCGCCGCTGCCAAAGCAGATGCAGATCCTGGTGCGCCCCAGCTTGCACTGGCGGGATGTGCCGCCGGAGCAGGTCAAGGTGGTGGCCTACACCGTGCAGCAGGTGGTTTCAACCCTGCGGCCTGACCTGCAAGGCCAGCCGCAGGCCGAGCTGGACGCCGTGCGTCGGCGTGACGGTCGCGCCGCGCTGCTGAGCACGCGCACCGATGATCTGCTGACCTTTAGCGGCGACACGCCGCTGATGCCGGCGCAGGCCTGGGGGCGGCCGCAGCTGCTCATTCACGAGGCGACCTTTCTGGATGACGTGACCGCGGCCGACGCCGCGGCCACGCGTTACAATCAGCACAGCGGGCTCCCCGGCGTGCTGGACCTGGCGCGGGCGCTGGCGCCGCAGGGGTTGATTCTGACCCATTTTTCGCTGCGTTACGCGCTGGAGGAGATCAGGACGGCCGTGCAGCGTGAGGCGCAGCGGCGGCGGCGGCCCTTCCCGGTGTGGGCCGTGCTGCCGGGCGAGATCGCCCGCGACATCCTGCACACCCCGCCGCTGTGGGGATAGAGCGGGCCGGCAGTCCGGCTTTTTCATCCAGAAACCCCAAGTCTTTTTCTGTCCTCTTTATGGCTTTGTGGCTTTGTATGAGCGGTCGCCTACCGATGTAGGATCAGGTGGCCGTTGGCTGCCTGCTCGATGCGCAGGACCTGCAGAGGACGCGTGGCCGGGCCGTGCACCAGGCCGCCCTGCAGGTCGAAACGGGAGGCATGGCAGCGACAGACAAACCCATCGGTCACCGGCTCGACGCTGCAACCCAGGTGGGGACAGGTGATGCTCAAGGCCAGAAAACCGGTCGCACTGGCGAGCAGAACCGCCTGCGCCTCGGCGATGACGGTGTGCGAACCAGGGGCATAGCGATCGGCCGGCCCCAGATCGAATTCGGTGGGCCGCGCCGGCTCCGTGGCATAGTCCAGAAAACGCGCCAGCGCGCCCAGGCTCAGCAGGCCGCTGAGGGCGAGCATTCCCTTCCAGGCCAGCTCCAGAAAATCACGGCGCGTGACCGGCCGGTCAGGAGGCATGGCAGACATGGCAGTATTTGGCCTCCTGTTGCGCAGCGTTTTGCTGGCAGCCCGACCCCTGCACCAGGGGAACGATGTGATGCTGCCCCGTCGCCTTGGCCACCAGCTCGAAGCGGCCGTCGGCCAGGCGGCGCATGTTCCACAGCGGCTCCCCACGTGCGGTGACCACGATCGTGTCCCCAACCTCCAGACGCACCGCCAGATTGGCGGCTGCCAGGCGCAGCGCCAGATCGTCCGGCTGGTCAATCGTACGCGTCAGCGGCGGCGCCGCCAGGTCGCCATGGCAGGTGCGACATTCCACATAACGAGCCTCTCTCTGGCTGCCATACAGATTGCCATCCCCCATGATCTCATGCCGCGTGTGACAATCTACGCAGTCGAGGCGAAACTCGCATTTGGCGGCCGCCGTACCGGGCAGGTAGTAAGCCTCCTGCCGTTTCGTGGGCTGATCGCGGCGGGGCTGAAATTGAACCGCCTGCACATCGTACATGCCGCGCTGGTGACAGGCGTTGCAGCGGTCATACGCGATATCGGTGTTCAGGCGATGCACGGTCTGCTTGAGATCGCCATCCGCAGGCTGACTGTGGCAGGCCGCGCAGCCGCTGAAGCGCGCAGTCGCCGCCCCCGGCAATGGCGGCGCGGAGAGATGGCAGAAGAGACAGTTTTTTGCGAAGGCTTGCAGCGAGGACGCCTGTTCGTGCGCAGGATCGAATGTGGCCAGGGCGCGCACGCCGCTCGCGGCGGCCTCTCCCTGCACTTCGATGGCCGCAATGGCCTGGCGCGGGAGCAGATCGGGCTGCGCGCCGGCCTGGTAGCGCATGATGGCAATCGCGCCAGCGTACGTGGCATGGAGATTGGGCAGCAGCCGCGCAATCTGGTCGCGCTGATCGGCGGCCGCCCCAGAATGACAGGCGTCGCCGCCGCACGACGCTTCCACAACGGACAGATCGGAGGGGTTGGCGCCCCCGCGCAGCGTGCTGTGCGCCAGGTCCGCCGTCAGCGCCAGGCGCTCGCCGCCGTGACAGGAGACGCAGCCAAACTGCGCCAGCGGATGCGAGCGGCTGATTACGGGCAAATCGCCGTGGCAGGTCAGGCAGTACTCCGCCTGACCGCTCAACGTAGGCACGAGCAGCACCGGCGACGGCCCCTGGTTCAATTTCCAGGCTGCAATCCCCATCGTGACCAGCAGCAGGGCGCTTGCGGCCGCCAGCGCGTACTTCATGGCACGCGTCCCCACAGCGTGAGCAGCAGGATCGCAACCAGTAGACCGCCGCTCACGATCTGCGCGGCGCGCCCGCTGGCTGGAAACCAGCGTCCCTGTTCGGCGGGAGCAATGCGCGGCCAGAGGAAGGGAATTGCGGCCACCAGCGCAAGGACGGCCAGGGGAATAGCCACCCCCAGCCAGAATGGGTCGCCGAGACGCACCAGGGCCTGCACCCAGAGGAAAAACCAGGGGGCATAGGTCTCCGTGCTGGTTGCAGGCTGCGCAAACGACTGCACAGGCTGGGCAATCGGCGCGGCCACAAAGGTTGACAGCAGCAGCAAAACACTGGTCGTCGCCAGGGCAGCCACAAGCTCACGGCGCGCCAGCTCAAAACGCGTGATGCGGGCCGCGCCCTGGCGCTGCGCGGCCGGCGGCGCACTGATGCCGCCATCGCGGCGCACGCGGAAGAGATGCCAGGTGACCACGACGACCAGCACCAGAATCAGCGCGAAAATGTGCCAGCCGTAAAAGCGCGTCAGCGTCGCGGGGCCAGGCTCAGCGCCGCCCACCACCACGCGGTAGAGAATATCTCCCAGCCAGGGCGTGCTCTTGATTAGCTGCGTGCCCACGATCAAAGCCCAGCGCACGGCGTCATCCCAGCGCAAGATATAGCCGCTCCAATCGAGCGCCACGATCATCACGAAGGAGGTCAGGCCCAGGATGAAGTTGAAACGACGGGGAGACGCGTAGGCCCCGGTCATGAGCACGCGCAGCAGATGCACCGCCGTTGTGATGACCAGGGCCTGCCCGGCCCAAAAGTGCAGGTTGCGCACCAACCCGCCGAAAGGCACATGAAAAGTGAGCGTCTGCACCGACAGCGCCGCCTGCTCCGGCGTTGCCACATAATAAAATAGTTCGAGCATGCCGGTCACGAAAAGAACGACCAGCAAATAAACAGAGAGGCCGCCCGCGCCCAGCGTGTAACGCCAGCGCGCCTGGGCGGCCGGAATGGTGGGCGGGTGCAAATGGTGAAAAAAATTAGGGCGCACGGCTCAATTACTTGGCAAATGCCAGCGGATGCACCGTGACAATTTCGCGGTCTTTTTCACCGGCCGCACGCGTCTTGAAATAAATGTCGTAATAGTAGGTCTTGGCCGTGTCAAACTGGACATCGTCAGCGCGGCCGGTTTGCAATTTGCGTGCAAACTCGACCGTCCACACGCCGTTGAACCAGGCGCCGTGCGCGCTGATCTCGTTCCAACTGGGGCCAGCCGGCGCGCTCAGGATGCGTCCGGGGATACGGGCGTCTACGGGTATCGTATTGCCCGCCTCATCCTGCAAGGCGCCATTGGCCGCAACGCCGACGATCTTCTTGGCGTCGCCGGAGTCAATCTCCGACTGGAGTAAGAAGAGGCGGTCGCCGACGACGACGCCGCCCGCGCCAGAGTAGGGCTTCCAGTACAGAGGCAGCTCGACGCCGTTCAAAGTCTGCACGTTATCGGCAAAGCCTGTGTTCGTCGCAAAGCCTTCCTGCATGACCATCCCATAGGGCGCATCCGGGCTGGCCTGGGGATTGTCGGTCAGCTTCATGTGCCGCGCCCAGCCCATGGCGTTGGTGCGCGCGCCGTTCCATCCCCACACGTCCACCCAGGTTCCGGCGGGCGTGTACATCATTGGTTTGTTGGGATCTTCCTTATGACAGAGGTCCTGGCAGCCCTTGTCCTGGTAATTGGGCACATTGACGTTCCAATAGAAGCCAAGCTCATCCTCATCGCCCAGATCATCGCCCAGGCGCGCCCAGGCTTTGGCGTCGGCGTTGTAGGCCCAGGGGCTGCGATCAACCTCCATGCTGCGGTCCTGGTATTGAACGAGCATGTAGATGTTCTGGTCATCATAGACCGACTTGACGGTGACGGGAAATGGTTTGACGCCTTCGCCTTCGGCTTGGGCCACAACGCCTGGCGCGATCTGCCAGGCAACATCATCCGCGCTGCCATCCAGGTGCGGCGGCGCTTTGACATGGATCGAGGTCAGCACATTCGGTTGAGGGGCAACGGTCTGTAAAGGGGCGGCGGCCGGGTTCGTGGTCGAGGCGCATCCTACCAGCAGCATGACTCCCACCACACACAATGCAACGAGCAGAAACGACGTCTTCATCGTTTACCTCTGATGCAGTAATAAGTAGGGCACATTGTGTAATATATCACAAGACCGGTGGACTGTCAAGCAAACGGCGCAATAAGGGTGCATTTCAAACTGGGGGCAGATCGGGCGACTGCAAGTCGCTGCAACGATTGCAAAGTCCACCTGCGTGGACTACACCCCGAAACTGAAATGCACCCGCGCAATAGAGGAAAAAGGGAAGAGGTTCGTCAGGCCGTTTGCGCCGGCTGCGCCAACCAACCCCCGCAACAGAGTTGACAGCCAATTCCCGCAAAGTTATAATCGTTTGTAGATTCTGACTCAAACGATGGCAGCGGCGACACAGTCAGCCGGCGCCGAGAACAATCCCAGGGCGCGCGGCGCGCCGAGGCGGTAAGTTCAGAAAGGGACGATACCTGTGAAGGGAACGCTCTACATCAGCGGCCAGAAGAAACCGGTGGCCGATCTCACGTGCAACGTGTTCGAGTTCACGGACAACCATCAGGCGGACGATCGCTTCCGCATCAATTACGAGTACGTCAAGCGTCACCAGAAGGTGCGCATCGAGCTGATCCGTGAAACGGCGCTGCGCCTGGAGCTGGAAGATGGCCGCAAGGCCGATGTCGCGGTGCAATGGGAAAGCACCGCGCCCAATGGCGGCCAGCTTGGGGTGTTTCGCGTCAAAGGCGATTTTTCACACTGACCTGGGCCAGATCGGTTTGCCCGCTCAGCCCCGTGCGGTCAGTAAACCGGCATAAGGCCGCTCAGTCGTCGCTGCGCAGGCCACGCGCCTCCAGCCAGGCTTTGAGCCAGGGGACGATCCCCCAAACCTGGCGGCTGAGCGCATCCACCGCCCACGCCTGCGTCAACGCGTCGACGCGCAGGCGTTCTACGGCCGCTTCAGGCAGCGGCTCACGGCCGTGCACAGCCGCGTCGAGCAGCCCCATCGCCGCGTAGATGTGACCCAGGGCCGTTGCCATTTCCACCGGGCCGCGCAGTTCCAGCGGATACTCGCCGCGCACAGCCTGAACGTGCTCCAGGGCGCTGCGCAGGGCGGCCCCCAGGGCCAGGAGTTGCGCCGCTTGCGCCTGCGCCAGATAGCCCGCCACACCGACCAGCTGCCCCACGGTATCCCACACAAATTCGGCGTCCATTTGCAAGGCCAGCGCCAGGGCGCGTGCAAGTTGCGCGCAGGCGTCGTCCAGGCGCCCCAGGCGCAGCAGGATGAGCGCCCGGCTGCGGTAAGCCACCAACAGCCCGGGGGCATCGCCGGCTTCCTGGAAACGCGCCGTCGCCGCGTCGTTCAGCGCGAGCGCCGTATCCAGGTCGCCCTGGTCCTCGGCAGCGCGGCTTTGCTGCCCCAGGCTGCGCGCCTGGGCAATCAGTTCGGCCAGGGAGTCAGTCATGCCATTCACACCTGCATGGCCCGTGAAGGCGAGGCGGCGCGCGCGGCCAGGTAAGCGCGGCTGTGTTTGACGTAGGCCTGGGCAATGCGCCGAATCATGGCGGCCTGCTCAGGGCTGACGGCACGCGCGACCCTGGCCGGCAGACCCAGCACCAGCGAATGAGGCGGCACGACCATGCCCTCTGGCACGAGCGCGCCGGCGCCGATCAACGAGCCGTGGCCGATGACCGCGCCGCTGAGTACGGTGGCGCGGATGCCGATGAGCACATCGTCCTCGACCGTGCAGCCGTGCACGATGGCGCCGTGCCCCAGGCTGACGCGGTCGCCCAGGCGCAGAGGCTTGTCGCTGTCCACGTGCAGGATACAGCCGTCCTGGATGTTCGTCTGCGCGCCGATGGTGATGGTGTTGACATCGCCGCGCAGGACGCAGCCGAACCAGACGGATGATTCCGGCCCCAACGCCACCTGGCCGGTGACGATGGCGCCAGGCGCGAGAAAGACCGAGGGATGAAGCAGTTCAGGATGAAAAAGCACGTCAAGCATTGGTTTCCTATTGGGGGAATTTGCGGAGTTCGCTTAGCGGAGTTCGCATCCTCAGATGCGAACGATCTAAGGTTCGCATCCTCAGATGCGAACCCCCTCGGTGTATCTGAGGATGCGAACCCCACACCGCCCCGCGCGGCGGGGATCTATTCTGGCAAATCGAGCTCTTCCACCAACTCGCGCAGGAAAAGTTCGGCGTCGGTCACGATGCCCACGGCCTGAAACGAGCCGCGGTCGGCCAGCTTGGTCACGGTAGCGGGGTTGATGTCCACCGCCACCACTTTGACATGGCTGGCCAGCAGATTGCCGGTGGCGATCGAGTGCAGCATGGTGGCGAGCATGATGCACATGTCAACGCCCTGCAGGGCGGCGCGCATCTGACGCTGCGCCTCCCCCATGTCACCGATCACATCGGGCATGGGGCCGTCATCGCGCACGGAGCCGGCCAGCACCATGTCAATCCCGTGGCGGTAAGCCTCCGCCATCAGGCCGCTGCGCAGAAAACCAATCTCCACGGCGCGCTTGATCGAGCCGATGCGGCGCATGGCGTTGATGGCGCGCATGTGGTGGCTGTGACCGCCGGGCACCGGCAGTCCGTTGGTCAGGTTGATGCCGAGCGAGGTGCCAAAAAGCTGACATTCGACATCATGTACGGCAATGGCATTGCCGCCGAAAAGGACCTGCACATAGCCGCTGCGAATCAGGCGCTCCATGTACGGCCCCGCGCCGCTGTGAATGATGGCCGGGCCGATCACAAAGCAAATGCGCTGCCCGGCCTCGCGCACCTGGCGCATGGTGCGGGCGATCTGGGCAATCGCCAGCTTGTTCGGCCGTTCCGACGAAACCTCATTGCGCATGAAGCTGAAGACTTCTTGCTCACGCTGGCGCTGCGGCGGCAGCACGCGGATGCCGCTGTGCCCAACGACGACCAAATCGCCCTGCTTGACTTCAGAGATCGGCACGTTGCGCGCCAGGCTCTGGTCTGGATTCACCACCACCACCAGGTCCATCTCTGTGCCCGCCACAGGCTGCCAGCGACCGTTGAGGCGCACTTCGGTCGGCAGGTTGGTCGTGGAGTAGAAGGCGTCGGGCAGGGCGCCGTGCGCCGGCGCCGGCGCGCAGTGCACATCTTCGCTGTTGATCAGCTGCGCGCCCAGTTCCTGCAAGGCCGTGATGATGTGATCCATCTGCTCCTGCGTGTCGGCAAAAACCTTCATGCGCGCCAGGCTGACCGCATGCTTGTGCGTGCCTACATCTACTTCGAGCACATCGAAATTGCCGCCCGCATCCATGATGACATCCATCACGCGCGGCAAAATCAGCGAGTCAATGATGTGCCCTTCCACTTTGATTTCTTCGCTCAGGCGGGATTGAGAGTTCGCCACAGGCACCTCGTTACAAAAATAGTCGTCCTTTATCAGACGCTCAACAGACGTTGCAGCTCGTCCAGGCTGACGTTGGGAACGCCCAGGCTGGCGGCTTTGGTCGCCTTACTGCCGGGGTTGGCGCCCAGCAGCAGATAGCTCGTCTTCTTACTGATGGCATCGGTCACTTTGCCGCCGTGCGCTTCGATCAGGGCTTTGGCCTCTTCACGGCTCATGCCTTCCAGCGTCCCCGTGATGACAAAGGTCAGGCCCAGCAGCGGCTGCGGCCCGGCCGCGGCGGGCGTCTCGGCCGCCAGGCGCACGCCCGCGGCGCGCAGGCGCTCGATCAAGCGCTGATTGGGCGCATGGCTGAACCAATCCACGATGCTGTTCGCCAGCACCAGCCCTACGCCGCTGATCTGGCTCAGATCGTCGGTGGTTGCCGTCAGCAGGGCTTCGATGCGACCAAAATGACTGGCCAGGGCCTCCGCGCCCACCGCGCCGACGCCGTGAATGCCCAGCGCGTTGAGCAGGCGGCCAAACGGGCGCGCTTTCGACGCCTCGATGGCGCTCAGCAGATTGGCGACCTTCTTTTCGCCAAAGCCTTCGAGAGCCAGCAGCTCGGCCTTGCGCTCGTGCAGGTAGTAAATGCCCGCCAGGTCGGTGATGAATTCCAGTTGGACGAACAGCTCGGCCTGGCGGATGCCAAAGCCTTCGATGTCCATGGCGCCCCGCGACACAAAATGCTCGATGCCGCGCACGAGCTGCGCTGGGCACGCGCTGTTGACGCAGTAGAAGGCGACCTCGCCAACCGTGCGTTGAATCGGCTCGCCGCACACCGGGCATTTCTCCGGCATCGTCCAGACGCGCTCGGAGCCGTCGCGCAGCTCCGGCAGGCTGCGCAATACCTGGGGAATGACCTCACCGGCGCGCTTGATCGCGACGCGGTCGCCGATGCGCAGGTCCAGCTCAGCGATGTAGTCCGCGTTGTGCAGCGTGGCGTTGCGCACGATCACGCCGCCCACCGCCACCGGTTCCAGCACGGCGAAGGGGTTGATCGAGCCGGTGCGGCCGACGTTGACCTGGATGTCCAGCACGCGCGTGATGACCTCGCGCGCCGGGTATTTGTAGGCTGTGGCCCAGCGCGGCTCTTTGCCCACGAAGCCCAGCTCTTCGTGCACAGCAATCTGGTTGATCTTGATGACCAGGCCATCCGTTTCGAACGGAAGAGCCTGGCGCCGCTCTTCCCAGGCCAGCACGTAATCCACCAGCGGGTCGAAGTCGTCGAACAGGCGAATCTGCTCGCCCAGGGCAATGACGGGAAAGCCCAGGTCACGCAGGTAGGTCAACGCGTCCCATTGGGTGGTCAAGGTCGGCGCGCCATCGAGCGCAACCACCTGGTAAGCCCACAGGCGCAATGGCCGCTGCCCGCTGATGGCAGAGTCGAGCTGGCGCAGGGAGCCGGCCGCGAAGTTGCGCGGGTTGGCATAGGTGCGCCCTTCCTGCGCGGCGCTCAGTTCATTGAAGCGCTGGAAATCGGCCACGTTGACATAGGCTTCGCCGCGCACCACCAGACGCGCCGGCGCAGGTTGAGCGCCAGCCACCGGAATGGTCAGCGGCAGGCCACGCACGGTGCGCAGGTTGGCGGTGATGTCCTCGCCCTCCAGGCCGTCGCCGCGCGTGGCGCCGAGCGCAAAGCGTCCGTTGTCGTAATGCAGCACCACCGTCAGGCCATCAATCTTTGGCTCCACCACGTAGGTCAGCGTTTGCGCCACGGCCGGCGGCAGCAGGCGCAGCGTGCGCTCACGCCAGGCGCGCAGCTCGCCGGCGTTGAAGGTATTGCTCAAGCTCAGCATCGGCTGCGGATGGCGCACTTTGACGAAACGGTCAGCCACCCAGCCCCCCACGCGCTGCGTCGGTGAATCGGGCGTTTGCAATTCGGGGTGCTCAGCCTCCAGGCGCCGCAGCTCATTCAGCAAGGCGTCATACTCGGCGTCGCTGATCTGCGGCGCGTCCAGCACGTGGTAGAGATAACCGTGATAGTTGAGCGCCTGGCGCAGGGTGGCCGCTCTTTGCATCAAATCCATCATCGCACCCAGCTCAATTGATCGGCTGCAGCCAGTTGGAAGCCATCCAACCAATGGTGCCATCGTCCATGCGGATACGCCACCAGGTAAAGCCATCGGCCGTGGTGGGGTAAGGATCGGTATAGCCAGCCGGCGGCTCCATGACCGTTAGTTCGGCGCCGTCGTGAAGGGTCGTAATTCGCTGGTTGTCCTGCCCGGGGCCAAAGCGCATGCTGATTCCCTCTGGATCGGCGTTGATGATGCGCACCGTTCCGCCGACTCGAATCTGCGCGGCGACAATCGGCGCAGGGGTTGGCGTCTCCACCGTGCTGGTAATGGGCAGGGCGACGGTGGGCGTGATGGCGGCGCCGGCAACCAGGGTTGGCGTGGCGGTGGCGCGAAAAACAGTTATCTGGGTGGCTGTCGGCGTTACCGTTGGCTCCGTGCGGCCGATGCCGCTGGCGCCCCAAATCAAAGCCAGGGCGATCAAGGCCAGAACGACGCCCCCGGCTACCCAGGCTAAGAAACCAGGGCGGCGCGGCGCGTCTTCTTCAGCGAAAACCGGCTCATCGCCCCACTCTTCAGCGTCATCGGCGCCCTCGTCCGCAGCAGGTTCACGCCATGCGCCAGGTGCGGCGGGCCTCTCATCGGGATCAAACGATGGCATGGTCAAATGCCTCCATTCTGGTCAAAATTCCCAGGCTCAATAATGAAAACTGGGGTGTGGCTGGCAACGATGCGCGATGGTCGCCAGCGTGCGGTCATTATACCAATGGACAGGATGCTTGACAAAGACATCCGCACGCATTTGTCAAAGGGACTGCAAACTGCTAAAATTGTGAAGATTTGCATTAGAAATTTAGATGATGAATGATGGAATTAAACGCAAGCTTTAACAGAGGAGGATAGACGGGGTGATTCGTCGTAATACACAGACAGCCGCCTACTGGCGGGAACCGTTCAAGATCAACCTCGATGACCTGGAGTACCTCGGAAACTATCTCCTGGAGAAAGAAACTCCGCAGACCATCGAAAATCTGACCCTTGCCCTCATCGAATTCCGCTGCCAGCGCGAAGAGAGCAAGATACGCAATGAGCTGAGCAAGGGCACCATCTACCACCCAGGCAAGAGTTACGCCGTAGGCCAGCAGCTGGTGTTCCCCGCGTTCGATTACACCGTGGGGACGATCACCGGACTGCGCAAGGGAGAAAATCCCGAACACGGCGATTTCGAGGTCATTCGGGTGATGTTGGAGGGCGAAACGCAGCCGCGTGAGTTTGCCAGCAATCTGAAGAGTGTGCATCGCCTCAATCGCGCCGATGGCGAGACCATGGACACGGGGGAGCGTCTGCAGACCCCGCGTGAACTCTACAGCCAATATGGCGGCCCCGTGCGTGAGGCTCTGGCAGGGCAATTACGCACAGCCACGCAACCGGCCTTTGTCAACGACGGGGATCAGTGGTTGCTACGCGCGGTGCTGGTTGACGTGCATATCGGCCACCTCAACATTGCCGAAGCGTTGATCGAGATGAACGGCCGGCCGATTACCACCACGGCGCTGATCGGCGAGATGAATTTGCCAGCCGAAGTGCCGATGCACCTGCGCCGCTTTTCAGCCAACGCCGCGCTGCGCCAGGATGAACGTTTCGACGACGTGGGCAGCGGCGCGGAGCCGACCTGGTACCTGCGCCGCCTGGAACCGCCAGAAGTTTGGGAGACGCCAGCCATTCTGCGCTACGAACCGATTCCGTACGATCGCCTGGTGCTGGGCGTCGAGATGTTGCAGCAAGAATGGGAATTGGACGACGAATGGTCCACCGACAGCATCAACGTCGAAACCACGATGATGCTGCCAACCGTCACCCTCAATCTGATCTATCCGCATCTGCGCTCCGGCACGCTGCCCTTGAGCAGCCGCGCCCAGGGTTTCTTCCCACGCGGTCTTGGGCGCAGCACCATGATCACACTGATTGATGGACGCTGGGGCGCGCGCTTTTCCGCGTTTGTCTGCCATGAAGGACGCTATATCGCCGGTTTGGGCAGCTGGTTCGAGCAGCACAAGCTGCCGGTGGGCGCGATCATCACGCTGGAGCGCACCCGCGAGGCGCTCGAGTATGTGGTGGATTTCCGGCCGCGACGCATGCGCCGCGAATGGTCACGCACGGCCGAGATCAAGGACAACGAACTGATATTCGTGCTGCAAAAACAGCAAATCACGTGCGACTATGACGAACACCTGACGGTGGCTGAAGTGAGTCTGGGCGCGCTGGACGGCTATCGCCAACGGATTGCGGCCGAACGCCTGCCGCTCAACCGCCTGGTCAGACAACTGACGCAGGAGCTGGCTGGCAAAAGCCCGCAAGGCACCGTCCACGCGAAGACGATCTACAGCGCCGTCAACCTGGTGCGACGCACACCGCCAGGGCCGATCTTCGCCATTCTTGCCACCGATACCACCCTGCGCAGTGTGGCAGGCGGTTATTGGGCCATGTCTGTCCGTGTCTAAAGAGCAATCTATCACATCAAGCAAAGGCGAAGATTTATGGCAACAACCTGGATAAAACCAACCATTGACACAAAGTTTCATATTGACTTCAACTGGTGGGACAAAAGCGGTCTCGACTTCCGCCTTTATCTGCGCAATCAGTTGTGCGAAGAATGTAAATCCCGTTTTCCCAGCCACCGCGACACAGAAATGGTTGATTGGATTGACCCGGAGACGGCCGAAGTCAAACGCACCGATGCGCTGTGGCAGTGTCTGCGCACTTTTTGCGCCAGCAAACCAGATTACATCAACAATAATCTGCCGCTGGCGTCGGCCATTTTCCGCATCTTCCTGGCCAACAACAATAAACCGCTCAGCCCCGCGGAGATGCACAACCTGATCCCGTGGAAACTGCCGGATGTCATTCTGCGCACCCTGACCGCCGGCGACACCTACATGGGTATTCGCCCCCTGCAATTGGTCTCGAAGCAGTAGCATTGCCAAACCTGCACGTGGAGAAGAACTAGATGCCGGCTCCCATCTTTCCGTTTACGGCTATTGTCGGCCAGGAGCGCATGCGACGGGCGTTGATTCTGAACGCCATCAGCCCACGCATTGGCGGCGTGTTGATTCGCGGCGAACGTGGAACCGCCAAATCAACCGCGGCGCGCGCGCTGGCCGCGCTGCTTCCTGAGATCGAGGTGGTGGCCGACTGCCCGTTCCAGTGCGATCCAAACCGGCCTGACCAGCTATGCGATAACTGCCGCAGCCGCCTGGAGCGCAGCGAGGTGCTGCCGACAGCCATCCGGCGCACGCGTTTCGTTGATTTGCCGGTCAGCGCGACGGAAGACCGCGTGGTGGGCACGCTCGACATCGAGAAGGCCATTCAGCGGGGCGAACGCCATTTCGAACCGGGCGTGCTGGCGGCGGCCAATCGCGGCCTGCTGTACGTGGACGAGGTCAATCTGCTCGATGACCACGTGGTGGACATTCTGCTTGATTCGGCCGCCATGGGCATCAACGTCGTCGAGCGCGAAGGCATCTCGT
>DAISHS010000070.1:0-15338 GCA_036822415.1 Chloroflexota bacterium
CCGCTCAGGGTGGTGGCGCGCAGGGTATCGCCAGCCGCCGCGCCATAAACCTCGATTTGACCGTAGGCATTGGTTTGCCCCTGGTAGATGACCACAGTGTGGCCGGCCTGCAGCGTGTCCACGGCTACCTGGGCGCCTCCAGTATAGGGCTGTCCTGTTGAGGTGCGCACCGTCAAGAAGCGGATCGGCGCGGCATCCCCCTCTTCATGAACCTCGATGTCCGGGAAATTCAGTAGATTGGCTGGCAAATCCACCGGGCCGGTAATGACGGAGGTCCCCGTGATTGGGCTGTTCAATTGCCAGCGAGGCGGGGCTGTCGTATCGGCAAACCGCTCCATGACCGTTTCCCAGTCTGATTGCCCCTGCAATTGCCACTGCGCCGTTTCTTCACATTCTTGACTCCATAACCCTGTCACCCCACGTGCTGATAACTCGCTACTCGCGTATTGCCAGTTCATGATGCTGGCATTGACCGCAGCGCGATTTGGGTCGGGCGCATTCTCGGTACAACCTTTGGCATTATTCACATCCACGATCTGACCTTCGCTATCAAAGATATAACCGAAGTAGCTATCCAGCAGGTCCAAACCGTAATGGCCAAACTCGTGGATCAGGGTTTGGTAGCCTTCAGGCTGATCCCAATAGCCGTGGCCGCTATGATTGCTATCGCAACCTTGCCCCCCACAGCGGTCCCATTGGCGGCCGACGCGCATCACGTCGGCCGCGCTTGGGGAGCGCAAACCACCAACGTAAGCATGGGGCCGAACGAACAGGCGCGCCAGAATCTGTATGTCCGCTTCACGCCAGTGCTCGCCGTTGTCGTAAATCGTGACATGTCCCAGGGCCATCTGGCCATCACTGACATCGAAAAGATAATCAGATGCCAGGCTCAGCGCGGTCGAAATCTCTCGCATGTAGGTTGGCGTCGCGTTCCACTGCAGAGAGACAACCAGGTTGAAGGCGATGAGAGGTGTAGCCGAATTCAGGCGCAAAGTTTGGCGCCCCAGTTGGATGATCTTATACCCGCTCACCAGCGTGTTGGGGCTGGCTCGATCAATCGCCAGGCTGGTGACGCTCGTGCGATAGGCCCAGTCGCCGCGGCGGTGAGGCTGCTCAGCCAGGGGTTTCAGCGCCACCAGACGGTCTCCAATTGACATCCTGGCTGGCGCGACAATGCCCAGGGCATCACTGACCCCAACCAGGCGGCCGTTCTGATAAACACACGCGCCGCGTACCGCCCGCCCACTTCCATCCACCACGGCCACGTGGTTGGCAGGAATGGGCGGCGGCGGAGCAGAGCTGTGCTTGATGTCCTGCTTGAATCCGCTGGGAGTCACCATATCATTCCAGAACAGATGAACCTCACGATCAGGCGCAACCGCCAGTCCCAGGAAGTACCATTGGTTGGAAGGCGTCGCTGAGGGCGTCAGGGTTGTCACCACCTGTGGCGCGCTCCAACCAGTTTCCTGATCGGGCCGGGTCACATAACGCAGCGCCCACTCGGTCAGGGTGGCCCAGGCCACGTGCAGTGCGCCGGTTGGGCCTACAGCCAGGGAGGGCGCCATCAAGTTCTGTCCACCGCCTGGTACGCGCATCAACTCGAGGCCATTCGTCCAGGCGCCGCTCACCAGCTTCGAGGCATAGTAGAGGATAAAGACATCGCCGTTGATGCCGATGGGCAGGCGATCAACCCATACCAGATGGACCGTGTCATCGGAACCGATGCTCAACGCCGGCCAGAGCGAGCTGCCCGCACTGTGCGAGATGTTGATGGCTGCACTCCAGCTGCTGTTGGCCGAACGCCAGGCGTAATAGATCTCGCCGTCTTCATGCCAAACGACATGCACATGGCCCTGGCTGTCGGCCACCACATCCGGCGCCCATGAGATGTTGGCGGTCGTGGTAACGCGCTCGATCGTACCCCAGGCTCCGCTGGCGGATCTACGTACATAGAAGATTTCGGCGTTGCCGGGGCTGCTATCGCTCCAGACCACATGGAGATTGCCGTTTGGGTCAAGATGTAACTTTGGTAGGACATTGGCCTGGCCGCCGCTCGATAAATTGATCGGCGATCCCCAATTTCCGCTCGCAGACCGTGTTGTGTAAACGATATTGCCGTTACCCCGCCAGATGACATGCAGAACGCCCTGGCTGTCAACCTCAAGCGTAGGGTAATAGGCGTTGGTTGAGCCGGGCACTGCAATCGGAGTGGACCAGGCGCCGGTCGCTGAGGCCTTGCTGGCGTAGAACACAGTGCGACTGTCATCGTACCAGACGACATGGATGCGTCCCTGGCGATCTACAACGGATCGAGGGGCAATGGCAATTGTCGTACCGCCTGTCAGGCGAACGGGTGTTGTCCAGGTCACTGGCGGGTTGGGCGGCGCCTCGCAGCCGTACCCATCGCTTGTCGCCAGGCGAGGCAGGCCGAGCGTCTCAGCGCTGCTATCGGCTGTAGCCTCCATTACTGGCGTCCATGTCCGTTCCTGTGTGTTGCCAGGGATTGGCGGCGCCGTTGAGGGAAGCGCAGGGTGCGAAGGTGCGGTCGCTTGATGAATCCACGGCAAGAAGAGCCGCCGAGTCGGCGATCCTGAAGGTTGCCAACTGAGCGACCAACTGTCAAGGGCCGGGGTAATCCCAGCCTGCTGGCTGCCCAGGTTGGCGCGCAGCACCAGACTAGGATAGCTGGCCGGATCAAGTTCGGTCAGGCTGGCGCCGTCAGCTACGTTGGATAAGAGCGTCGCGCCGTTGGCCGTCAGGATATCTATGGTCAGCGTGGCGCCATTGCCAGTCTGGGCAAGGTAATGAACCTTGTCCCAACGGCTGAATGGCCCATCTGGCCTGATGGCGATTGATTCAGCATAGCCACTCGTCTGCTCAGGGCGTAACTCCAGTCGGCCGCCAGCTATGCGCACATTCTGGCGATGGTCCAATCCTTCGTAGTTCTGAAGCGTGTCGCGCCAGGTCGTGCCAGCCATCAGTACATAAATCCCGAAACGCCTGATCGGTTTCGATTGAGTGGGTAGGGCGCCATCTGGTTCGCTTTCGATGTCCTGCCACTGATTTTGGACCTCGTCCCATCTGAAAATCGAAACCGTGTAGCGATTGCGGCCAACCAACATGCCTGGGTCAAAGTCCATTTCCAGAATCATCGGGGCAAGGCTCTGGCTGACCGCGCCTGAAGCTCGGATCGAAAAGGACTGACCTAATTGCCGATAACCCGCCGGGGGATCGCCTGGCGGCTGCACCGTGTCGTTCATGACCAGGTAGGAATCAGGCAAGAGCGCGCCGGCCGGAACGAACAGACGCACCGCGTTATCCAGTGATGCGATCGTGGTGGATTGATTGCCGGCCACATAATGCTGCTCGAAATCGGTTCTTCCCAGCACGATTGTGTTACTGGCAGACGTCGTCGTGGTCACTTCAAACGTGACCATCGGACTGTTGGCATAGGGTTCGGTGACACCCTCGAAGATGAAGTCAAAGCCATTGATCGGAGGATCGAAGCTGCTGTGGCTTGGCTCATGCGCGGTCGGGCCAATCCATAGGGAAGCGCCAATTTGCGCCAGATTTCCTACTCGACCTGCCTTGCCCAGGATTGAGCTTCCATCAATGGGAATCATCTGGATTGCAGCATGACTTGGCTCGTGGCTGGTACCTCCGCCGCGTTCAGCGTCAACACTGGCAGTCATGAGCGCGCCCGAGATAAGTAGAATCAGCAATAGGAATACGCCAATTGCAAAGCTAAAGCGTGACATCGGTTATCTCCCTCCAACCATGAAATTTAGATTGCACAGGGTTGTGCTATACTTATCCCTATCCAAATTCATCAGGGGTAGCCGTACGCAAGGCTCGGAGCTTGCAGAGATGACAGTCTTTGATTTGAAAGCCATCCTTACCGATTTCTTTGCGTTGCTTGACAGGCGTCAGTTGGCTGCTTGCGAGACGCTTCTCCAGTCTGCACGCAATTGTGCTATCTCGCCGGTGGAGCACGCCTGGGTGGACTACCTGGAAGCTATTCTTCTGACTGAAAAGGCTCCGCCGCGCTGGGACCTGGCCGAACAGAAACTGCAACGCCTCTTGACCGCTGAACCTGAGTTACCCGACCGTTTGCTGGCGCGTGTCTACCTGGAAATTGCTTTTGCTGCCGACTACCTGGGCGACTATGGACAAGCCCTCGAATACAATCTACGCAGTCAGAAGCTGTTCGAACGCCTGGATGATAAGCAATACCTGGCCAAAGTACTCAAGAACACCGGCATTGCCCATACGCGGGCTTTTGAACGCAGGCAGGCTGACCAGCGGGCGCTCACTCAAGCCCTGGCCTGCCACCAACGCAGCCTGGCGCTCTGCCATGAACTCGGTGACGAGCATCTGGCTGCCACGGTTGAGTTCGAACTGGGCACCGTTTACAAGGCGCTGAATCGTTGGCAGGACGCGCTGACCCTCTACACGGCAAGCGCCGAAAAGTATCGTCGTTTCGACCGACGACGTAGCCTGGCTCTCACCCTTGATAATCTGGGAGAAACTTACCACCACTTTGAACAGTGGGAGCAAGCGCTGGGCTGCTATCGCCAAGCCTTGGACATCCTCGCCCACCTGCCCAATCCTGACCCGTACGAAGAAGCCGACGTGTGGGCCAATCTGGCGCAACTCTACCAGGCCCAGGATCGCCTGGACGAGGCCGTCGCCGCTTCGGACAAGGCCATCAGCCTGATCGAAATCCTGCGCGACCCGCTGCAAGGCGAGTTCGCACGGATCGGTTTTTTGGGTTCGCGTATTCAGGTGTACGAACAACGCATCCTCCTAGACCTGTCACGCGCCAAGCCTCACGCGGCGCTGACCATCCTGGAACGCGCCAAGGCGCGAACGTTCATCGAACTACTGGCCGGCTACCTTCCAGCCGACAGCAAGCCAGACGCAACAACGCCACACGAAGCGGTTGTCCTGCGCCAGGTGACGCCTTTGCCAGCCGACCTGATTCAGCAGCGCCTGCCGGCCGACACCGTGCTGATCGAATATGCGCTGATGCCACACCACGCCTTTGCCTGGATTGTGTCTGCGCACGATCTGGTCGTTGTCCCTCTCGCTTCCTCGCTGGCCGATGACCTTGCCCACGCGTTCGACAGGGACCGCAGCCGGTTGCGGCAAATGCTTCCGGATCGAGAGGGAATCCTGCATACGCCCTGGCCCCTCCCCTTGCTGCACGAGCGCCTCATCGCGCCTCTGATACCCAGGTTGACCGGCTGGCGGCGGTGGGTCATCGTACCGCATGACCGCCTGCACTACCTGCCGTTTCATGCCCTGTTGCCGCAGGCCGTTGCGGAGCGTGAAGTCGAGATCATCTATGCGCCCAGCGCCACCGTGCTGCTCGATTACTGCTGCGCCAAGCCGCCTGGTTACGGGCAGGGAGGCGTCGTCTTCAGCTTCGGCGCCGACCTGCGTTATGCCGCACGTGAAGGAGCCGCCGTGGCCGCACGCCTGGCCGGCCCCTGGTTTCACGGCGCCGCCGCCACCTGCGCCGCCGTCCTGCGCGAGGGTGCACACGTTCCCATCGTGCACTGCGCCTGTCATGCCCATTTCGACTCCGGCGACCCCCTGGCATCCGGCCTGACCCTGGCCGATGGCCGCCTGACCGTGCGCCAGGTCCTCGATGACCTGCACCTGCAGGCTGACCTGGTGGTGCTCAGTGGTTGCGAAACTGGCCAGAGCCGCCGACACCACGGCGACGAACTGATCGGCCTGGTGCGGGCCTTCATCTCCGCTGGTACGCCGGCCGTGCTGGTTAGCCTGTGGCCGGTGGACGATGTCTCGACTGCCCTGCTTATGGACATCTTCTATGAGCACTTCCTGTCCGGCTATCCCGCCGCCACTGCCCTGGCCCATGCACAACAAACCCTGCGTACCATGACCACCCCTGTGCTGCGCCAGCGTTTGGTTGCATCAGGCCTATCACCCCTGGACGCTGAGGCCGAGATCACGCGTCTGCGCCAGGCAGCTGCCAGGCTGCTGGCCGTGACCGCTGGGCCAGAACGCCTGCTGGAACATCCCTACTATTGGGCGCCTTTCATGCTGGTTGGCGACCGTCTCGCGCCGCCCCGAACATGATCTCACGGCGCGGGGGCGATTTCGAGAATGGCCGTGCGCAAGTCGTCTTCCACCAGCCCATCAAACTCCGCCAGCCCTAAGCGGTCGGTGAAGCGCACGATTTCGGGCACGCCAGCCATCTGCAGCGCCACGCGCAGCGATGCCTCGAAGCGGGTGATGTGGTGGGCCTCCACTTCCAGGCGCACGCAATCCGCATGAGCCTGGTCCGGAAACAACCTCACTTCCACGTTCAGTTCACCCAATTCTTCGGCGCCCCACACCCGTTCATGGGTTGGCTCACCGGGCAAGGCTGACTCAGGTGGGCCAGCCTTGCCTTCACGCGCCAGCACCGGGACTGCCTGGCGGGGCTGGAAAAGCAACATCAAGTTCAGACGCAGGGCGTGCAATAGGTCCCACGGCCGCACCGCTTCTTCAGGGTGCAGAAAAGAGAGATCGGGAGGCCGATACGCCCACACCGACGGCAGCGTGTCGTCGAGAACCCGTGCGGCCATCTGTTTCAGTTCCCGATACGCGGCGAAGCAATCGGGACAGAGCAAGAGATGAACGCGCAGCGGCCAGAACTGAGCGGCCTCCGCTTCCCCGCGATCTTCGGCGACCATCAGCGCCGGAATTTCCTGCAAGACTCTTTGGCACTCGGCGCGATCATTCCCGCGTGTCCGCGCACCGCCGGCCATGGCCAACAGGCGCACCTGGCAATAACTGCAGACTGAGATGTGTTGCGACAAACCCGGTTGTGCGGTTGGATCATTCAGATAGCTGAGCAACTGCTCGGCTCCAACCCGACAGGACGATGGATTCATGGTTCCTCTCCCCAAGACAAGGGCAGACGCAAGTCCAGGCAAGTGCGCAGATTATCCAGAGCATGGGTGCGCAGGAGCTGAACTGCTCCCTTCGTCTTGCGCAGTCTAGCGGCAATCCGTTCATCAGCCATGCGGTCCATGAAGGTCAACGCCAGCGTCTCCACCTGTCTCCGCAAGCGATATTCTCGCCACAGGGTCTGCAGGCAGTGCAGCACCGCCTCAGCCACCACAAGTATCATTGCCTTGATCCAGGCTTCACGCTCATCGTTTTCTATCTCTGACCCGGGGGTGCGTGGATCACAGAGATCGTACCGATACCTTCCATCCTCCTGGTCGCCGTCGCCAGGTTCTTCAATCGAAACAGTATCATCCTTCCCCCCGTGCTTCTGAATCAGGCGCGTGAAGGCGTCACGCAGTTTGCCTTGCGCAAAAAACAGGAATGCTTCTGGTATACGGCATTTTTTCAGTTTTGGTTCAGCAAACGAACGGAACACCAGCACAATGGCATCCTGGGTCGCCTCGTAGGCCAGGCCGGCGTCCCGCGCAAGGGCCTGGGGATACAGGTAGTCGTACAACTCGCGATAGGCCTGGTCCTGTCGCCTGCGATCCTGGCAGGCGTCGTAGAGGACACGTGAGTATACCGTCAAACAGGCGCGGCGCGCGGCCCTCTCATCCTCTGGCTCCGGGTTGATTTGCCAGGCCGCAGCAATCCAGGCGCTCTCGGTGAGCAGACCCCAGTGATATTGCGCCGCCAAACGGCGAGTTTGTTGTTGAAATGGAGTAATTGAGGTTGTCATATTTGCGTTGAGCCCCTTCTTCCAGACTCAATCCAAGCTATTCCTTCGTTCTCGCTTGATAAGGGGAATGGTGAGCAGGTGTGGGGCGACCTGCTCACCCGTGCGCTCAGTCACCCTACGGCTTCCATAGCCCTACTTCAGGGCCATAACCAAGTCTCCCTTCAGATAGAGCAGAACGAGTGACTCTTTCACGGTCGTTGGCACTTCAAAACTCAGGTTTCCTTCCAGTGAGCCTCCGCGCTCGATCTCGCCGTCCGTGAAATCATTGGGATTTATCTGATTGGCTTCTTTGTAGGTATTCCCAAGCCCATAAAGTGAAAAATCTTCAGTCCCCACATTCATTTTGGCCTGACTGCGGTTGGTCACGCGCACTTTCACCATAACGTACTTTTGACCGCTCTTCGGCGCATCGTTAAAGGAGTTCTCCGCCTTGATGAGACTCCAGGCATTGGTATTAACAGCCAGCACAGTTAACTCTGTCCCGAACGTACCTTTGCCAGCTGTTTTTAGCGGCAACGGTGTCTGTAAAGGTGGCAGAGGGAATGGCGTGGCTGTGGGCACAGGTTGACTGCCATGAGCCACGTGATAGGCATCCCATACTCTCTCGGCCGCTGCCCATTCGTCAACAAACTTGGCTCTGGCTGTGTCAACCTTCGAGGCGTCCAGGAGGGCATTTTCTTTGGCCTCATTGCTGCGCTGGACGCATGACCAGTAGCTGATTGACAAAGGATCGCAATAGAGAGATGCCACGTACGTGAGCAGAGAGAGCTTGAGCATGGAGTTAGCAAGCGTTACTTGATTCACAGCCATCACCAGCCTTTGATGAGTTGAAGCGAGATGGCTAGGGGGCGACAGATCCTCGAGGGCTTGTTCAAGCAAAGCCCACGAGTAGAAATCAGTTTGCCATTTGTCGCGAATCTCATAGATGGCAGTAAAATATGATTCCTCGCGTTCGGTCAAGGGTGCCACCGTGGGTGTCGGTGTTGCCGTTGGCACAGGCGTGTCAGTTGGCACAGGCGTGTCAGTTGGCACAGGCGTGTCAGTTGGCACAGGCGTGTCAGTTGGCACAGGCGTTACAGGCAGTGTTGGAGGATTGCCCCCAGCACCACAGGCCGGCAAGATGACTATCATCGTGACGATGACCAGTGTGAGATTGACATACCGTAACATGACTAAAGCCTCCTCTTGTGACTGTGGACTGATCTGGCATGCAATCGTCGCCAGCCCACCTGGCCAGATTGCATTGCCTTGTTGACGTCTACCTGATAAGAGAAGGAACAAATGCTCTCTGTCATGAATAGCATTTCCACATGCGACCCCACTGCCGACACGTGGCGGCCACTGTGTACTGCTCTATGCAATCAGTGCGTACTGTGATGATGACCGATTGGGAGCGGTGTCAGCAGCCCAGGCGACCCGGCTGCGCACGCAGGGGATGAAATCTTCCAGCAGACGCCTTGTCCCATTCTACTACATTCTACCCCGCGAGAGACTGCAAAAAACCTGCAACGTTTGCGCAAACTCTCCAATGCCCCTTGCCAACTGCATGGGCAACCCCCAATCCCTTTGACATCCACCGCCAGACCCATTATAATGAACTTCAGTGAAGCCGACAGGCGCAGACTGAGACGATTTCGCCCACTGGCCGCCCCGCACATGTCTGTACCCCACCTGGATGGCCTTCCGCAACACCACCTGTCCTATGTCATCAGCCACCCCAGAGGTGCTATGGCTGAACCAGAAACCGATCTGAACAAGAAGAAGTTCAGCATAACCGTTCAGGACGCGCTGCGGCACTATCACGACGACGAGATGCTGGCCGGTCTGCGTTCGTTGACGAACCTGTGTTTGCTATCCTCACGCAACGGCCGCGCCGCGCCCTCCGCTACGGCCAGCGCCCTGCGCGCCCTCCTGGATGCCAGCCTGGACCGCCTGGCCCAGATGGACAGCCAGGGCGCTGATTTGCTGCGGCGCCATTTCATCCAGCGCGAGACGATCGCAACCATCAGTCGCGACCTCGGCTACGCTGAGCGATCCATCTTCCTGAAGCTGCGCCGGGCCACCACAGCCCTGGCTGGCCTGCTGCTGGCAGCCGAGGAAGAAGTCAATGTCCAGTTTGCACGTGACGAACGCACTCGCCGCGCGCTTGCCAGTCTGCCCTCACCCACCTTCAGCCGCCTGTTCGGCGTGGATTCTCTGTTGAGTCAACTGCTGACTTGCCTGACGGATCGCAATCGCTTTTGGCTGATCGCCCTGGAGGGAATGGGCGGCAGCGGCAAGACCGCCCTGGCGCGGGCCGCCGTCGAGACCGTGGTGCGCAGCGGCCACTGCGCGCGCGTGGCCTGGATCACGGCGCAGCAGCACGCGTTCGATTGGGGCCATCTGCATACCCTGGCCCAACCCGCGCTGACTTATTCCGCCTTTCTCGATGAGCTGGCCCGCGCCCTGGGTCTGGACGCTCGCCTCGATCTGGGCGCGCCGGCGCAAGAACAACGTCTGCGCCAGGCGCTTGACGAGGCGCCCACCCTGGTGGTGGTGGATAACCTGGAAACGGCAGCCGACATCCAGGCCCTGACCGAAGGGCTGCACCGTCTGGCTCAGCCCACCAAAGTGCTCTTGACCACCCGCCATCGCGTCAGCGCCTACGATCAAGTCACCTCCCTGCTGTTGCGCGCCCTGCCGTTTGCCGACGCCCTTGCCTTCCTGCGTTACCATGCCGAAGAACGCCAGGCGCCAGCGCTCCTGAACGCGCCGGAGTCCGACCTGGCACGCGTCGTGGCGGTGACCGACGGCAACCCACTGGCTATTAAACTGGTGGTGGGTCAGCTTCTGGCGCTGCCCCTCCCTCAGGTACTGGATGACCTGGTGCGTGCACGGGCAGAGGCGCAGGATTTGTATACCTTCCTCTTCCGTTACTCGTGGGATCGGCTCTCCGAACCGGCCCAATACTTGCTGCTGCACATGCCGCTCCTGGATAGCCGCGGGGCAACCTGGGACGATCTGGCCGCGGTGAGCGGCGTGGCGCTCAACGGCCATTTTCGCGGGGCCTTGCAGGAGCTGGTCAACACCTCACTGCTCAACGCAGGCGCGGTCAGCGGCGATATCGTTTACAGCATCCATCGCCTGACCGAGCATTTTGTCCTCTCCGACCTGGTTGAAACAAACTGGCGAGGCTCCCCCTGGGAAGTAGGCAACGATGTCTATTGAAACCGACGCGCCAGCCTGTTTTTGCGCCGGGGTCGAACGCGCCGCGCAGCGTTGGCTGGCTTGTTGGCAGTCCAACTCCGACCCGCAGCCGCCGCGCGCCCTGGAGCATGCGCTGCGCTCGTTGGGCTGGTGTCTGGAAACGGGCCAGAATCCGGACCTGACCATTGACCTGGCGCTTGCCCTCCACACCCCCATGCTGCGTATCGGGCAATGGCACACCTGGGAGCCTTGCTTACGCAAAGTCGTCGAAATGTGCACACCCCAGGTCAACCAAGCGCGCAGGCTGTCTGCGCAAAACTCTCTGGGCGTCTTATGGTTCAGAATGGGTCGTCTGGAGGAGGCGATTCGGCTGGCGCAACAAAATCGTGAGATCGCCGCCGGCATGGGTGATGTCACCTTGCAATACGCAGCGGCCAGCATCCTGACGGAGGCTTATCTCAACAACGACAGCTATGAGCTGGCCTTGCGTCATGCCGAAGAAACAATCATACTGGCCGCGGCCATGGCCAACGCCGCCCTGGAGGCCGATGGCTGGATCAACGCCGCGCGCGCTTTGTTGGGCCTGGAAGCCTATGCTGAGGCCGATCAGCGGCTCTGGCAGGCGCACGCCCTCGCGCTGGCTGCGGACAACGCCGTTTACCAGGCCAAAGCGCGGCTGTTCATGGGTCACAGCGCCGCGCGGCGCGCCCAGTGGCAAGCGGCCGTGACGCATTTCGAGGCTGCGCACACCCTGGTGACTTCCTATGGCGACGAGGTGGGTCGCGCCACGGTGCAAAGCAACCTGGGATGGGTCTTCACCGAGCTGGGGCGTTGGGACGATGCCGCGCGCCTGTTGGAAGATGCCGTGCGCGTGCTGCGCCAGCATGGCAATGGCCCCGCCGAGCGTGTGGCGCTGCGCCGCCTGTCCGAATTGGAGGCCCGTCGCCAGGCAGCGTCCAGGGTGATGTAAACGGAGGGCCGCACGGGGTGCGGAGATCCCAGGGGCCACACGGAGTGCGGAGATTCCAGTGACCACACGGAGTGCGGAGATCCCAGGGGCTGGAGGTCCTGACATGAGTTCTGACACACCGACAACTCCCCTTCTCGTTTCTCGTCGTCGTTTTCTGCAAGGCTCGGCCGCGAGCGTCCTCGCCCTCTGGCTGGCCGGCTGCGAATCGGCCGTTACTCATTTTGCCACACCCCCGGCGTCGCCCAACTCAACACCGCGCCCCCGCGTCCTCCGCCTCAACATGCCCCTCAACCGGGGCGACATCGGCGCCGCGGCCGACCCCGGCTGCTCCGGCGCTTACCACAGCTACTTTATCAATGGCCTGATGTTCAGCGCGCTGATCGCGCTCGACGCGCATCTGCAGCCGACTCCCGATCTGGCCGCCGCCTGGCAGCCCAACGGCGATGGCGCGGTCTGGCGCTTCACCCTGCGCCCCGGCCTGACCTGGAGCGACGGCGCGCCGCTGACCGCCCATGACTTCGCCTGGGCCGTCAAACGCAACCTCTCGCCCAAGCTCTACTGCGGCGGCCAGTACTGGCAGTTGGTGGACATCAAGGGGGCGCGGGCCTTCTACACGGGCGAATCCGCCGACGCTGACAGCATCGGCATCCGCGCCCTCGACGATCTGACCCTGGAAGTGACGCTGGAAAACCCCTCGGCCTACTTCATCAACCTGGCCTCGCTGCCGGGCTTCATGGCCCTGCCGCGCCACGTCATCGAGCAGAAGGGCGAGCAAACCTGGACACAGCCCGACGCCGTGGTCAGCAGTGGACCATTTCGTCTGCTCGAATGGGTTCCCGAACAGCGCATGGTCTTCACTCCCAACCCGGCCTATCACAACCCGGCGCCTGGCGTGGACCGGCTGGTGGTCAACATGATCCGCCAGGAAAGCACCGCCCTGGCCGCTTACGAGGCCGATGAGCTGGATATGGTGGACGCGCCCGTGGCCGAGCTGAGCCGCCTGCGCGCCGATCCGCAGCTGGCGCGCGAGCTGCACTCCAACGCCGAACTGAGCACGATGCACCTGCGCCTCAGCGTGCAGATCAAGCCGCTGGACGACGTGCGCATGCGCCAGGCCTTTGCCCTGGCCATTGACCGCGAAACGCTGTGCAACAAGGTGCTGAAGGGCATCGGCCAGCCCGCCTACCAGTTCCTGCCGCCCAACCTGCTTGGCCATGACGGGCAGCTGGGCCGGGAGCTGGCCTTCGATCCGGCCCGCGCGCGGGCATTGCTGGCCGCGGCCAGCTACAAGAGCGGCGCCGATGTGCCTCTCGTCTACTGGCAGTACGACCAGAACGAGACCTACCAAACGTTGTTCGAGGCGCTGCAGGCCATGATCCTGGAAAACCTGGGCGTGCGCACCGAGCTGGCGCCGACCGAGGCGGGCGCACGGCAGGCCTGGCGCGCGCAACGGCCGCTGCGGCCGCATTTCTACCGCCAGCTGTGGGGCGCCGATTATCCCGATCCGCACAACTTCATGACCGTGCTCTACACGACGCCCCCGCCCCAGGCCGACATCTGGAAGAACACGCCCGAGCTGATCTACAGCAACAAGACCTTCGACGACCTGGTGCTGCAAGCCTCGCGTGAACTCGACGCCAGCCGCCGGGTCGCGCTCTATCAGCAGTGCGAGCGCATCCTGGTGCTGGAAGACCCGGCCATCATCCCGCTCTACTACGTCATGCGTCACCGGCTGATCAAGCCGCGCTTGCAGGGCCTGATCACCAACGGCATGGGCGCGCCGTCGCTGCGCCAGGTGCAGCTGGCGGCATGAAGGGCGCATTCCCCCTTTTCGCTTGGCCGCAGCTGCTCGCACGCCTCGGCCAGGCGCTGCTCACCCTGCTGCTGCTGTCGCTGCTTACTTTCGTCGTGGCTCATGCCACGCCCGGCGGCCCCTTTGGCCTGGATGACCCCGACCAGGCCGTGCGGGTGCCGCTGGAAATGCGCCAGCATTACCGCCAGCTCTACGGTCTCGACCAGCCGCTGGCGACGCAGTATCTGCGCTGGCTCGGCCGCGTTCTGCAGGGCGATTTTGGCGTCTCCTACACCTACCGCAACCAGACCGTGCAGCAGGTGCTGGCGCGCACGCTGCCGGTCTCGGCCCCGCTTGGACTGGCGGCCGCGCTGCTGGCGTTGGGCGTCGGCGCGCCGTTGGGACTGCTCGCCGCGGCCCGCCGTGGAACCTGGCTCGATCAGCTGGCGCGCCTGCTGGCTGTCAGCGGGGCCGCGGTGCCGGCCTTCGTTCTCTCCCTGCTCGCCGTGCTGATCTTCAGCGTGGGTCTGCGCTGGCTACCGCTGACCGGCTGGGGCGGGCCGGGCCGCGTCATCTTGCCCATCGGCATCCTGGCGCTTGGCCCGCTCGGCGTGATCATTCGCTTCACCCGCGCCGAGGGCCTGGAGACGCTTACCAGCGACTTTGTGCGTACCGCCTACGCCAAGGGCCTGCACGAGCGCCAGGTGCTGAGCCGTCATGTCCTGCGCAATGCCCTGCTGCCGGCCCTGACCCTGGCCGGGCCGCTGCTGGCCCATCTGCTCACTGGCTCTTTCTTCGTGGAAACGATCTTCAACATCCCTGGCGTCGGCGCCGCCTTTGTTTACGCCGCCGCCGACCGCGACTACCCCCTCATCATGGCCGGCGCGCTGCTCTCCGGCAGTCTCGTCATTCTGCTCAATTTGCTGGTGGATGTCGCCTATGGCCTGCTTGACCCGCGCCTGCGCCTGGCGTAGACAGTGGCCTGTCCTCCTGGCGTCGCTCTATCTGCTGGCGCTGGTTTTGGCGGCGTTGCTGGCGCCGCTGCTGACGCCGTTCGACCCGCTGGCGGCCGATTTCGATCAGACGCGCGCGGCGCCCAGTGCGCAGCATTGGCTTGGCGCGGATAAACAGGGCCGTGATGTTTTCAGCCGCCTGCTGTTTGGCGCTCGCCTGTCGCTGGTCGTCGGTTTTGCCAGCCAGGCGCCGATTCTGCTCGTGGGCGGCGCGCTGGGCTGCCTGGCCGGTCAGCGGGGCGGCTGGACCGATGCGCTCATCATGCGCCTGGTAGACATTTTCTATGCTTTTCCGACCACCCTGCTCCTGATTGCGCTGATGACCATCCTGGGGCGCGGCTTCGCCAGCCTGCTGATCGCCCTCACTATCACCTCCTGGGCTGGCGTGGCGCGACTGCTGCGCGGCCAGGTCATGCGGCTGCGGCGCGCCGAATTTGTCACCGCGGCGCTCAGCCTAGGCGCGTCGGACTGGCGCATCTTCTGGCGACATATTCTGCCCAATCTGATGAGCACACTGTTCGTGATGCTTTCGCTTGGTATTCCGGCCGCCATCATGGCGGAGGCGGGCCTGAGTTTCCTGGGCGTCGGCCTGCTGCCGCCCGCGCCCAGCTGGGGCCTGATGCTCAGCGACGGCTTCAGCGTTGTGCGCAGCAGCCCGCACCTGGCCTGGGC
>DAISHS010000071.1:0-15307 GCA_036822415.1 Chloroflexota bacterium
CCTCTGCCTGCAAAACTTTGCACCGCACCCGGTGTCCAGCCAGCAATCTCCAATATGGCACCTCTGAAGAAGCAAAACAGCCATCCTATCGAAACAAGATGGCTGTCGTCCACGGCGTAGGGTAGCGCCGCGGCAGAGCTCAATGGCCAACCATGCTCGCCCCACCGCCATCCGCCAGCGCGGCGAGCGGAAGCACGTCGACTAGCTCTCGACGCTCGTGCCGCCAAGGGGTTCCGACGAAAAACACTTCCCCGCTGGGACGTGGGCGCTGATCCGGAATTGCGCAAGGCGCCGAACACTCCCTTCCCGTGACAGCCAATATAAGGTCTGTCTCTTATCGAGTGTGGGGGCTTTCCGTGCTCATTGCGCTCACATCACGATCAGCAAGGAGGCGATCATGCAATCCAAATATCGGTTCTCACTTCCCCTGGCTCTGGCGCTGCTCAGTTTCAGCTTGCTCCTGGGCGCCGTCGTGGTTGCGGCGGTGCGCTCCAGCGCATCGTCTTCATCGTTCATAGATGAGTTCAATGCCTTCGACTGGTCTACGACCTCCCGCTGCGCGGGGAAAGTTGGTTCAACTGGGCCGACGTGAGGGGCCTGCGCATCCAGGTGCGGCGCACTTATCTTGGCAACAACCAGTGGGATGCCGAGCCGGACGATGTCTATGCTGACTATCTGCATTTGCAGTGAACAACCGCCGGCCCATATTCGTAGCGATTCATAGTTTCTCACCATACCCGATGCTCAAAGGAGTCGAATTATGCAACCCGGAACTCAAGAACCTCCGATGTCATACCTCTCTGATCCTGTATCCCAACTCGCTCAGCTGGGCGATCTGGTGTACCAGATCGAGACCGAGTGCGGGCAGGTCAATCTGGCGAGCAGAGGCGCCGTGCTGGCGCAACACCGCCCGGCGCTATTGAGCGCTATGCACATGCTTGGCGGAGCAATCAATGATTTCCTGGCCCACGCACCGGCGCAGGCTGAGATCGCAGATGTCAAGAAGCAGGTGGCTACGCAAGTCCGCGCCTGGTCGGCCACCGGCCCGTTCTTTCACCACGCGTTCAACAAGCCCCGCGGCTATCCCGGCGACTTCGAGACGATCGAGATCATCTACGATTGCCAGCCACGGGGCGAAGACCTGCCGGGCTGATCTTCGATGATTACTACCTGCACGCCCGGCCAGCGCAGGCGGTGCGCAACCGCCTGGCTTTCCTCACTGACACGCTGGCGGTGGCGGTGCAGCAGCGGGCGACGACCGGCGGACGCCCCGTGCGCTTGCTCAGTTTAGGCAGCGGACCAGCGCGCGAGCTGGCATTACTTGCCCAGAAGCCAGGTTTTGCCGAAGCAGTCGCTGTCACCTGTCTGGACTTGGACCCGGCTGCGCTGGCCTGCGCCCGCCAACGTATCAATGGGCAACTCGACGGGCAGGTGCAGTTCGTGTGTGACAACGCGCTGCGCTTTGCTCGCGGCGCCAATCGGCCGACCCAGCCGTTCGACGTGATCTACGCGGCCGGGTTGTTCGACTATCTCAACGCCAACCTGGCCGCGCGCTTGGTCGAGGATTGTTATGGGTTGCTGATGCCCGGCGGTACGCTGATCGTGGGCAATTTCAGCACGGAGACGCATGCCAATGACCGTATTCTGGTCGAGTGGCTGCTGGACTGGCGCCTGATCTACCGCCGTGAGGCCGATTACCGGGCGATCTTTGCAGGTACCTCCTTCGGGACAGGTACGCTGCACTTCGAGTACGAGCCACTGCGCGCCAACCTGTTTGCCGTGGCCGCGCGCCCCTGACCCGAAGAGTCGTTGTCAATTCGCCTGCGAGCCTGGCAGGTCGGAGCAGATCGCGCAATGCACGGCCGTCTGTGATTCGCTTGCAGTTTCTTTGCAGTAGATGTGCAGACTCAGGGCATACGAGGTGCTGTAGAATAGTAATAGGTCTGGAACCTGCTCTCGCTCTTGTGAGCAGCCTGCGCTCTTGGGCTGCTCAGAACTCCCCCGCCTGATCGTCAACGCACACAAACAGAAAAGGAGCCAACCATGCCAACGCGTTCGTTCGTGTCCCTCGTTCTGATCTTCCTGGCCATCGGCGGTCTTGGACTTCAGGCCGTGACACAGGAGCTGACTCCACCTGCCGCCGCGCCCCTGCAAGCGGTCAGCGACGCGGGCGATCAGCAGGCAGGCGAGATTAACCAGGCGCTCTTGGAGCAACTGCGTCAGGCGGCTGGCGACGATGTCCGGGTCTCCTTGCACAGCCAAACCGGCAAGCTCCGCTTTCTCGGCGTTAGCGCAGACCATGCCCTTGCCCCCGCCAGCGCCCTGCCGTCCGACGCCTCCCCCGAACAAGGCGCACGCGCCTTCCTCGCCTCCTATGGCGAACTGTTCGGCCTGTCCGACCCCAGTCGCGAGCTCGTCGTACGCCGCACCACCGCCAACAGCGACACCAACCATCAGTTTGTGCGTTTCCAACAGGTATTCGAAGGTATCCCGGTGCTCGGCGGCGAGTTGATCGTGCAACTCAGCCGAGACAACCGCCTCCTCGCCGTCACAGGCGAGATCCTGCCCATGGCGTCCATCTCCACCACTCCCACAATCAGTGCAGAGCAGGCGCGGCAGCAGGGACTCGAAGCAGTCGCCAAGACCTACGAACTGCCCACCGAAACCCTCACCACCACCGTCCCCGCCCTCTGGCTCTACAATCCCATCCTCATCCAGCCGGGCGGCGGCTTTACATCCCTCGTCTGGCGGATGGAGATCACCCCTGTCGAGCTGGCGCCGATCAGAGAACTGGTGTTGATCGAAGCGCAGCGCGGCGGCGTGGCGCTGCATTTCAACCAGGTGGACGAGGCGCGCAACCGTGAAACCTACACCGCCAACAACGGCACCACGCTGCCCGGGACGCTGGTTTGCAACGAGTCGAATCCCACCTGCGCCGGCGGCGATGCGCATGCCGTCGCCGCCCACCGCTACGCCGGCGATACCTACAACTTCTACCTCATTCAACATAACCGTGACAGCCTCAACAACGGTGGCATGACCCTCAAGTCAACAGTACATTACAGGTCTGGTTATCAAAACGCTTTCTGGAACGGCAGCCAAATGGTGTATGGCGATGGCTACGGTTTTCCCCTGGCCGATGACGTGGTGGCCCACGAACTGACGCATGGCGTCACCGACTACGAATCCAACCTTTTTTACTATTATCAGTCCGGCGCGATCAATGAATCGTTCTCCGACCTGTGGGGTGAATTCGTGGATCTGACCAACGGCGCCGGCAACGACACCGATGCCGTGCGCTGGCTGCTAGGTGAGGATGTTTCAGGTATGAGCGCGATTCGCAATATGCGGGACCCACCGGCTCGTGGCGATCCTGACCGGATGCGCAGTGCCTACTACTACATTGACAGTTCAGACAATGGCGGCGTGCATACGAACAGCGGTATCAACAACAAAGCCGTGTTTTTGATGACCGATGGCGGCGATTTCAACGGCTTCAGTGTGCGCGGACTCGGCGTCGTCAAGGTTGCCAAGATCTACTATGAGGTTCAAACGCACTTGCTGGTTTCTGGCGCCGACTACGCCGATCTCCACGATGCCCTTTATCAGGCATGTACGAATTTGATTGGGGCAGCTGGCATCAGCGCCAATGACTGCCAGCAGGTGCGCGCTGCGACAACCGCCGTCGAGATGAATTTGCAGCCGGCCCCCAACTTCAGCACCGATGCCCCCTTCTGTCAGGGTAGCCAGCCACACACCATGCTCTTCGACGACAACCTGGAGAACGGTCCGGGCCATTGGCAGTTCGGCGCCCTCAGCGGTACAGGGCGCTGGCGCTACGACTACCCGGAGGCAACCTATGCTCACTCGGGCGATCACTTCCTGTACGCCAATGATTATCCGGCAGCAGTGTCGGACTCTTATGCCGCCATGAATCTGAATGTTACCGTTCCGGCCAACGCCTATTTACGGTTTGCCCATGCATATGGACTGGAGACAAATTACGATGGCGGTGTCGTAGAGTATAGCACAGACAACGGCAACTCTTGGACAGATGCTGGTAGTCTGTCTGACTACAACGGCTATCGCGGCGTACTCTCCTCAACTTTCGGAAATCCTCTTGGCGGTCGCTCCGCTTTCACCGGTGTCAGCCATGGTTATATCACCAGCCGTCTCAATTTGGCGTCGTTAGCCGGCCGCACGGCTCGTTTTCGTTGGCGCCTGGGAACAGACAGCAATTACTATGCCTGGGGCTGGTGGCTGGACGATGTCCAGATCTACCAATGCCAACCCACAACGATCACGCCGTCGCCAACACCCACGTACCCACCAGAATACATCACACGGTTATACCCGCGCCAGGACTATACGCTCCAGTTGTCGCCGCAGGATAATGTGAGTGATATCCCAATTCGGCCCGCTTGGCGAACGCGTGAATGGACTTACACCTTGACGGGAGATATCACAGGACCAAACTATTGGCTCGATATTACCTTCTACACACTATTCCCATGGCAGATCCCCAGTTGCTACAACGCCGATCTGATTCTGATTCACCAGGGCAGCACAACGACGCTGGCGCACGTCAGCCTGGGTTGTACGTGGGACAGGTCCCGTGTGATGGGAACGGTCGCCGGCGCTGATCCGGTTGCCCAAGCTGGTGATCGCCTGGTTTTCCGCCTCAGTTACAGCGAAGGCGCCTATGGCGGCGCCTACATTGGCGGCGGCACCAACGCGCACATCGAGATCGAAACGGGTATTCGGCCAACTGATACGCCAACCCCACCCTTCACCCCTACGCCAACCCCCACGCCAACTATTACTCCCACGCCAACCGTTACTCCCACGCCAACCGTTACTCCCACGCACACTCCCACCCCGACTGCCACACCAACGCCGACTCCCACCGGCGGCTGGCTGAATTGGGAGCGGCCAACCTCACCCCTCCTGCTGCCGCCCGGCGGAACAAGGCTCGGCGTGGTATACGGTAATGCGGTCATGCCTGCTACGCTGACAGCTCAATTGAACGGGCCGGCGCGCTTTGCCAATGGCAGCGCCAATCTGACCGTAAACCTCAGCGATCCCAACGGCCGCATCGAACTTCGCCTCAAAGCGGCCAGCGGCGCCACACGCGGCGCGCCCTTCACCCTGCAAGTAACTTTGGGCAACAGGCAGGTGCAAAAATCCGGCGCGATCGCCTGGGGCCTCAACGTGCCGATACCAAAACCACTGACGGCGACGCCAACCCCGACTGCTACCGCGACACCAACCTGGACGCCAACCCCGACCTGGACGCCAACCATCACGCCGACGCCAACGCTTACACCTACACGGACGCCAACGGCGCCGGCGGTGTCCGAAATGCTGATCAACGGCGATTTCGAGCAGTATCACACCGGCTGGACCGAGACCACGCGCGCGGGTGTGCCGGTCATTCAGCCGGCACCTTCGGGCATCACTACCCACAGTGGTCGCTATCTCGCCTGGCTGGGCGGCTACAACAACGCCGATGATCAGCTATATCAGAATGTGACCTTTCCGGCTGACCTCAACAGCGCCGTCTTGAGTTTCTGGTACTGGTCACAGAGCCAGGAGACAGCGGCCGGCCGCGACTACTTTACCTTGCAACTGATTGATCCCAACACAGGTCACCACTATGTAGATGCCTTCTATATTGAATCGCTGCCGCCAACGAACGCATGGCGCCTTACGAGCTTCACCCTGACCTCCGATCAGATCAATGCCATCCGTGGGCAAACTGTGCGCGTACGCTTCCGCGTCGTCACCAATGGTTCGCTCCTGACCAGTTTCTTCATTGATGATGTCAGCTTGCAGATCAGATGACCTGAGCAAACAAAAAAGGGTGTCATCTTATGAAACAATCGTTATCACTTAGCTTCTTAGCTGCGCTCCTAAGCCTGGCGCTGCTCGGCTCCCTGGCCCTCTGCACAACCAGCCGGGCCGCACCAGCTTCTGGCGCGGCGTTGGACGACAACCTGGTCGCCAACGGCGGCTTCGAGAACGGCCTGGCCGGCTGGTATATGGAACACGCAGGCAGCGGCTCGGCCTCACTTGACCTCGATACCAGCACCTGGGCCAGCGGCCTCGCCTCGGCGCGGCTGACGCTGGTCGCCCAGGGCGATACGGATTCCGTCGCCATTCACCAGGATGGCATCCAGGTCATCTCCGATACCCACTACACGCTCTCCTTTAATGACTTCGACGGTGACGGGTTGATCGACGTTGACGACATCACCGCCGTGGCCAGCCATTGGGGCACGCCGGGTCCCTCACCGTACGATATCGACGGCAGCGGCGACGTAGATGTCCTCGACGTCATGCTGGTAGCCAGCACCTGGGGCGCCAGCTGCCGTTAGAAGCGCGGCCTGGCAATGCCTCTTCCCAGTGCGCCAGGGACAGGCCCTAAAAACGCCCTGGCGGAGCTGCTGTCGTCGCAAACCATGATGTCCCTGCAAGCGCAGGGCTGAGGGTACAGCAAGAAGGTTGCAGGTTCTTTGCAGACTGCAGGAGGAAGAACCGGTATACAATAGCCATGAAAACCTGAACCAGGCAAGTTGTGTCAAAGTGTTTGCCTGCTTCTCGTCGGTTTGGTATGACCGCGCCACGGTAATGATTAAGCCTATACAAGTGATACCATGTCGAATTCGCCAACCCCGAAAATTTCAACATCGTTCGTCAACCCCCAGAACCAAGTAAGGAGGTCAGTCATGTCAACCAGAAAACGTTGGTCGTTCAGTCGTCTCGTGCTGATCCTGGTGTTGCTTGCCAGCTTAGGCGTTTCAGTAGATGCCGCTGATCGCCGGCTGACCACCGACATTCAGGAAGCCGATGTCGCCGTCATGTTGGAGCCGAGCGCGGAAACACTCGCCTGGAAAGATGAGATGCCCACGCTCGACAAAGAACAGGAAGAACTCCTGGCCTATTGGAGCGAAAATACCCACCTGCCCGGTCCCGTCGTTGATCTCCAAGGCGAGGGCATCGAGCTGGTCGGGCCAACCGCCGGCAGCGACACGAACCCGGCGGCCGCCGACAAACAGGAAACGCCCGGCCCGTTGGCGCCCGGCGATGCCCAGCTCTATCGCAACGTCACTTTTGGCAGCGGCTTTCCCAGCGGCAGCCGATCTAATATCATGGAAAGCAGCGTGGCCGAAAACGGCAAGAACGTCTTCTACACCGGCAACTGGTTTGCAGCCCGTTCGACCAACGGCGGGCAGGGCTGGACCTACATCAACCCGGCCGCCAGCATGAGCGACTTCTGCTGTGATCAGGTCACGGTGCATGATGAAAGCCGCAACATGCTGCTTTGGTACCGGCAAGGTTCACCCAACAGCAGCGGGGTCAATCGCTTCCGCTTGAGCGTCTCCACCGACGGCGGCGGCAGCTTCTGCGCCTATGATGTCTATCCGAGCGCCGTCAACAGCGGGTGGACGAACCAATGGTGGGACTATCCGCATCTACAATTGGGCGCCGATTTCCTCTACATTGCCACCAATGTCTTCGACGCCTCCCGACAGTGGACGCGTACAGCTCTGCTGCGCTTTCCGCTGGACAGTCTGCGCACCTGCAGCGGCTTCAACTTCAACTATGTTACCACCACCAGTTGGTTCACCTGGGCGCCGATCCAGGGCGCCGATCATGTCATGTATTTCGCCTCCAACTGGCCTTTATCGGCGCCTGCCAACCGCATCAGTGTCTGGCGTTGGTACGAAGATCAAACCAGCGCGGCCAGCACGGTCTATACAGTGCCGGCGTGGAGCCGCACGACGCGCAATCAGGCGGTCTGCGGCAGTTCGACGGCCAATTGGGCAGGTCGCACGGATGACCGCCTTCTGACCGGCGCTCGCTATATGCTGCACAGTTCCAATTACAAAGACCCCGGCCGCATGGTGCTGGGTTGGTGGTGGAACGTCAAACAGGGCAACGGCTTCAGTCAACCTTACGTTGATGGGTTTGCCATCTACGAGAACAACCTGTCCATGCTGAGCGGGGCGCAGGGCCGGCCTTACATCTGGAATGCGAGTGTTTGCTTCCTTTACCCCAGCGCCGCGGCAAACAAACGCGGAGATCTGGGCCTGGTTTTCAATGCCAGCAGCGGCTCCAACATGAACCCCAGCCTGGCCTACGCCCTGGCCGATGATTTCACGGCCGTGCCGCCCGGCTTCACCTACTACCTGGCGCAGACCAGCAACGCGCGGCCTTCCGATAGCGTGTGGGGTGATTACAATACCGTGCGCGCCTTCTTGCCCACACAAGACACCTGGGTCGGCGCCGGGCACGTCATTGCCAGCAGCAGCAATTGTAGTTACTGCTCCCTACCGGTCTTATTCAACTTTGGCCGCGCGCGTGACTTCCCCAGCTGGAACGCCTGGCAGGACACAGCGCCGCCGCCCGCTGGCTGGATTACGGTCGTCGAGACTAACTTCGAAGGCAGTTTCCCTGCTGGCTGGAGCGTGTTCGACGGCTACAGTGGTTATGGCGAGTACTACTGGGCCAAACGTGGCTGTCGAGTCTACACCGGCAGTTACAGCGGCTGGGCCGTTGGCGGCGGCGGCAATGGGGCCAATTTATCTTGCGGCAGTTACTATGCAAATTATACCCGATCATGGATGACGTACGGCTCGTTCAGCCTGGTGGGCGCCACGGCGGCTGATATGAGTTTCAAACTTTGGCTCAATGCCGAATCCGGTTTTGACTACGTCTGCCGATTAGCCTCGATAGATGGCAACAATTGGTATGGCAACTGTACGAGCGGCGCATCCAATGGATGGATCAACCAAACGCTCGATCTGGCCAATGTCTACAGCATCGGCGACCTGCGCGGACGACCCCAGGTGTGGGTGGCGCTGTTGTTCTATACCGATTACTCGATCACCTATGCCGAAGGCGCCTACGTGGACAATGTGCTGGTGCGCAAGTGCAATGTGGCCAACTGTAACGCCCTGGGCGCTGAGAGCCTTAGCCCAGAAGCTCAGCTGATCGAAGTTCCGTTTGCTACCAGCCTGGATAACCCCGACAAAGCCCCCACCTATGAAGGGCGGCCGCCGAAGACAGAAAGCCACTGAACCCGGCTACACTAATGGTCGGTCGCCTGGTGCAAGAATTTCACTGTTGCCTGTGAGCAGCCAGGTCCCCTGGGCTGCTCACACCCCCCCGCGTTGGAATGGCCGGTACGTTACGTGAGTCACCGCGCGGTGTGGGCAGCATGAGATGGAGGAACAGTCGTTGCGAACTATGGCGACCCTGCGCGCGCGGCCGTGAGACCGGCGCGCGCCGGGTTGCCCATCGCCTCTGAACGGTTCGCCATCAAAGCGGTGAGACCAGGCCCTGGCGGCGGGTCACCCATGGGGCAGCCGACCTCTGCAAAGAACGAGCCAGCCATCCTGTCTCGACAGGATGGCTGGCGTCGAAAACACAGGCCGTGACCGCTACCTCACTCACCGGGCGATTGACCACCTGCGCCTGACGCTGTAACTGTCGGTAGAGATCATCGGGCAATGTGACTGTCAACGAATGTGTCATCAACTTCCTCTTGCTCCTGCGCAATCAAGAAACAGATAATTGCAGTCAAATCCAGGCGATGAGCGGCATTATAGTGCCACTTGGCCCCTGCGTCAAACGCTTGCGCACATCCGTTTGACCCAGCGATTGCAGAAATGGTAGTCCTGGATTATACTAATCGTAAGCTACCATTTGGACTCGTCCAATGACAACTTCGTTACTTGGCGGCGCTGTTGACGGCCTGACGATTCTCGATTATCATCACACCGTCAACGACTTGAGTTTGGGCCGCTCTGACGCTCGGCTTGTCTGCCAGCATACAGATGGTTCGTAACCTTGACGCTCGCCGACAGGAATTGAACGCCATTCTGGTGATGGCGTAGGTCACAAGGTAGTTACTTCGGAGTCAATCTCGATGTTGTGTGGTACGTGAGCTCCCAAGAACTCCCACAAATCGCACGCGTCTTGTCCACAGAAGTTGAGTAACCAAGAGAGGAGGTTGGGCATGAATCAGCCCACCGTTGTCGGAGATGTTCGACAAACTTCAACCCAGTTCATGATTCAGCAAGCGGTCAGCAGTCGCTGGCCGGCGGAGGGCGCGCTGCGCCTTGACGTGCCCAGCGTCACAGGCGAGATCAGCGTATCTCCTGACCTGGCCCGGCGGCGCGCCAAGAGCTACCTGAGCCGTGAGGTCGCCCTGGCCTTTCGCCCTGGAGAGCCGGTGTTGGTATGGGGCAGTCGGCCGGTCTGGCACATGACCATCCATCTCTTTTTGCGGGGCTATGGCCAGGTGGCGGAGCTCGGTATAGTCGAAGTTGACGCCATTAACGGTGAGGTGATCCCGCTGGCGCCTGCCCGAATTTCCGCCATGCAAGGTCAAGCCGATGCCATTGCTCGCCATCTCACACCGTCAACAGACGCAACAGGCTGATTGCCTCGCGGCCTGCGCGGCCATGGTCCTGGACTATCTCCAGGTTCGGGTGGATTATCAGCGGCTGACGCGTCTGCTGCGCATCCGATCCCACGGCGCCGCGTTCGCGAACCTGCGCCATCTGACCACCCTGGAGCTGCACGTTGACATCGGACGCGGCGATCTGGCCATTTTGCGCACCACGATCGAAGCAGGGTCGCCGGTGATAGCGGCCCTGGATACAGCATACCTCTCCTATTGGGCCGAAAAAACGGATCACGCTGTCGTCGTGGCAGGTTTGGATGCGACGAACGTGGTGCTCCACGACCCTGATTTGCCGACCGGCCCCCGCTGGGTGCCGATTGTCCAGTTCGAGTCGGCCTGGCTCGAACATGACTATCTCTACGCTGTCGTTCGTTCTTGATACCTCCCTGGTTGGCTGATGCACTGGCCGCACGCTATCCCGGCCAGGTGGGCCTTGGCCAGTCGCTGGCCGACACGACGCAGCAGTCCATCAGCCGGGCAATCACAACGCCCGGATCCACCGCCTTCAAGACCTGGTGACGCTGGCGACTGAACTGCCCGGCGACGAGGCTGCTGCACCGGAAACGACTGAAGACCGTGGAACAATCAACCAGCCATCCTGCCGAGACAGGATGGCTGGCGTCGAAAACGCAGTGCGGAAGGATTAGCCATGCTGACCGGTCGGGGCTGAAAGGGCGCTAGCGCGTCCCCACCGGTGGATGCCAGCCAGCAGCCACCTAACGGCGCCTGGCGCGCACCAGAAGCGGCCGGTTCAACTGCAGAGCCGCTACTGAGCACGCAACTGGTCGAGCGAGGGCAGCCTGTGACCGCGGCTCTTGAGCAACGCGTAGGCCTGGGCCTTGCGCAGCATGAGTCCATCAGCCTCGTTGCGCAGCGTATGCAGCCATGCCTGCCCTTCCGGCGTCAGGGCGCCTGACTGACGGCGCTCCAGCAGCAAATCGTACAGGGCGATCTTGCCTGCTAACTTGCCGACGCCCGCCAACTGCGGTAAACTCCCAATCCATCGCCCTCGCCATCGGTCATTGCCAGGCCCACCGCCCTGCGTTCGTGAGAAGGAGAGCGCTCGCCATGAACCGCAAATCGCTGCTGTTGCTGCTCAGTATTGTCGCCTGCCTGGGTATTGCCGTGGTCGCCTACGTTTGGGCCACCGGCATGATGGATTCGATGTACGCGTACCGTTCTCCCCTGGCGGCGCAGCCGCCCGCCCCAGGCGCCGCCACGGGCGCTGCACTGACGCGGCGCGTGGTGTTTGTGCTGATTGATGGCCTGCGCACCGATACCGCGGCCAATCCCCAGGTGATGCCGTTCCTCAATGAGCTGCGCGCTACCGGCGCCAGCGCCACGGTTCACAGCCGGACGCCCTCCTACTCCGCGCCCGGCTACACCGTGCTCTTCACCGGCGCCTGGCCCGAGTTCAGCGACGGCCCGCTGATCAACCTGGCCTACGAGGAGTACATCCCTTGGACGCAGGATCACCTCTTTGCTGCGGCCCACCGCGCTGGGCTGACGACGGCCGTGTCTGGTTTCAACTGGTTCGAGAAGATGATTCCCCAGGACACCATCACAGCGTCGTACTACACACCCAACGAGGACGATGCCGCCGATCGCGCCGTCGTCGCCGCAGCCCTGCCCTGGCTGCGCAGCGATGCGCACGCGCTGACCTTGATCCACCTCCTGCAGGTTGATTACGCCGGCCATCACGAAGGAGGCCCTCAAGACCCGCGCTGGAACGCGGCTGCCCGGCGCGCCGATGATCTGCTGCGCGAAATTTCGGGAGCGCTCGATCTGACCCAGGACACGGTCCTGGTGACCAGCGACCACGGTCATATCAATCGCGGCGGCCACGGCGGACAGGAACCCATCGTCCTGGTCGAGCCGCTGGTCGTGGCCGGCGCCGGGGTCAAAGCGGGCGCCTACGGCGACGTGCCGCAGGTCGCCATCGCGCCGACACTGGCGGCGCTCTTGGGCACGACAATTCCGGCCTCGGCGCAGGGACAGGTTCTGACCGACATGCTGGACCTGCCAGCTGGCGCCTTGCCAGGCATCCAGGCGGCTGCCCAGGCTCAACAGCAGGGGCTGGCCGCCGCCTACCGCGCGGCAACCGGACAGAGGCTCGACATCGCGGCCGGCAGCGACCCGGTGAGCGCCACGCAGGCTGCGATCACCGCCGCGCGCACCGCCCGCGCCACCGGCGAACGGCTGCCGCGCCTGCTGCTGGCGTTGGTGATTGTCGGCGTTCTGGGCGGGATGGCCTGGCGCGCGCGCAGCCGCGCCCTGGCCTGGATGGTCGGCGCAGCCCTGGTGTACGTGCTGCTCTTCAACCTCAAGTATGCCGTGCTGGACGGCCGCACCTACTCGCTGAGCTCGGTCATCAGCGCCGGCGACATGATCGCGACCACTGCCACGAACGCGGCCCTGGCCATCGTCGTGGCCTGGTTGGCGCTGCTGCTGGCGCTGCGTCTCTATCGCCAGGCGCCGGCCGCCGCGGCCCAGACCACGCTCAACTGGACACTGCTGACGATTGCCCTGGTCGGGCTGCCGGCGCTGCTGAGCTTCGTTCTCAACGGCGCCGAGGTCCGCTGGGCCTTGCCGGAGCCGGCCACCTACTTCCTGGGCTTTCTGGCCGCGCTGCAGATGCTGGTCATGGCCGTGGTGGGGCTGCTGCTGGCGGGCGCGGCCGCTCTGTATTCCACCGTGTCCTCTGCGCTGAATCAGGAAAGGTAACGCAAAAGGCGTAAACGCCGGTCAGCGCCCTGCCGTTTTCAGCGGCCCAGCTGGCCAGGAAGCCTTTTGTTTGCCGCATGCCCGCGTGGGAAAAAAGTCCGTCATGGATGACCTCAATGAAACCGTCAAGGCCATGGTCGTGACATGAAATTGGAACACATTGCGCCACTGGTCGCCGCGCTCGCGCAGGAATTCTACGCTGATGACGAGACGATGAAGACGTCACAGGTCTTTGAGACCTGTGACGTCTCTAAAGTCGTTTGGAGACGAAGATGAAAAACACAACCTCGCCTCTGTTACCTGGCGTCTATTATCACATCTACAACCGCGGCAACAACCGCGAAGATTTGTTCATCGAGAAACGCAACTATCCCTATTTTCTCAGCTTGTACGCGAAGCACATTGAACCGGTAGCCGATACGTTTGCCTACTGTTTGTTGAGAAATCATTTCCACTTTTCGCTGCGCATCAAGACAGAGGAGGAATTTATTAAGGCGTCACAGGTTCCTAACACCTCTGGCGCCTCGGAAGGAAAGAAGAAAACCTTCAACCCCTCTCGAAACTTTGCTAATTTTTTCAATGCCTATACCAAAGCCATCAATAAAGGGTACGGGCGCACCGGAAGCCTGTTCGAAGAGCGCTTTGGGCGCATACCGGTCACGAGTACAGCCTATTTTGAAACCCTGATTTTCTACATCCACTATAACCCGCAAAAACATGGCTTTGTGGGCGATTTCCGTGATTGGCCCTGGTCGTCCTATCACGCACTGACTGGAACCGGCCAGACGGAATTGAAACGGGATGAAGTATTGAGCACTTTTGGCGGTCTCAAAGAATTTGTAAAATTCCATCAGGGAATGGTGGATAGAAAAATGCTGGCTGCGCTGATTGATGAAGAGTTTGAGTATCAAACGTCATAGACGTCACGGTTGGTTCTAGAAGCTTGTGATTTCTTTGCAAATTCCTCCTCCGCGCTACCCTGCCAGCGCGCCCAGGAACCTGGTGAAATCCATCAATTGTGTGCGAATTTCCTGCCAGAGCGACGTCAAGCCCGTGACCAGGTGCGCCATGCGTTCGGGATCAAGGTTGCTGGCATAAATGTTGCGGATGCGATGCCTAAATTTGCGGTATTCATCCAGCCTCTCCGCAGCGTCCCTCTGAAGTACGGCGGGACGAACCTCCGGAACATCCAGGGTCATCTGCCGCAAGAGTTCGGCATATGCCAGGCTTCGCCGCCCAAAGCGCCGCCGTCGAGTTCCACAGCGATCAACTCGAAGACACGCTCCAAGCCAGAGTATAGGCTGTGTAGATTGAGGGCCACCGAATTCAGGTAGGCATCTTGATCGGTCGCGGTCTGGCGAGCAATCTGTCAATGTCTATGAATGGTCACTTGCGTGCGATCGAGCGCCTCGACTTCAAGCTGGATGCGTCGAGCCAGAACTTGATAGCGGGCGATCATAGCACAACCCCGTAATTCATGATCTCGGCGCGCAATTGTTCCGATGCCGACTCGAAGGCAACCAAATCAATCTCAAAAGTGGAATCAATCCGATCGAGCGCGGCCCAAGCGCGCCAGAAGGCGGCAGGCAGAACACCCTCGACCGCGAGATCTATGTCGGAGTGAGCGCCAAACCATGCCCCATGGACGAGGGAACCAAAGGCAATCACGCGGCTGGCCCCAAAAGACTGCCGTAGCAGAGACGCGGCCTGCCGCGCAACAGCCCAGCCGAGCTGACGGCGCTGCTCAGCGGCACGCTGCTGCCCCACCTCGCGGGCTTGCGCGGCCTGCCGATAGTGGGCCATTGCTTGCTCTGAGATCTGTACGCTCGTGCTATGCTCCATGCTCAACCTCTGGGCCAGAGTATAGCAGCGTGGACGCGAACGGTCAAGAGGGTATGACACCCGGATTCGTCACAGACATCCGGGGGAACTCAAAGCCTGGAAGGTCAGGAAAGGGGAAGTATATCCGGGCTGCGGTTCGCGCTAGCGCACTACATCCAACGCGACCTTCGCCAGCGTCGGCGGGTGCAGAAGCATGTTGGCGTAATTGGCGTTGGCCATCGGGCACGCGCACTCCTTGTTGGCGATGCTCTGCCGCAGCTTCGCCAT
>DAISHS010000072.1:0-15306 GCA_036822415.1 Chloroflexota bacterium
CACTACTTCCCGCCCGACGCCATCCGGCGGGCGTATTTCGCCGAGAGTGCCGCCTACACCACCTGTCCCTGGAAGGGCGTGGCCAGCTACTATGACGTGGTCGTAGATGGCAAAACCAACGCCGGCGCGGCCTGGTATTATCCCGCGCCCAAGGCGGCCGCCGCGCAGATCAAAGGCTACGTCGCGTTCTGGCGCGGCGTGAAGGTGACCGCATGACCGGGCCGGCGATCACCGTCTACGGCGCCTACTGGTGTCCGGATTGCCACCGCAGCAAGCAGTTCCTGGGCGAACATCAGATCCCTTATCGCTGGGTGGACATCGAGCAGGACAAAGCCGGCGAGGCCTATGTGCTGGCAAAGAACGCCGGCAAGCGCATCATCCCGACCATCGAGTTCGCGGATGGCGCTATCCTGGTGGAGCCATCGAACGCGGAGCTGGCGACGAAGCTGGGCCTGAAGATGACCGCCGAGCGTAGTCACTATGACCTGATCGTGGTCGGCGGCGGGCCGGCTGGGCTGACCGCCGCGCTGTACGCCGCGCGCGAAGGCATCGCCACGCTGGTCATCGAGCGGGCCGCGCTCGGCGGCCAGGCCGCGGCGACTGAACGCCTGGACAATATGCCTGGCTTCACCGAAGGCATCGAAGGAGCGCAGTTTGCCGACCAATTGCGCCAGCAAGCGGCGCGCTTCGGCGTCGAGATGCTGCAGGCGCAGGATGTCGCTGACCTGCGCAGCCACGACAACTACCACTGCGTGATTACAGCCGATGGCAGCGAGTACAGCGCACGTGCGCTCCTGTTAGCCACGGGCAGCCGTTATCGCCGCCTGGACGCGCCGGGCGAAAGCAACTTCATCGGCGCGGGCATCCACTTCTGCGCCACCTGCGACGGGCCATTCTACCGCGGCCAACCGGTCGCGGTCATCGGCGGCGGCAACAGCGCGGCCGAGGAGAGCCTCTTCCTGGCTAGTCTGGCCGAAAAAGTAACGCTGCTGGTTCGCGGCAATCAACTGAAGGCCAGCCAGGTCATCCAGGAAAAGGTGTTGCGCCACCCCAAGATCGAGGTGCACTTCAATACCGAGGTCGTGCGTTTCGACGGCGCGGGCGGCAAGCTCAAGGCCGTCACGATCCGGAATCGGCAAACGGGCAGCGCCGAGGTCATCCACCCGGCGGGCGTCTTCGTCTTCATCGGGCTGACGCCTAACACCCGCTTCCTGCGACCCAATCAGATCTGCCTCGACCGCTGGGGCTTCATCGTCACCGGCCACGACCTGGTGCATAGCGGCAACCGCCCCATAGGCTACGAGGGACGCGAGCCGGGCTACCTGGAGACCAGCAGGCCAGGCGTCTTCGCGGCGGGCGATGTACGCGCCGGCAGCACCAAGCAGGTCGCTTCGGCGGCCGGCGAGGGCGCGACCGCGGCGCTGTTGGTGCGCGAATATCTCAAAGAGACCTGAGCGCAGCCAGCGTCATGATCTCGCATCTCCCCTTCTGGTTTATATCAAGTCCGGTATCCTATGATACTGGGCTTTTGTTTTCCACGCGATCCGCCATGCCCAGGGGCCGGCGATCAAGATCGGCGAAGCAGACCAGGCGCTTGTCAATTGGACGATGACCGTCTATAATGCATTTGAAATGCAAAATAGCCGATCAATTCTCGGAGGTGCGGCATGTATGTCCCGCGGACACTCGAACCTTTCGTCATCCGGGCAGCCCAGCAGTTCCCGGTTATTTTGCTGACCGGATCTGGCCCTCGTGCGCTCCCGGCTTTCTGAGGGAGCGTTCGGGGAGGCAGAGGCGACAAGACTCGCCCCGTTTGAGCGCCTAGCAGAAGTCGCTCACGTCCGCAGCCTCTCCAACATTGGCACGAGCTTATACTTGCGCCCGTGCAGGGTTAACAGCCCATTCAGGTACGCCAGCCACTCGGCCCGCCGGTTATGCTGCACGTAGATGTCCCGCGCGGTGCGCAGTCGCTCCACGGCATTGTCGTAGTATTGGGCCTTGCCCTGGTTCATAATGCTTTCCGCCAGCTGCTTGCACTTGCGGATGCCCCAATCAGGGTATTCGGCGCGCGTCGCCTGGATCACGCGCTCCATATGGTCGTCGTAGTATGACGATCCGTCAACGACCGCCATCGCTTCCGGCAGCATCCTCTCATAGAGGTAGATGTCAACCTGGTGGTAGGAGTGAGAGCGCGCCAGTTGCTCCAGCAGCCCGGCCTTGATCGTCGGCCAGTCAGCGCCGGCCAGACGCTCGGCGACCTGGTAATCGGCCAGCTCGAAGCTGCTGGTAAAGGCGGTCTGCGCCGCCCGCAGCGCCAGGTCGTGATCGCCGGCCGCCTGTGCCAGTTCCACGGTCCAGCGCGCCAGCTCGGTCTTGCTCTCCTGCCCGCCCACGCCCAGCCCGTGCGCAGCGACTGTTAATGCGGCGATCCGCGCGTCCTGTGCGACCAGCGTGCGCGCCAGCGAGAGGATCTCGGCCGGGGATTGCAGATACGCTCGCGCCTCGGCGACTGCCCGTTCAATCTGGCCGACGCGGGCCAGCATGTTGACGTACAGGCTGGTCTGCCCCTCGGCCTCCGCCAGATTGATGTACTCCTGCATCCGACCCTGGCGGGCCAAGACGCGCAGCCGCGCCAGGGTCAGGTCATCGGCGTAGTCGGGCGGATCGCCCGCCCACGCGCCTTCTTCGGTCAAGTTGCCCTGCATGGCAGCTACCAGCGGCGGGTAGTCCCACCACTGCTCCAGCGCGGCCTCAACGATGTCCGGCTTGATCACGCCCTCATCTCCCCAGTCCTCGACGCGGGCCAGCCACTGGTCGCACTCATCAGGAGTGAGGGCCTGGCTTAACAGCGCCTCGGCCAGCAGCGCCCCCAGTCTGGAAGCGGCCTCATCGAAAGTATCCTGGTTGGCCTCAACGATCCACTCGTCCAGACCAGCGATGCTCGCCCCCCACGCCTCGATGATGGCCGTAATCACCTCCGTAGCTGCGGCCGCGTCGTTGGCGGCCAGCAGCTGCTCGGCCAGGGCCTGGTGCGGCCGTAAGATTACCTCCGCAAAGATCAGGCCATCATCATAGTCCCAGTAGTGATCGCTGTGCCCGCCGCCCGTTTCACCGGCGCTGCGCACATCCTTGCCGATCTCGCGGCGGATGGCGACCAGGTCCACGGGGATGCCGTGGGCGACCGGGGCCTGGGCGGCCACGACCGGCGTGAGGGCCAGCCACGCTACTTCCTGCTCGATGGTCGTGATCAGCGTCGGATCGTCTTCCACCAGCGTACGCAGAATCCGGCGCAGCTGGGGCTCGGTCAGGCCGGCCAGCAGCGTCTCCAGGTCTGGTTTGGCCGTGAGCTGCTGCACGCGCAGTGCGGTCAACAGCACGGCGACAGTGTGCTTGCAGTAACCGCCCTGGTCGTAGAGGCAGGTGCAGGTAGCCTGGCCGATGCTGCCGTCGGCGGCCAGCGTCACCGTCACGTCGTAAGGCTCAGCCGCGCTGCCAGTCACCGCCGCGGTCAGCAGATGGCGGCGCTCGATCAGGTGCGCAACCGCGCCGCGGTGGTAATAGCTGCTACCACGCTCGAACGATTGCGCGCTGGCGCCGGCGCGGATGTCGGCTTCGGTGAAGGCGGGCATAGTTGCTCCTCGCAGAATGATGATGCTTGACACTCGCCCTGATGATAATGCCGGTGGGGTCGCAGGCCAAGCGCGCGGGAGGTTCACTGGGCGGCAGTTTTCGTGCCAGGCGCGGCGGCGATCTTTCTATTTCTTGTTTCCGTACGCTTTGAGCGCAAGCGGCTCCCAGGCCGGTAGGATGGCGAAGGTTTGTTCTGCTGGGCGGGCCTTCCTGTTCATGCCCATCCAGGCCAGCCGGCTGAGCATTGTCAGCAGGCGGAAACCGCTCATCAGGCGATATTCGACGAAGCGTTTATGGTTCGTCTCCAGGAGCCGCGCCAGCTCCGCAGCCGGTACCTCGGGCGGGTTGCTCAGCGCCTTGACCACCATCGGGAAATTGCGCATCTGGCCCGCCACCTGGGCGCCGACAATCTCGCGCACATCCAGCATGTCCGTGGTCATCATGCCGGGGCTGAAGCCGATGATCTGGATGGGCAGGTCCTTGTATTCTGCGGCGATGGTGCGGGTGAAGGAGGTGATCCAGGCTTTGGTCGCTCCGTACAGCCCCGACGGCGTGGCCGGCCGCAGATCGCTGCCGCGGCCGTAGAGATTCACGATCACGCCGGCGCCTTGTTCTTTCATGATGGCCAGGGCAACCTGAGCGCCGTGCAGCGTGCCAAGACAGTTGACGCGGATCGTCCGCAGCGCGACTTCTGGCGGGAAATCGAGCACCCCGCCGGCTGTCGGCGTCATGCCGGCATTGTTGATCCAGACGTCAATCCGACCAAACTGCTGCAGGGCGTGCCGGGCCAGGGCTTGCACCTGTTCGATCTCGCTCACATCGCAGGCCAGGCCAGAGACCCGGCCCGCGCCAGCCAGTTGAGCGACCACCTGGTCCACGGTCTCCTGCTTACGCCCGGAGATGACGACGCAGGCGCCCCGGGCCAGCAGGGCGCGGGCTACGGCATGTCCAAAGCCGCGCGTGGAGCCGGTGATGACAACTACTTTTCCCTCACATGTCATTGGTTACTCTCCATTCATTCATCGCTGCAACGAGCGTACAAACGCCAGCGTCGCCGCCAGCCGGAGGGATCAGGGCTACCCCCAGGCGCTTGCATTTCATGCGGCTGCCTCGTCAAGTTGGATTTGCAGGGTGGTGTAGTGCGCCCCGCGCAGTTGGCCCAGCGCCTGAAAGCCGCGGAAGGCCAGGCCATACTTCTTCTGCATCAGGCTTTTCACGTGGCGCACGGCCGCGGGGGAGTCGTCCGCCCGGGCTACCGCAGTTAGCCAGTCGCCCAGTAGATCGCCTCGGGCCGTGCAGGGCGCGATACGCACCCGGCCCTCGCGACGGATGCGCTTGGCCTTACCCGAAGCGGCCTCGGTCCACACGTAGAGGGCGTCCCCCTCGCGCGCAAACCAGACCGGCGTTTTTACGCCTCTGCCATCCTTGCGGAAGGTTTCGATGTTCAGAAAGTTATGTTGATTGAACAGATCAAGAGTCATCGTCTGCATCTCCAAAATCAAAGTCAATGTGCAAAAATCATCTCTTTTGACGCCCGCTGCGCCCAAAACATCACCGAGGATGTCGGGAAGTTGACCGAAACGTTGGACTTCTGCGAGAAGCCCAACGTCTGAGATTGACCGAGACTTTGGACTTCTGCGAGAAGTCCAACGTCTGAAAAGGCGCGGCGTGAGCTTCTCTATCTGGCGGCGTTGTGATATAGTCTAGTCGTGACTAGCTTAGTCCAGACTAGCTTGCAACAGCATGACGCAATGGTATCCGTGTCAACAGCGCGTGCTGGCTTGCTTTAGAGGGCAAAATGAGCGAATACCAGTACTACGAATGGCAGACCATTGACCGCGCGCTGACGGCCGCAGAGCAGGCCGCAGTGAGCAAGCTCTCCAGCCACATCGACGTCAGCTCGACGCGCGCCTGGGTCGAGTACCACTGGAGCGGGTTCAAACACGACCCCAGGCAAGTCTTGGCGCAGCACTTCGATGCCTTCCTTTACTACGCCAACTGGGGCAGCCAGCGGCTGGCGTTCCGCTTCCCCAAGGAACTGCTGGACGAGAAGTCGCTGCAACCGTATCTGTGGGAGTACTGCGCCGAACTGGAACCGGTCGGCGATGCGCTGATCCTGGATATCGTCCTGCCGGACGAAGATGGCGAGAGTGGCTTCGAGGGCGAAGCGCAGCTCTCCAGCCTGGCGCCATTACGCGACGACATCCTGGCCGGCGACACCCGCGCGCCCTACCTGGCCTGGCTGCTGGCTGCCGCGGCCAACGACATTGACGAGGAGCTGGAGCCGCCGGTCCCGCCAGGGTTGAAAGCGTTGTCGGCGCCGCTGGCGGAATTTATTAGCTTCTTCCAGTTGGATCCGTTCCTGGTGCAGGCGGCCGCTGGGGCCAGCGAGTCGCTCCGCCCCACGTCGGCGCCCGCGCTGGAGGCGCTCATCGCCCGCCTGCCGCGCGCGGAGTGCGACGCGTTCCTGCGCCGGTTGGCTGAAGGGGAGCCGCTGCTGGCGCTGAAGCTCAATCGGCGCTTGCAGGAGTTGGCCGGGCCGCCCGTCAAATCGCAGCCAGCCGCGGCGCGGCGCACCTGGGCCGAACTGCGCGCAAGCGCCGAGCGCCTGCGCCAGGCGGAGGGACGTCGCCAGAAGGCCGAGGCAGAGGCCAGGCGGATCAAAGACCTGCAGGATTTTGCGCCCCGCGCGGCGCAGGCCTGGCGCGATGTCCAGGCCTTGATCGAGGAAAAGAAGGCGCGTCCCTACGACGAGGCGCTCGCGCTGCTGGTCAAGCTGCACGACCTGGCCGTCTTCCAGGATCGGCTGCCGGAATTCCAGACCAGGCTGGCCGCCTTGCAGACACAGTACGCCAATCGGTCGGCCTTGCAGGAGCGGTTACGTAAAGCCAGGTTGGCTTGAGCTGATACCCAAGTTGCGAGTGGCGGCTCTTGCTAAGCAACGCAACAAGGAATCAAATGATGAAACCCAAAAAACTCCAAAGAACTCTTGCCGGGCTGGGGATTGTGCTGGTTGTCCTGGTTCTGGGCTATCTTGTCATCCGCCCGGTTCACCTGCGCTGGGGCGCCAGCGACGCCGACCTGCTGCACCCGATGCCAGGCGCCCTCAGCGGCTCGAGCTGGACACGCGCCATCCTGATCGAAGCCACGCCCGAACAAATCTGGCCCTGGCTGGTGCAGTTTGGGCAGGGCCGCGGCGGCTGGTACAGTTACGATTGGCTGGAAAACCTGCTGGGCTTCGATATCCACACCGCCGACCGCCTCCTGCCCGCATACCAGAACCCGCAGATTGGCACGCCCATCTGCATGTCTGGCAGTTTTTGCCCCAGCGCCGTGTATGTGCTTGAACCCTACCGGTGGTTTGGCTGGCAAGCCACCGACGAGGCGGGCAAGCCGGTTTGGACCTTTGTCTTCGGTTTGTTTCCCGAAGGGGAAAATCACACCCGCCTGGTGGTGCGCGAGAGTTTTGACCCGGTTTTCATGCCCCCGGCGGCGGTCATCGCCCTGGAAATCCCGGATGTGGTCATGGAATTGAAAATGCTCGATACGCTCAAAGCCCGTGCGGAAGGCCGCCCCATTTCCGGCCTGGTCACGGCGTCCGAAATTGCCCTCTGGTTGGCTGCCCTGGCTGCCAGCCTCCTGGCTGGTTGGCGGTTTCTCCGCCGCCCCGCATGGCGCAGGCCGCTGGTTGTCTTCGTGGGCGGCCTGGTCGTTTTATTGCTCCTCACCCTTCTGTTCCTGCCCTTGTGGCTGCGCGGCGTACTGGTGGCGGTTTTGTTTGCAGGGTTGCTTTGGAACGAAAAGAGAAGGCAGCTCTCATGAAAGGAAACCCTCCTGGTTTCAACCTGACCCTCGCTCTTTTCTGCCTGCCGCCTCAGCCGTTGTCGCCCTTCCGAGCCAGTCGGGCGCTTACGGCCGCAACGCCTCATCGTTCAGCGCCTCCAGCAGCCGCGGCATGAACTCGGCGATGGTCTGCCCGCCGGCCTCGTACTCGGCCAGGCGGCCGGCCAGGGGACGCACCAGCGGGAAGCCGACCGCTTCTTCCTGGCGGATCAGCCGCTCGCGGTCGGCCGGGGCGGCCAGGCGCACCTCCACGGCGCGGATGACGCTTTCGTGGAGGATGTTGGGCCACGAGCGGTAGCCGGCTGCGACGCGCGGCTTGAGCGCGGCGAAGAGGCGGTCGGCCTGGCCGCGCTCGACTGCCCCCAGGTGCGCATCCACCAGCGGGTTGAGGATCGGGTGCATCGCCTCGTGCTGGATCAGGCCCACGTTCGGCTCGACCGCCGGACCCATCACCACATAGGAGAGGTCGCCGACGCGCGGGCCGTAGCCGCGCCAGTAGGCGTCGAGCAGGTTGGGCAGCACCACCACCCCCGCAGTGGGCGGCGCGGCGATGCGCAGATAGGCGAACACCTCGGCCACCGCGGGCGTCGCCAGGCTGCGGTAGCGGGCGATCTCGGCCTCGTAGGCCGGCCGCTGCGCCGCCCACAGGCCGGCGATGTCCGCCTGCCGGTAGAAGGCGGCCAGGGCGCGGTCGAAGCCCAGAAACGGGAAGGCCGGCGCATTGAGCGCCCAGCCATCCACGGCGCGGGCGAAAGCGGGCGCGGGGCCGCGCTGCAAGATCCACGTGGCGCACTGGCTGACATGGATAGTGCGGCACAGCGCCAGGTAGGGCCGCAGCATCGCCGGTAGGCGCGGGGTCTCCCCGCCTGCACCCGTCAGCGCCGCGCGCACCTGCCGGCGCACCTCGGACATGCCCTGTTCGTTGTTTTCCTCGTCATAGCCCGCCGCGTTCAGCGCCGCGAAGAGGGTGAACAGCCGCTCGTCGGCCTGCAGCCGAACGTATTCCCCGGCCGGGGTCGGCAGCGGCGCCCGCACCGGCTCGAAGCGCACGGCCAGCTCCGCCGCGGCCGCCAGCAGGACAATCGTCCCCAGCGCCGCGGCGGGGATCAGCAAGAAACGGAAGAAGTTGAAACGCATGGGATGGATGCCTCTGGTGTTACATTGCGCAGCAGCGCAACCGCCAGCGCCAGGTTCACCAGCGTGATGAGCGGAAAGGCGATCAGCTCCACCGGGCTGATGGCGGCGCCGACCCGCGCCTGGTTGAGCGCCATCAGGCTGACCGCCAGGCCCAGGGTGATGAACTTCAACACGCCCACCGAGGCCAGCAGGTAGCCCCACGCGCTGCGCCGCAGCAGCAGCACGCCCGCCAGCACGCACGGCGGCGCGATCAGCGCCAGGTCCATGGCCTGGATGAACAGGCTGGTGGTGTTTTCCAGCGTGGGGATCGCGCCCGGCGCGGCCGCGGCGGCGATGCGGCCCAGCCAGGCCAGCGCCAGAAACGCGGCGACGACGAAGAGCGCGCCGGCAATCGTTCGCCGCGGCAGCCGGGCCGAGAAGCGCGCCGGCAGCGCGGCCAGGTCGAACGACATCATGCTCAGGATGAAGGCGTAGAGGCTCAGCCCGAAGAGCGCCACGTAGACCAGGAAGAGCGGGTTGTAGGCTGCGCCGAAGCACATGGACATGTAAGTGTACAGGAAGAAGCCCAGCGTGCCCGCCAACAGCAGCCGGCCGCGCAGCGAGCCGCGCCGCGCCAGGATGAACGACGCCGCCAGCAGCGGCAGCCCGACGACCAGCGTCACCAGATCGTTGGCCTGCATCTGCGCGGCGGTGCTGACGGTATCCCAGGTGTACAGGCCGCGAGCGTTGATCGTCACCTGCTCGCCGCGCAAGGTGGTGTAGGGGTAGGGCGCGCCTGCGCCGGGCCACAGCCCGGCCACGGCCGCGACCAGCGCCAGGATGAAGATAGGCGGGATGAGCCATTTGAGTGCTGCGTTCATTGGGATGCTCCGTTTTCTTCGCGCACGGCGCCCGGCGGTTGCAAACCGCGGCAACCGGCGCAAAGCCGACCTTCGTCGGCTGGAATTCAGTCGCCCTGCGGCGACTGCGCAGATGTTGCAGCGACCTCGGTCGCCCGCAACGGACTGGACTACTTGATCAGTGTTCTAAATCAACACCTGCGCCACCGGCCGGCGCAGCGAGCGCGGCATGTCGGGGGCGTAGCCGAAGCGCAGCAGCAGTTGCGGGTGCGCGGCGGCCAGGCCCAGGGCGCTGCCGAACTGCCCGCGCAGCGCGGCGACCTCGATGGGCTGGTTCACGAAGGCCGACTTGATGCCCAGGCTGGTCATCTGCAGCGCCACCCGCTCGTAGACCTGGCCCGTGCGCACCCAGGCGGACTTACCTTCCCCGGTCGACGCGATGACCAGCGCGCCGGCCGAGCTGCTCAGTTTGGCCGCATCAGCGTCGGCCTGCTGCTCTGGCTTACCGCCGGACACAAAGATGCGCCCCAGCCAGGCGGGCGCTTCGGGGTTGCCCGAACAGCGGGTGAAGAGGCCGTCGCGGGTCGCCAGGGCGGCGCGCTGGTTGAAACGCAGCCAGCCGATCAGCTCATCCAGGAACGCCCGGTCGCCGTATTGGGCCAGGTTGCCCTGCCGCACGTATTCCTGCACCGGCGCCATATCGCCGGCCGCGGTGACGGGCCGCAGCGTCACGCCCGGCTCCAGCGGGGTCGCCAGCACCCGGTCGAGGTCGGCCGCTTTGACGGGCTGGCCGTCGTAGGCCGAGCGGGTATTCTGACGCCGCGGGATGGCGTCGAAGAGCGGGCTGCCCTGCGGCGCGGCGACCGTCAGGCGCACGTGGATGGCATCGGCCGCGTCGGGATAGGTCACGTCGGCGGCGTAACCGCTGGCCCGCGCCGCGAGCAGCAGGTTCTCCAGCGCGCAGCCCAGGCTGATCCACAGCTCGCGATCCTGCGGATCCACGACCGACAGGCGGCGGGTCGGATCGGGGCGGATTTCGATGCTGTCCGCGGTGAGGGCGAAGCGCCACGGCTGCGTGTTGTGGCCGTTGGCGGCCAGCGTGGCGTAGCGGATCATCTCACCCATAGGCGACGACGCTGTTGATTCGTTTTCGGTAGGATTCCAGGTCTGCGCAGCCTGTCCGGTGTAATCGAGCCAGGGAGCGTATTCAGCGAGCGCGTAACCGCCGACGGCAGTCACGCCAGCGGCGGCGGTCAGCCGCAGGAACTCGCGGCGACTCAGACGGATTTGAGATGGGGTGTTGGTCATGGTGGTATCCCTCTGAAATGGTACAGCAGTTACTCATTTGCCACGAATTACTCGAATTTCACGAAGATTAACCCAACCAGAATTCGTCAAATTCGTGTAATTCGTGGCCGGTTTCGCATCTCCTGCGTAAGCCTTGTGACATCGTAGGAGCGCGGTCGCCAAGTCCTGGACGAGGCAACCTCGCCCCTACGCGGCCAGCGCCGCCGGCGTCCAACTGCGAATCGCCGCCCAGTCGCGGCGATCCGCCTCGACGGACTTGACCATCTTGGCAATGGCGCGATCCAGGAAAGAGAGCCGCGAGAAGTTCATCAGCCCCTCGAAGTAGACCGCTTCGGCGGCGGGCAGCAGTGGGCGCACTGCCTTGAGGTACTCCTGGCGGGCGGCGCGGCTGGCTTCGTCGGCGCCGGTGTTGAGCATGTGTACGGTAAAGAGCGAGACAGGCAGAGCGGCCAGCGTCGCCTGGTGCGCCTTGATGTACGCCGCCGCCTCGGGCAGCCAACCGCCCATGCGGATGGCGCTGCCCAGCACGACCGCGGCGTAGGGGGCGGGATTAGGCTTCTCCTTGATCGACTTGACGTCCACGCTGTAGCCGCGGGCGGCCAGGCTCTCGCCGATGGCGGCAGCGATCTCGGCGGTCGAGCCGGCGCGGGTGGCGTAGGCGATGAGGATGCGTTGGTTCATGGTGTGCTTTCCCCTTCGATTTCGTGTAATTCGTGGCAGAGTGGCTATCAGCTCTCCAGGGCCACGATGGTACAGCCCAGGTTGTGCAGATGCCGCAGCAACCCCACAATGCCGGACTGATCGGCGCAGATGTTGCACAGGCAGGTCGTCTCGCCGGCGCAGGTCAACTGCGTCCCCGCCGGGCAGAAGGCGGCCACGAATTCGTCGTCCACCCGGCCGCGCAGGGTGATGCGGTAGGTTCGCAGGTCGGTCTCGTTCGTGTTGGCAGTCATCTCAGCGCTCCTCTCACTGACACCGCTACTATACTCCGAGGCAAACAAAAACGGACTACATGGTCATGTAGTCCGTTGGAGGGAAATGATGTAGTTGATTGGGCGGGCGACGCCTGCGGTTGAAACCCGCAGGCTGATACGTCAAACCCGCTGAAGCGGGTTGCGGCGCCGAAAGGTCAGTGCGCTTCAGCGCACTTGGTCATAGCAGACGCCGAATTCATTCGGCGGCCCGGCCGCCCACGCGCATCAACCGATCGGCCATCCGCGCGGCCAACTGGCGCGGCATCAGCCGTGTGGACTGCGCCAGCGCTGCGTTCTTGAAGCCCGGCACCACGCTGGCTTTGCCGCCGAGCAGCGCGTCGATCGCATGGCGCGTCACGTCCACGCTCTCCATCATCATCGCCCGCTGGTATAGGCTGGGCTGCTGGCCGGCCACCTCGAGGAACTCGGTCTTGGTGACGCCGGGCGACACGACGGTGACGTTGACGCCGGTGTCCCGCAGCTCGTAATGCAGCGCCTCGCCAAAGAAGAGCACATAGCTCTTGGCGGCGGAGTAGGTGGCATACGTCGGGGAAGGCTGGTACGCGCCGATGGAGGCCACCAGCAGTACATAGCCAAAGCGCCGCGCGACCATGTCCCGGACGAAGAGCTTGGTCAGGTGGGTCAGCGTCACGATGTCCAGCTCCAGCATGGCCCGCTCGCGCTCCCACGGGATCTCCAGGAAATCGCCGTACAGGCCGAAGCCAGCGTTGTTGATCAGCACGTCGACCTGCCGGCCTGCGGCTTTGAGTTGATCGTAGAGCCGCGGCGGCGCGTCGGGCGGCTCCAGGTCGAGCGCGATGGCCTCGACCTGCACGCCGTGCTGCGCGGTGATCTCATCCCCCACCGCCCGCAGCCGATCCTCGCGACGCGCAACCAGGATCAGGTTGCAGCCGCGACCGGCCAGGTTCCTGGCGAAATCCACGCCCAACCCGCTCGATGCGCCGGTCACCAACGCCCACTTCCCCCGAAGATTGTCTGGCTTCATCATTTTTGCCCCATAGTCTGTTCTGTCAAGCCCTGCATAAACTGGCGCCGTGTGGCGAACAGCAGTCAGAGGATAGCGTTCAGGCCCATGCTCCAAATACCGTTCGATGGTGCTCGGGCGTGCTGATCTCCTGCCAGATTTCTCGGGCGACATCCCCGGCTTCGATCTTGCGGTACCCCCCGGTAAAGCGGTCTCCGCGTTGCAAACTGGCCCCCCCCGTGTCCATCCACGATCTGTCCACAGGCAACCAACGTCCAATCTAGCTGTGAGGCCTGCAGCAGTTTCAAGGCGCCGCCGTGATCGCGATCGGCCTCTCTGAGCACCGTTGAATTCAAGAAAAATGCCGTCGCGGCTCCAGCGGGGGTTACGGGTAAGAGGGTCAGCACGGAAACCCCACGTATCGCACGCCTTCTGTGGCCGACAATGCTTCGATGGCGAGACGTGTTGACTCGGTGACGACGGTTGATTTCGCCAGACCCCCGCCCAAAGTAGCCCGGCCGCTCAACTGGACACTGCCTTGACGAGAGCCTGCACGCCAGCATTTTTGGGGATGTCGCCGATCGTCTTTGTGATCTTTCCACCCACGACATAGTAGGTGAAATACTCGTTTGGAAGATTGACTTTCTTGTGCGTTGGGGGAATCACAGGGACACCCCGCAAGATGCCCGTGTAATCGATCGTTCCCGTATGTGTGCCGGAGATGTTAATCTGCAGCTTCACCATTTCATCCGTTTCTTCCAGGATCCTCTCGTTGAACTTGAAATCAGGCAAGGCTTGTTTGCGGGGCTTGTGCATGCGCAGCGCTTGCTGCTTTGTGATTTTGACGAACAGGCTTATCGGAAAAGGGATTGTCCCAGTCATACTGTAAGAGTCGGCGATGTAGGAGTCTGCCTTTTGCCAATCACCTGCTTCCACGGCGCGCAGGTGTTCACGAACGATTTCATATGCTTTCATATTCTTGGATTTCCAATTGAGGTTCTATGGTCCATTTGTTTAAGCGACACAAGTTAAGCCCTCAGTAAGCAATGACAATTCCACCGCTGGTGTAATCATCCGCCTCGATGCGTTTCAAAATGTAATCAGCCACATCAGCTCGGCTGATGCGCGCCCCTTTTGGCGGCGTCAACTCTTCCCTTGTGCGATAAATACCCGTTCGATTTCCATCCGTTAGACCGACGGGGCGCACAAACAAATGCCGCACACTTGCGCTCTTGATGGTATCTTCCATTCGATGCATGTCGTTGTACATCTCCTTCAACATCGGATGAACGATATTTCGATAATACCAGGGCCAGTCATCCTGCTCGACAATTCCGCCTGCCGTGACGGCAATGATGCGATCCATACCGTTTGCGCGCATGGCCGCCAGCATTGTCTTCGCCGAATCCGAATAGACCGATGTTGGTTTGCGCATCTGCCCAAACCCGCCTCCACCAATTGTTGAGACAGCGACATCGCAGCCTTTCAACGCTTTTGTCATAGCATCAATATCCGTTGATGAGCTTGACTTCACGATAAGATTCGGGTGCTGGATTTTTACTTTGGCAGGGTTTCGTGCGATGCCAACAACCCGATGATTTTTCTCCAGCGCCACCTGCGCCAGATTTGAACCGACGCCGCCAGTGACGCCCCAAATTCCGATTTGCATTATTTCTTTTCCTTGTAAAAACATTGGTTCTGGTCCATCAACTTAGTTTGAATTGACAGGGCCACCAAGTCACACTACATTTTTGGACTACCCAACGATGCGGGTTAGCCCGCTTCTAATTGCATTGATCAAAGGCTGGTGATGAAGAAGATGTAAACTGCGGTAAGCAAAGTGAATATCGAGATTAGTCCAATCAAAGGGGCCGCTTTCCATTTCTTGCTTCTGAGCTGAATGATGTTTAACACGATCACCAAGGCGAATGAAGCGACACGGACGATACCAACTTCTCTAAGCATTGTGCTATCGGTGACATTCCTTCCGATTACGACAAGTAGCAAAGCCGAAGCAATAAACATGGACGCGAGGAGTCGTCGTGTTTGTGAAAAAGGCTGTAAGTCTTCAGCACTTACTGGTTTCGCTAAACCAGGTTGCGGACTTGGAATCGCCAGCACGATTAGGCCGATGACTAAAAAAACATATCCATCGGCTTGGATAAACGAATTAAACAACTGACTCACTGTGACCCCCCAAATTTCGATTTGCATTATGCTTTCATAACTGCTCAGCCATGCGGCGATTGAAATCGCATCTACCGCTGCAAAGTCGGCGTGCGTTATACGCCTTCATCTTTCATGATTTCCTTACCCGGCTTGTGTTGTAGTGGCTTGTGAGTCTCAGTCTTGTGCCTGAAACAAGCAATCCGGCTGCCCAGTAGCCAACCCGGTTTAGGGTATCACAGTCATCAGCAGTCCGCCGTTGTCGTCATTCCACATTAATAATCCGGGGCCACGTCCCTGGCGCTTTTCGGCGGCGCCAGGCACGCACTGAAGCAGCCCCTACCAATTGAGGGGATACCCCCGCGTCCTACAACAGCCCCAGTTCCCGCGCCCGCGCCACCGCCTGCGCCTGGCGGTTCACGCC
>DAISHS010000073.1:0-15186 GCA_036822415.1 Chloroflexota bacterium
TCGTTGCAGCGACTTGCAGTCGCCCGATCTGCCCCCAGTTTGAAATGCACCCCGCGCTGAAGACCTGATTGCCGTTGGGGGCGGCATTATGGTATACTCTGCCAGCGCGGCCGTGACGTTTGGCGCGCGGCTGCGGGGTTTGAGGATGGGGGGAGGCTGTGTGAGCAAGCGCGAGTTCAAACTCGAAAACGAGTACCAATTTAATCGCAGTGGGCCGGTGCGCTGGATTATGTCGCATCAGCTGCGCTATGTCTGGTTTCCCCTGCTCGCCATTGCGGCCGCGACCCTGAACAATTTCTTCTACAGCAACATCCAGGTGACAGTTGGGCGCGGCTTCGATGTCATTACCCAGCCGGGCTGGGAACTGCCGGCGCTTTTCTCCCTGGCGCTGATCGTGGCCGGTTCGGCGTTCGGTCAGGGCTTGACTGGCCTCACGCGCAATTACGCGGTCGAATTTTTGGCGCAGCGGGTGGAGCGCGACGCCCGCGATGAGCTTTATGTCAGCCTGCTGGGCAAGAGCCAGACCTTCCACGGGCGTCAGCGCATCGGCGATATCATGGCCCGCGCCACCAACGATGTGCACACCCTGAATCTGATGTTCAGCCCTGGCGTCATGCTCCTCACCGATTCGGCCATGGCCGTGATTGTGCCGATCATCCTGATCGCACGTATGCGCACGGAGCTGCTGCTCGTCCCCGCTCTTTTCCTGGCCGCGCTGGCGCTCACCATCTTCGATTACAACCGGCAGCTCAGCCCGGTCAGCCTGGCCATGCGCGATCAATTTGGCGTGCTCAACGCCGGCCTGACCGAGGCCATCACCGGCATCGAGGTGGTCAAGGCCAACGTGCAGGAACGGTTCGAGTGGGAGAAGTTTACCCACAACGCGCGGGTCTACCGCGACTATTTCGTGCGCCAGGGCGAAATTCAGGCCCGCTACCTGCCGATGCTCATGTTCAGCCTGGGCTGGGCTGGCGCCTTTTTGCATGGGATGCTGCTCTGGCGCGCGGGTGCGATCACCCTGGGGCAGGCCATCGGCTTCATCGGCCTCTTCAGCACCTTGCGTTTTCCCACCTTCATCTCGATCTTCAGCTTCAACCTGGTGCAGCTCGGCATCGCCAGCGCGCGGCGCATCCTGACCACCATCAACACGGAGACCAACCTGGATGAGAATGTGAACGGGGTGGCGCGTCCGATCCGGGGCGAGGTGGTTTTCGAGAACGTCAGTTTTGGCTACGACAACCAGCGCGTGCTGAGCAACGTCAGCTTTGTGGCGCATCCCGGTGAGACGGTGGCCATCGTCGGCCAGACCGGCTCCGGTAAGACGACCCTCACCCGGCTCATCAACCGCATCTTCGATGCCGACCAGGGCCGTGTCCTGGTAGATGGCGTGGACGTGCGCGACTGGAGCCTGGAGGCGCTGCGCTCGCAGATTTCCACCATCGAGCAGGACATCTTTCTCTTTTCGCGCACCCTGGCCGAGAACATCGCCTTCGGGGTTGCCCATGCAGGCCAGGCAGAGATCGAAGAGGCCGCGCGTGAGGCGCAGGCGCACGATTTCATCGAGAGCTTCAACGCCGGCTACGCGACCGAGGTGGGGGAGCGCGGCGTCACCCTCTCCGGCGGTCAACGTCAGCGCGTCGCCATTGCGCGCGCGTTCCTGACCAACCCGCGCATCCTGATCCTGGACGACAGCACCAGCGCCATTGACAGCGCCACCGAGGATCAGATTCAGCAGGCCATGCGGCGCATCAGCCGCCAGCGCACGACGTTTCTCATCACCCATCGCCTGAGCCAGATTCGCTGGGCTGACCGCATCCTGGTTTTGCGCCGCGGTGAGCTGGTGGATCAGGGCAAGCACGAGGAGCTGCTGGCGCGCAGCGCGGACTATCGGCGCATTTTTGCACGGTACGAGTGAGCGATTGCTGGCACACGGAGGGTCAGGCATATGTCCATCAAACTCTCAGGGCGAACGGCCGCGAGCGCACGCGCGATTCGAGAGCTTGCCGCGTTCTTGGAGAACTATGGCGAAGTGACCGAATTGGAGGAGAACATCCTCCTGGTGGATGGCCGCGAGACGCTGTTGGTTGCCTTCAGCGCGCAAAGCTACTACAATCAAAAAGGGTATTACTGGTTTTCGCTGGCAAAAACGAAGTATGCGCGGCTGATGGGGTCAAATCAGGATCATGTCTGGGTCGTGCTCATCTGCGGCGCCAGGGGGCATTTTTTCATACCTTTTGGCCAGGTCATGTCGTTGGTGAGTCGTATGCCCCCCAACCGACGTGACGGGCGCTGGGATCTCTACATTCGGTTTGAAGATGAGCGGGCCTTGTTTGGAGTTACTCACATCACCAATGACCTGGATGCAACCAGTTACCGCCAGCATTTCGAGCAGATCTGGGCGCAGCCTTCCATCGAGGAGGTTTATGTTGACGAGGCGCTCTATATCCCGGACAGCTTACCCGCGCCTGATCGCCGCAGCGGCCAGGTGGTGCGGGTCGTTCGTGACACGGCTCAGAGCCGTCTCGTAAAAAGCCTTTACAACTACAAATGCCAGGTTTGCGAATGGACAGCGTATTCCACCCGCTTGCGCAATCGCTACTACTGCGAAGCGCACCATATCCAGCCATTGGGCAGATACGGCGGCCCTGACCATCTCAGTAATCTGCTGGCGCTTTGCCCCAATCACCACTGCATGATGGACCTGGGAATTCTGGCGATTCAGCCGTCTACGCTTGAAATCATGTCGCCATCGGAGCTTGAACCCTCGCGAGGTCACAAGCTGCTGGCCCATCGCGATCATGGCTTGAATCAGAAGTATCTTCTGTTTCATCTGAGCAAGATTTACACAGGTGAAGTGAAATGGCAGGAAATTCCATTAACTGCATCTCTCATTTCAATCTGACCCGTTAATTTGATTCTGATCGCGCGTGACATTCACCTTCTGCAGGGAGGAGCCGGCGGATGCTTTCACTTTCACGACGTCAACTCTCCCTGGCTGAGATCGTCCGCCGCTGCCAGGAAGAGGCGCGCCTGACGCGTGACAAGGAGCAGGGCCACTGCTTCGAACTGTTTCAACGCGCCCTGGGAGACCGCCAGCCCGGGGCCTGGGAGGCGCTTCAGCAGCAGTATCACCGCCTGGTGCTGGGTTGGCTGCACAAGGCCGGCGACCTGATGCCTGAGGAGGTGGATGACCTCGCCCATGATGCCTGGGAGAAGTTTTGGCGCAGCCTCAGCCGCCGCGCCGACGATCTGAGCGCCCATTTCCAGCATGTCGGCGCGCTGCTCAACTATCTGCACCAGTGCGCCATCACCACCCTGCTCGATCAACAGCGCCGCCAGCAGCGTCAAGACCGCCTGCTGGCGCGTCTGGGTGAGCTGCAGGCTAATGTCCCCACGCCCGTGACGCCGGCCGATGTCGCGCTCAACGAGCTGCAGCGCGCGGAACGCCTGGCTCAGGCTCAACAGTGGGCCGCCAGCCAGATCAGCGACCCGCAAGAAAAACTCGTCCTGGTCTTGTCCTTTGAGCAAGACCTCTCGCCAGCCGACATTGCCGCCCAGTACCCGCACGAGTTTCCCGATGTCCAGACCGTTCGCCGTATCAAGGAGCGTCTGCTGAAACGCGCACGGCGCGCGCTCGCGTAAGGCGATCTGCGCGCGCCTGTCGGCAAATGGCCCCTGTGGGCGTTGAGTAGGTAGTATCAAAAGGAGTGTTCCAGATGAACGCGGTCTGTATTGCGCCAAACGAAATTCAAGAAGGCGACCTGCTGGCCTATCTTGATGGCGCGGCGCCGCCGGGCGTGGCCGCGCACCTAGCGCGCTGCGCTTTTTGCGCAGCGGAGGCGGCTGGCCTGGCCGCGCTGGACGCCACGTTACTGGCCGCGCATGTGCGCGTGGCCTGTCCCGCGCCGGATGAGCTTTTGCGCTACCAGGCCGGACTGCTGTCGCGGGCGGCGCGGCGCCGCCTGAAACAACATCTGACTACGTGCGCCGCCTGTCAGGCTGATCTGGCCCGCCTGGCTTTGCCGCTGCTGGCGCGCGCGCCTGTGTCTGTGGTTGAGCGCCTGCGTCAGGCCGGCGCCACGATCATGGCCGCCTTGCAGCCGCCGGCCCTGCAGCCCGCGCTGGCTGTGCGCGGTGAGGAGGCGCCGCTGCGTCAGTTCAGCGCCGCGCCCTACCAGGTGCAGCTGCGCGTGATTGCGCCCGCGCTGGCGGGCGAGTCGTGGCGCGTGGAAGGACAGCTTAGCCTGAGCAGCGGCGACCTGCTGCCGCCGGCCGCGCGCCAGGCCGATTTAGCGCTGGCCGACGTGCTGAGCAGCAGCGATCGCATTGATGACTTTGGCTTCTTTGCCTTCGATAACGTACTCCCCGGCGCCTATCTTCTGCACCTGACGCTGCCCGACGCCAATCTGCTGATCGAGTCCTTCGAGGTCCCATGACAACGGCCGCGGTGGTCGAGCAGCTCCTGCACGCGCCCGTCACTTCCCGGCCGCGCCTGTTGAGCAGCCTGGCGTCGCACCTCAGCCTGGCGCTGGTCATCGCGCTCAAACAGCGGGTGGATGCGGAGAAGCTGCGCAATGCGCGCCGCGCGCTAGAGATAGCCGAGATCACGCAGGCCGTGGCTGCAACCCTGGCGCAGCCAGAGGCGCAGGCGTGGGCGCTGTGGGCCAGAGGCAATGCCCTGCACCATCTTGCCAATCATCAGGAAGCACTGACTTGCTATCAGCAGGCCGAGGCTTACTTTGCTAAGCAGGCGCGTTGGGGGGTGTCGTTGGAAACGACGATTCTGCAGGTCAACCAGGTGGCCGCGCGGCTCGAACTGGGTGATTTTCGGACGGCGCTGGCCCTGGCCGCGCACACACGCACACACTGCCTGGCCCTGGGCCGCGAGGGGCAGCCCTACCTGGCCCTGCTGGAGATGAACGCGGGCGTGGCGCATCGCCAGTTGGGCGAGTTGGCCGCCAGCCTGGCCGCCTACGAACGGGCGCACGCCCTTTTCAGCCGCCTGGGCAACACGACGCAGATGGCACGCGTGGACAACAACCGCGCGTTTGCCCTGTTGGAGATGGATCAATTTGCCGAGGCCGCGCCGCTGCTGCAAAACGCGCGCGCGGCGCTGGCCGCGGCCGGCCAGGCCCAGGAAGTGGCGCGCCTCGACCTGAACCTGGGGGTGCTGGCCTATCGCCGCGGGCGTTACCTGGACGCGCTGCGCCATCTGGAGATCGCCCAGCAGGGCTTTGCCGCCATTCCCAATCCTCTCGAAGAAGCGACGGTGGCCTTGTGGCGCTCATTTGTCTACCGCCACCTGGATTTGGGCGAAGAGACGATCGCCCTGGCGGCGACGGCCGCCGCTGCCTTTCGCCGGCACGCTATGCCCTGGTATCGCGCCGCCGCTTTGGTCAACCAGGCCAACGGCTATCGCCATCAGGGTGATCTGGCGCACGCGGCGTCAACCCTCAGCCAGGCGCGGCGGTTGTGGCAGCGGCAAGGCGCCGCGTCCCGCGTCTGGGAGATGGACGTTGAGCGGGCCAGCCTGTTGCTGGCCCAGGGGCAGGCGCAGGCTGCGCGGCGCGTGGCCCAGCGTGCGCTTAAACTCGTTGACCCGGCCATCTGGCCGGCGCTGTGCGCGCGCCTGCATCTGCTTTTGGCCCTGCACGCGCAGCAACAGCGGCCGTGGCAGCGCCGCGCGGCGCTGCGCCATCTGGCCGCCGCACGCGCGCTGGCGGAAGCGTATGACCTGCACGAAGAGTTGATCCAGGCGCACGATGGGCAGGGGCAATGGCACGAACAAGAGGGCGATCCCGCAGCGGCGTTGGCGGCCTACCAGGCGGCGCTGACAGTCATCGAACGTGCGCGTGATTGGCTGGCGGCCGACGAGTTTCAGATCGGTTTCATGGAAGACAAACTGCCGATTTACGCGGCCGCCATTCGCCTGACCGCGCGTGTCGCCTCGCCGGCGCGTGTGCTCTTGATGCTCAACCTGGCCGCGCGGGGGCCCTTGCGGCACGCGGCGGCCGCCGAGATCACGCCGGAACGCTCAGCGCTGCACGCGCGCCTGGCGACCCTGCGCGAGGCCTGGCACTGGCAGCAAAGCAAGGCAGAACAGGCGCTGACCGCTGACCCGACCGGCGCTGCGCCAGGCCGCGACCGCCAGGCCTTGCACGATCTGGAAGCAGAGATGGCCGAAATTGGGCGCCGCCTGCGCGTGCAGGCCGAGGCTGCGCCGCCGACGGCTACGGCGACGCCCAACCCGTGGGATGAGCTAACCGCCGCCGCTTTTGTCGAGGCTCAACAGGCGCGCCTGCGCGGGGATGAGGCGCTGCTGGTCTACTTCCTGGCGGATGACGCCTTACATGCGCTGGTCGTCACCCATTCCAGGCTGTCACCCGTGGTGACGCTGACGGCGGCGCCCGCGCTGCTGCGCCACCTGCGCGCCTGGCGTTTTCATCTACAGTCTGTCGCCTCGGCGGGCGGCGGCGCCGAGGCCCTCACGCTGGCTCATGCGCTCCTGGCGCGCTTCGAGGCCATGCTGCTGCAGCCGCTCGCGGCTTATCTGACCGACGCCGCGCGCCTGCTGGTGGCGCTGCCGCCGGCCTGGCATGATCTGCCCCTGGCCGCGTGCTTCGATGGCCAGCGCTATTTGATCGAACGCCGGCAGGTGGTGATGCTGGCCGCGTCTGAAGCGCCGCTGCCGAGCGCACAGAGGCCGGCGAGCGGCCCCGCGTTGGTGATCGGTTACACCGACGACGGACGTCTGCCGCAGGCTGTGCATGAAGCTGCGGCTGTCGCCGCGCAATGGCGGTTGCAGCAGGAAACTGAGCTGCTGCTCGAACAAGAAGCCACGATGGCCCGCGTGCGGGCTGCCAGCCGCGACGTCGGCCTGCTGCACCTGGCGACGCATGCGCAGTTTCGGCCCGATAACCCGCTTTTCTCCTGGCTGCGCCTGGCCGATGGGCGGCTGACCGTGGCCGATCTTTACGAGTGGCAGCTGCCGGCGCGGCCTCTGGTGGTGTTGAGCGCATGCGAAACCGGGCATGGCCGCCCGCGTGGGGGCGGACTGCTGGGCATGGGGCGCGGTTTTCTGGCGGCCGGCGCGTCCGGACTGATCGTGAGCCTGTGGAAAGTGGCGGACGCGGCCTCGGCTGGGTTGATGACCGAGTTTTACCGGCAGCTGGCTGACCGCGGCCTGGCTGCTGAGCCGGCGGCGTGCTTGCAGCAGGCGCAGCGTCACGGCCTGACCATCTATCCGCACCCGTTTTATTGGGCCGGGTTTGTCGCCATCGAGGCGTAAGAAGGGGGAGACCATGCGCTACGTTCAAAGAGGGTTGCCTATGATGATTTTCTGCGCGGCGCTTTTGCTGGTGTCCTGGCCGGCCGGCCAGGGCAAAGCGTACGCCGACGCACCCGATATCCCGCTGCCCAACGAGTGCACCGGCACCGGGCACCCGGCGCCTCAGGGCAATCTTGCCTACGGGCCAGTCGTCAGCTCGCGGCGTGATTGGAGCAGCAATGTCCAGGTCAGCGATGACCGCAGCGCGGCCAGTCAATGGCGTCCCAGCCTCGCGATTGATGCGGCGGGCGTGCTCTTTGCGGCCTGGGAGGATGAGCGCCAGGGTCATGCTGATATTTACTTTGCTCGCTCCAGCGACCGCGGCCAAACGTGGAGCGCCAATCAACGGGTGAACAATGATACCACGACCACGGCTCAGCGCCGGCCCAGCCTGGCGGCCCTCGGCAGCGGTCATCTCTACCTGGCCTGGCAAGATGGCCGCAGCGGCAATCTCGACATCTACTTTGCCCGCTCTACCAACGGGGGTCAAACCTGGGGGCCGAACGTGCGTGTCAATAACGACAGCGGCCCCGCCATCCAGGATAGCCCCAGCCTGGCGGCCGATGCAGCCGGCAATGTTTACCTGGCCTGGCGTGATGCGCGCAACGGCCAGACCGACATCTATTTTGCCTTGTCCACCAGCGGCGGCGCCGCCTGGGGACCGAACGTGCGCGTCAACGATGACAGCGGCGTCGCCCATCAAGACGGCCCCAGCCTGGCCGTGCTCAACTCCGCCACGGTCTACCTGGCCTGGCGTGACGAGCGCCGTGGGCAGGGCGACATTTACTTTGCCCGTTCCAGCAACGCCGGTCAAACCTGGAGCGCCAACACCCGTATCAACGATGACAACGGCGCAGCCGACCAGGTTCATCCGCGCCTGATCATGGATCGGCAGGCCCGCGCCTATGTGGCCTGGCAGGATCTGCGCGCGGGCACGCGCGATATTTTCTTCAGCCGCTCCAGCAACGGCGGCCAGACGTGGAGCCAGAACAACCGCGTCAACCGCCAGGTTGGCCCTGTGCACGATAACCCCGTGCTGGCTGTGGACCGTGGAGACGGCGTGACCTGTGTATGGTGCGAGGTTGTGTCGTCCGATGCGGGCAGCATCATGGCTGCGCGTTCCACCGACGGCGGGACGACGTGGGGCCTGGCCAGCCAGGTGAACGACGACAGCAACGCAGCCTATCAGGATACGCCCAGCGTGGCCGCCGCGCCCGATGACCTGATTCACATCCTCTGGGGCGATGAACGCCAGGGCAACGCGGACATCTTCGCCGCGCACAGCCCGCGGGAAATTTTCCTGCCCCTGGCGCCCGGCCGCTGGCCGACCGGCGAATCAACGCCTACCCCCACGCCCACCCCTGCGCCGACGCGCACGCCCACCCATACCCCTACGCCGAGCGCAACGCCGCAGTCGACGCGGACCCCAACCCCAACCCGGACGCCCACGCCCACGGCCACGGCGATTGTCATCAGCCTGGGGCCGGTGGCCGATGCCTACATCGCCTTCGCCATGCCCACCAGCAACTTCGGCGCGGCCAGCATCTTGTATGTGGGCAGCCAGACAACCAACGCCGCCAGCCGCAGCCTCTTTCGTTTCAACCTGGGCGTCATTCCCGCCGGCGCGACGATTCTCGACGCCGACTTCAGAGCGACCCTGCTGACCGCTTCGACCTCCCCGCCGAGCCTGAATGTCGAGCTGAAGCGTGTCAACACGGCCTGGTTGGAGTCGGCTGTCACCTGGCGCACGCCGTTGAGTTATACGGGGGCCAACAACGTCAGCGGCGTCAGCAGCACGCCAGGCGTTTACACCTGGGATGTGACCAGCCTGGTGCAAGCGTGGATCAATGGCAACCCGAATTATGGACTGGCCCTGATCAGCAGCAGTGAAGGCGCGTACGGCTGGCGCGGCTTTGCCAGCCGCGAGGCCAACTCGCCGCCGCAGCTGGTGGTGGCGTATCGGCCCTCGTGAAATCTAGATGTGCAGGAAAAGATCGGCGCCGTAGCCACGACCTCGGTCGTTCTTCAGTGCAGAGGACTGAAATCGTCGCTACGAATGTTGATCTGACTGTCTAGCGCGCAAAACTCGTTGTCGGCAAAGGTCGTCTGCCGGCGTTGAGTGATCAAACGGCAGGCCAAAGAAACAGCGCCGCCGCAGCAAGCAAGGCCACAGCAAGGGCCATGTCGAGCGTCAGACACAAGGAGATACGACCATGAAGACCAGTTTATTTGTCCGTGTAGCATCCGCCATCGTTTTGGCGGCAGCGTTGACGACCGCCGTGCTGCCAGCCGGCGCCAGCAGTGAAGTCTCAGCCCCCACGTTGTCAGCCGTTGCGCAACCTGCGCTGGCCGATTCCCTCCGGGGCGTTGACTGCGCTCCCCAGGCCGATGGGGTGACCGCCCCCACCGCCTGCAACCTCAATCAGGCGCAGTGGACATGGAATGCTCAGCATCGTTTCGGCGCTGTGGTGCGCCTGCGCCAGACGTTCAAGGTGACGCTGCAATCCCGCCTGTGCAAGATCGAAGTGCGTATGCACAAATATGCGCCAACGCCGCCAGCCAACGCCGTCACGCTGACGGTTTTGAACCCGGCTAATGTGGTGGTTGACAGCGCCACGATCGCAGGCGCGGCGATTCCGGCCGGCGCCAGCACCCAGGTGTTCAATATGGGCTGCAACGGCGGTCCGGTGGCGCCTGGTGTGGTTTACCGCATGGTGCTCTCTTCGCCGACCAGCGGCACGCCTGGCGCTTATGCCTGGTACAACCGTGTCGGGAATCCCTATCCCAGCGGCCAGGCCGAAGCCAACACCGGCGCTGGCTGGGTTGCCCTCGGCGCCGATTTCGCCTTCAAGGTTTTTCTCTGCAACTGAGCAGCAGCTCATCGCACCCCGACCTGACCTGCAAAAAAAATCCAGCGCCGCCCCAGCGCTGGATTTTTTTGCGCGCACTGCATCGCATCTCATCCCCCCGCGCAGGCGCCGTCCGCCGCTTCTGCTACCGTGGCCCTGGTTGAAAATGGCAATCCTGGGTTGAAACTTTTTCCTTTTGTATTTCGCTCGCAACCGGACTATAATCAGCCTCGAAACCGCCGAGTCAAGCGCGCCGGCGGTTTTTTTGCGATTGGGCGCTTGCGTAAGCGCCCGGATAGCAGACGAACGGCCGTGCCTGAGAGCAGGCAGCGCGCGGCAGATGCGCCGGGCGCTGTAGCTTCACCCCCGCGACTGAATCTAAGGAGGCAACGCGATGGCAAACTGGCTGCTGTTGACGCCAGAGGATTTGATCAAGCTGCTGTGCGCGCTTGTCATTGGCGCGATCATTGGCGGCGAACGTGAATACCACGACAAAACCGCCGGCCTGCGCACCATCATCTTGATCTCCATCGGCTCGGCGCTCTTCACCATCTTCTCGATTCACATCGGCGGGGCCGATGACCCCGCACGCATCAGCGCGCAGATCGTGACCGGCGTCGGCTTCCTGGGCGCGGGGGTGATCCTGCACCAGGGCCGCCAGGTGAAGGGGCTGACGACGGCATCCACGGTGTGGCTGGCCGCAGCCCTGGGCATGGGCGCCGGGGGCGGTTATTTGCTCTTCACCATGGTGGCAACGATCCTGGCGTTGTTCGTGCTGTGGGCGCTGCAAATCGTCGAAACGCAGTTGGAAGCCTCACGGCTGACGCGCGTCTACCAGGTGACCAGCGTCATCAAACCGGGAAAAAACGCCGAACTGTCACAATTGTTTCAGAAATACAGTCTCCAGATCAGAAGCCAGAGTCAGGGCAAGCACGGCAACGCCCTGGTCATCATGGTCAAAGCCACGGGACGGGCCGAAGACCACGAAGCGCTGGCCGACGCGTTGATGGCCGATGTCGAGGTGAAGGACTTCGAGTACACATAGAACTTCTTGACCGCCGCGGCTTCTTCTATCACCTGTACATCAGCCAGTTCAAGGGGCAGGAGATTTAGCTGACGACCCGACCGCGCGCGGGCCTGGTCAGGCCAGCACATTCTCCACGCGAGCGTAGAAGTACTTCTTGGTCAGCTCAGTCGCCGCGACGTAGAGCGCGGTCAGCCCGAGCAAGGTCAGCATGAGCGGCGCGGGCAAGGGGACAAAACCAAACACCGAGATGAACGGCAGGTAGGGCAGGACAAGGGTAATGCCGATGAAGACCAGCGTGCTCGCCAGCAGGAGCGCGCCGGGGCGGCTGCGGAAGAAGAGATGGCGCGTGCGCACGACCAGTGCGATGACCAGCTCCGTCAACAGCGACTCGATGAACCAGCCGGTGCGAAACGCTTCCGGCGCAGCGCGGAAGAGGATCAGCAGCGTCCCGAAGGTCAGAAAGTCGAAGAGCGAACTGACCAGGCCGAAGAGGACCATGTAGTTGCGGATGAACCGGGTATGCCAGCGCCGCGGCTTCGCCACCCATTCCGGGTCCACGTTATCGCTGGCGATGGTGGTGGCCGGAATGTCGGAAAGGAAGTTGTTGAGCAGGATTTGCGGGGCGAGCAGGGGCAAGAACGACAGGAGCATCGAGGCCCCGGCCATGCTGAACATGTTGCCGAAGTTGGCGCTGATGGTCGTCAGGATGTATTTGAGCGTGTTGGCGAAGGTCCTGCGACCTTCATCAATGCCCTCGCGCAGGATGCCCAAATCCGTTTTGAGCAGGACAAAATCGGCGGCGTCTTTGGCCACATCCACCGCATTGTCCACCGAAAGGCCCAGGTCTGCGGCGTGCAGGGCCGGCGCATCGTTGATGCCGTCGCCCATATAGCCCACCACGTGCCCGGTCTTCTTCAGCGCCAGGATGATGCGCTCCTTCTGGTTGGGATCCACTTCCGCGAAGATGGTGGTGCGTTCGGCCAGGTGCCAGAGCGCCTCGTCATGCAGGTCGTTCAGCTGACTGCCGGTCAGCACACCCGCCACCGGCAGGTTGACCGCCTCGGCCACGTGCCGCGCCACCTTCTGATTATCGCCGGTGATGATCTTGAGCTGCACGCCGCGCTGCGCCAGATCCACGATGACTTGCTGCACATCGGCCTTCGGGGGATCGAAGAAGAGCAGAAAGCCGGCGAAGGTGAGCGCGGTTTCATCGCCCCGCCCATAGGCCTGGGCCTGCCCGTCTACCGCCTTCGTCGCCACGCCAAGCACGCGGAAGCCTTTTTCGCCCCATGCGCCGGCCCGCTGTGCAATCTCCGCCCGCATGTTACTGTCCAGGGGATGAGGCCCATCCGCAGCTTGTACGCTGGTGCAGAGACTCAGAACGTTATCCAGCGCGCCCTTGGTGATGAGGGTGCGCGCGCCCTGGGCGTTGGCAACGACCACGCTCAGGCATTTGCGCACGAAGTCGTAGGGAATCTCGCCCACCTTCTGTTCGGCGCTGATGTCGAGCGCGGCCTGCTGCGCGTCACCTTGAATGGCCTCATCGAGAGGATTGTTCAGCCCGGTCTGGAAGTGGGCATTGAGATAGGCGGCGCGCAGCACGGCCTGGGAGGGTTGCCCCTGGCTATCGAGCGCGCCGTCGAGCCGAACGACGCCCTCGGTGAGCGTGCCGGTCTTGTCGGTGCACAGCACATCCATGCTGCCGAGGTTCTCGATGGCGTTGAGACGGCGCACGATCACGCCGCGTTTCGCCATCTGCTGCGCGCCGTGGGAAAGGGTGATGCTGATGATGGCGGGCAGGAGCTCGGGCGTCAGGCCGACTGCCAGCGCCAGGGCAAAGAGGAGCGAGTCTAGCAGCGGCTTGGCGAGGAAAAGATTGACCGCCAGGACGATGATCACCATCACCAGCATGACCTGCGTGAGCAGGTTGCCGAAGTGGCGGATGCCGCGTTCGAACTCGGTCTCCGGCGGGCGCAGCCGCAGCCGTTCGGCCACCTGGCCGAACACGGTGGCCTTGCCTGTTTGCACAATCAGGGCCTGCGCCGTGCCGCTGCTGACGCTGGCGCCCATGAAGACGCAGTTGCTGCGTGCGGCCAGGCTGGCGTTGGCCGCGACCGTCGCCGGTTTCTTTTCCACCGGGAAGGTTTCGCCGGTCAGCACAGCCTGATTGACAAAGAGGTCATTGGCTGCCAGCACCAACCCATCGGCCGGGATCAGACTGCCTGCGGAGAGCATCACGACATCGCCTGGCACCACCTGTTCCGCGGGCAGCATCTGCAGCTGGCCGCCCCGCAGCACGCTGGACTTGATCGTGACCTGGGAGCGCAATTTCTCGACGGCGTTGCCCGCGCTGTATTCCTGCACGAAGCCCAGGGCCGTGCTGCCGAGCACGATGGCAAGCACAATACTGGCGTCCACCCACTCGCCCACGATGCCGGAGACGATGGCGGCAAAAATGAGGATGAGCACGAGTGGGCTTTTGAATTGGCCCAGCAACAGGCGCAGCGCGCTGGTTTGCTGCTGTACCCTGATCGTGTTCGGCCCGTACTGCTGCAGACGCTGCGCAGCCTCTGCCGGTTGAAGACCGTCCGCGGAGGCGTGCAGCGCAGAGAGAAGTTGCTCAGGCGTGAGGCTCCAATACGCCGCTGGCGTTGCCTGGGCGACCGTTGGCGTCGCCGGGGAGGGGATGCTGCTGGAACGATCAGGCAGAAAATTCATTCGACTCCTCGCAGCCTGGGGCTGAGGCAGACTCAATGAAGTTTGTTTTGCATGGCATGGAGCATTTGTAGCACTGAGGCCAACCGCTGTTCGGTTAGCAAAGCGACAATGTGGCGCGCGGCCCCAGGGTCGGCCGCGCGAACCCGTGCTATAATCATGGTCTGACGCCGTCGCCGCGGGCGCCAGGAAAGGGAGAGCGGGGTGCATTTCAAACTGGGGGCGGATCGGGCGACTGCAAGTCGCTACAACGATTGCAAAGTCCACCTGCGTGGACTACACCCCGAAACTGAAATGCACCTGGGAGAGCGGCGCGCGGCGCTTTCAACCAAACATATCACCGCCACGGGAGGCAAGGACGATGTGTAGAAATATCAAGACGCTGTTCAACTTCGAGCCGCCGGCCACAGAGGAGGAGGTTCTCGCCGCCGCGCGGCAGTTCGTAAGAAAGATCAGCGGCTTCAACAAACCCTCCACGGTAAACCAGGCTGCCTTCGACGCCGCCGTGGCGGACATCGCCAGGATCTCCGGCCAGCTTCTCGCCGCGCTCGAATCGAATGCGGCGCCCAAAAATCGGCAGACCGAGGCGGCGCGCGCACGCGTCCGTGCGGCCCGCCGATTCGGAACCTCGCTATGATTTCAGCCAGGCGACGGGCTGCGAATGAGCCTGAGCCGATCAGGTGAAATACTACGCAACCGCCCGCTTTCATCGGACATACACCTCTTCGGCATCGCTGATTGTATACTCGTCATCGTCGTTGGCATCGCGCAGAAATTGACTGAGCGAGAGCGCCTGCCATTGTTTTTCTGTCCACTCAAGGTATGGCGCTGCGATCTGATGCCTTGCTAAAATGAAGGCGGTGAAGTCGGCGATTTCAGCGATCATGTGGTCGGGTAGCTCATTGAGCTGCTGGCTGAGCTGTTCTCGGATAGAAGCTGTGTTCATGATGGACCCCCTGGTCGCCTGAGACCCCAGGCAGTTCTTGCGTTGGCGAGCTTGACGCCGCTGCGAGCGCGCCTGCTGGAATTGAGATCAAGAAACGAGTCGTCCCAGAAGAATACGCCCGCGCGGACGAGGCCGTTGCCATGGCCCGAACCGTCGAAGGTCATGCGCCGTGGTGCGCGCATGGCTTTCTTTCTCATCGAGATTATACCTGGCGAGAGCAAAAAGAAAAAGAATCCCTGGCGACCTGGCGTTGGATTGACATTCTAACGCAAAGTCGCAGAGGCGCGAGGACGCAAAGGATGGAAAAGAATCCCTTGCGTCT
>DAISHS010000074.1:0-5019 GCA_036822415.1 Chloroflexota bacterium
CGCGAGTTCATCCTCTTCTCCGTCCTGCCGGTACTCGCCGCCACCCTCGGCGGTCTCCGCGGCGCGTGGGCCGGCTGGCGATCCGCAGGAATTTTGCCTTGCCAAAGATGACCGATCCGAGTAGAATAGCGGCGTAATAAGCGAAATGCCGTCTGGATCAAGGAGAAAAGAGCCATGTTGACGCTGGATGATATTCTGCAAGATATCCACGTATTGGAGCAGGACTTGCAGACTTACGAGCGCAAATACGGGGTGTTATCTGAGACGTTTCACGAGTCCTATCTGAGAGGAGAAGAGCCGGCCGATGATGCCTGGGTGATGGATTGGTCTATGTGGGCCGGCGCGTACGAAGTCTGGCTGCGGCGTCGCGCGCAATACCAGACCGTAATCTTGAAGTTACAGGCGCAGACTCCTGTGCTGGCAACGATCATCGAGAGGACCGCCCGGCGTGAATCCATTCCAGTCCCTGCGTGAGTACGAACGCTTCGTTTACACCTTACAGCAGCAGTATCCCGCCGTAGTGCACGCCACGCTCACCGTGGCCCGGCGCGGTCGCGGCCTTGCCACTGTCGTCGGAGAGCTCCACTTTGCGCGCGGATACCGGCTGGTTGTGGCAGAGATCATCACTTGGGATGAGGGGCCGCTGCTGATCCAGCGCTATGGCTATGAGGTCTGGCAAAACAGCGAAAAGCTGTATTGGTATGATCCACAGCCTCACCCGGATCAACCCGAACTGGCAAGCACACATCCGCACCATAAACACGTTCCGCCGGATATCAAACACCACCGTCTGCCTGCGCCCGGTCTGCGTTTCGATGCGCCGAACCTGCCGCTGCTGGTCGCGGAAGTCGAGCAGCTAGAGCACTAAAGCAGCATCCATGCGCAGATTGCTGGCTGCGCTTACCAGACTTACTCCTGACCGTGCGCCGCCTCGACCCTGCCGTCTCATCGCCGCCGCACCGCCCCTCGGTCGCACTTGCTGGGAGAGGATGATGGTCGGACGCTCCCATTCGTGAAATTCGAGTCATTCGTGGCAAAAACCACGACGCCTGCTGCCGCCGCCCCTTGCCAAACCCTCTCGCTGCCGGTACAATGAACTATAGATGTTCAGATAATGTTTCGTGGTAGGGGCGATCCCTTGCGGTCGCCCAGGGCAGGCGCAAGGCACTTGCCCCTACGGATCCTTATCTGACGTACTATAGAACGTGGCAACGACAAAGCGCAGCGTTGGTTATCCCACAAGCCTCCAGGAGAAAACAATGGGTGCAGAAACAATCATGGCATGGCTGACAGCGGGTGAGGGCAAGCATACGGAATTCAAGGAGAAATACAGCTCGCGCGTCGTCGAGAGCCTGGTTGCCTTTGCCAACACGGCCGGCGGACGAGTTCTCATTGGCGTTAATGACCGCGGGCAGGTCGTAGGCTTATCTGATCCCAATCGAGTCGTGGAAAGCGTTTTGAGCGCCTGCCGTGAAGCCGTTAATCCAGGGCTGGCGCCGCTTGTGGAGATCGTACCACTCCCAGCCGGCGTTCTCGTCGTCGCGCAGATCGAAGCGACGGGACGTATGCACGCAAAGAGTGGTACTGTGCTGGTGCGGCATGGTCGGCAAACGCGACGGGCATCGAGCGAAGAGATCCGCCAATTGACCCTGCGTGAAACCCCGGAGGCTTTCGAGGGTTCAGCTTATGCGGGCGCCGCCTGGAGCCAGTTGGATGAGACGGCTTTGCGCAAGTACTTCTCGGCGCGCTCGCCCGGCGTTTTGGAAGAGCTTGGTCTTACCGTGGCCAGCCTGGCCGTGGGACAAAGGTTCGCCGTTCAACGGGGTGACATTGCTATCCCAACCGTGGCCGGATGCGTGTTGTTTGGCGCTCACCCCGAATGGCAGCAGCCCGCCTGGCGTGTGACAGCGCTGCGTTTCAGCGGCACGCAAATCACCGCTCCTATCGTTGACCGCCTGGATACGGTGGGGCCGGCGTTGCGAGCTATCGAGCAAACTGAGGCATTCTTGCGGCGCAACTTGCGCGTGGCCCGTCTCCTCGTCGACCGGGGCACCCATTTCGAGGAACAGGATGTGGCCGAGTATCCATTGGCGGCCGCCCACGAAGCGGTCGCCAATGCCGTGGCCCATCGCGATTACGCCGCCCCCTCCCAGGTCTTTGTGCGCATGTACGATGATCGCCTGGAGATTCAGAATCCCGGCGGCCTGCTGCCTGGGTTGACCCTGGCCCAGGTGCTGGTGGGCGGCGAGTCCCGTCGTCGCAATCCCATCATCGCCGAGATCCTGCGTCAAATGGGAAAGATGACCACCGTCGGCCGCGGCCTGGCGCTCATCCGCCAGGAAATGGCGCGTCTCGAATCGCCCCCGCCTGAGTTCGACAGTGATGACCAGCACTTCCGGGTGACATTGCCCTCGCGGCATCTAACGTTGCGCTAGGGGGCTGCCTCACGGCCAAAGTACGGCGTAGGAATTCAACCATGAACGCACCGTTGACGGGATGAATCATGCATGCGCCGCCCGGCTCTCCCATTCGTGAAATTCGAGTCATTCGTGGCAAAAACCACGGCGTCGGCTGCCGCCGTCCCCTTGCCAAACCCTCTCCCTGCTTGTACAATCTTCGGACGCCCCCATTCGTGAAATTCGAGTCATTCGTGGCAAAAGCACGACGCGCCGCGTAACCCTGGCGGCGCAAACGGCGCCGCCGCGACACCCTTTGCCGCCTGGTGACATCTGAGGTACAACCTGAGCTATAACGATCCGTTTGCACCACGTGACGCAGACTTCGAGGCCCGCCTGCGCTACAGCTTCGCCCATCAGCGCATGATGCGCTCGCTTTTCCTGATCATCCTGCTTTCCATCCTGCTGCGCGTCGGCGTCGCAGTCTACCTCGGCGACGCCATCGAGGAGACGCGCGGCGGCACCTCCGACCAGATTTCCTACGACGCCCTCGCCCAGCGCGTCGTGGGCGGGCACGGCTTCTCCTTCGGCAGCGATTGGTGGCCCGGCGTGGCCGCAGATCAGCCGACCGCGTTCTGGTCCTATCTTTACACCCTGTACCTGGCCGCGGTCTACGCGCTGGCCGGCCACCATCCGCTCATTGCGCGCCTCATCCAGGCGCTGCTCGTGGGCCTGACCATGCCCTGGCTGACCTACCGCATCGCCACGCGCCTCTTCGGCGTGCGAGCGGCCCTCATCGCCGCCGCCATCAGCACGGTCTACCTCTATTTCATCACCTACGCCGCCTCGCTGATGACCGAGGCCTTCTACATCACGGGCATCCTGTGGACGCTGGACGCCAGTATGCGCCTGGTCGAGGCCGGCCGGGATCAGGCGCCGGCCGGCCGCCGCCTGCGTCTGGGCCTGGAGCTCGGGCTGGCCATGGGCCTCACGCTGCTGCTGCGCCAGGTGATCAGCCCGTTCCTGGCGACGCTGGCGCTGTGGTTCGCCTGGCTGGCCTGGCGCCGCGGCTGGCTGCGCCCCCTGCTAGGCCCGCTCGTCGCGGCGGCAGTCGTGGTGGCCGCGCTCTGCCTGCCCTTCATCGTGCGCAATTACCGCGTGTTCGGCGTGGTCAGCATGCCCAACACCAACGTCGGCATCAACTTCTTCTGGGCCAACCACCCCATCTACGGCGCCCAGTTCGAGGCGGTCCTCTCCCCCGAGCACGGCGTCTCCTACCAGGAATTGATTCCGCCCGAGCTGCGCGGCCTCAACGATGCCCTGCTCGACCGCGCGCTGCTCGCGCGCGGCGTGCAGATCGTGCTGGACGATCCTGGCCGCTACCTGCGCCTCTGCCTCAGCCGCATTCCGATCTACTTCCAGTTCTGGCCCGCGCCGCAGTCCACCCTGCTGAGCAACGCGGCGCGGCTGCTCAGCTTCGGCCTCTTCCTGCCTTTCATGCTCTACGGCCTGCTTCTCTCCATCCGCCAGGCCCGCCAGGATGGGGCACGGCGCGCGACGAACGCCAGCGACCTGCGCCGGGCGTTTCTGGGCCTGGTGTGGTTGTTCATGATCGTCTACACCGCAGTGCACCTGGCGTCGTGGGCCAACGTGCGCTACCGCCTGCCGGTGGACGCGGTGCTGCTGATCTTCGCCGCCGTGGGTATTGCGGACCTGGTGCGACGGTCAGGCCTGGGGAGGCGATTGGCTCCCGACGCTGGACAGGCTTTGTCAAACGACTGATTTAGCGATAGAATGTGGTTGATCGAAGAAATCGAACGCCGAATTGATGCGGCGTGGAGGTGATGTATGACGACCACGGCTAATCCACCCGCTGCCCTTTTCCTCCCCCAACTGCCGGCTGGATCTCTCGATGCGGTGAATCTGCGCCGCCGGCTGTTGGACGTGCTGCTCACGCCGGCCGAGCCTGGCCCCATGTCCTATGCGGAATTCCTGGCCTGGGCCGACGAGGATACCCTGGCGGAGTGGGTGAATGGAGAGGCGATCATGACCAGTCCAGCGAGTAATATCCATCAGGATCTGTCAGGTTTTCTCGAAAGTCTCCTGCGCATTTTCGTGGAGAGCCGACAGATCGGTATCGTTCGTAACGCCCCCTTCCAGATGAAGCTCGAGCATGGCCGCGAACCGGATCTGCTCTTCGTTGCAGCGGCGCACCTGCCGCGCCTGCAGGAGACCTACCTGGATGGCCCGGCCGACCTGGTGGTGGAGATTGTGTCGCCGGAGAGCGCTGGCCGCGATCGGGGCGAGAAGTTCATCGAATACGAAGCGGGCGGCGTGCTGGAATACTGGCTGCTGGACCCGCAGCGCCAGTGGGCCGAATTCTACCTCCTGCAGAACGGTCGCTACCACCTGGCCTTTGCCGGCGCGGCCGGCGAATACCGCTCCACGGTCCTGCCCGGTTTCTGGCTGCGCACAGAATGGCTGTGGCAGCGACCGCTGCCCACCGTGCTGACAGTGATCCGCGAGCTGGGGCTGATTTGAGCGAGCCGGATCGTCGTAGCAGATGATGTCCCCTCGCTCAAACAAGCCTCTGTTCATCCAAACGATACAGGCTCAACCCAGG
>DAISHS010000074.1:5119-13615 GCA_036822415.1 Chloroflexota bacterium
CCTTCGGGCATCGTCCACGACCGACGCAGCTCGGCCAGCCAACGATCAATGGCGGCATCGTCCGCTAGCTCAGGGTGATTGGCGTCCGACCAGGCGCCAGCGCTTTCTTCCAGGGCCAATAGCTGCTCCGCCAGTCCGAGGCGTTCGGCCAGCGTTTCGGCAATGAAGCGACTGCGCTGCCTGGCCGGAACCAGTTCATCCAGGCGCTGCAAAATTGACCTGGGGAGGGAAATCGTCACTTTTTGTGTCTCATCACTAGCCGTCTTGATCGTCATCCCCAAACCCTCCAACGTATACTGCTTGAGTATACCCTGCGGTGGACGCCGCGTCAAATGACCTGGAGACACGAAGCTGACTGAGACGCCATCCCTGGTCTTTGTCCTGCTCTCGCCGACCTTCGGCATGCACCAGTACACGGCCGACCTGGCCAATCGGGCCGCGGCCGGGAGATTTCAGGCGGAAGCCAAAGCGCCGCGCGCCGCCGTCATTACCACCACCACGCTGCCGCGTGACCGCTACAGCCCCCTGACGCAGCTGATCACCCCGCTGACCACCCACGGCACCGGCTTTTCCCGCGAAGGCCTCGATATTGCTGCCTACCGTCGCCTCCGTTCCACGCTTGACAGCCTGCCGCCGGGAACCCCCTGTCATTTCACCGGCGTCCATGCCTGGAATCTGCCGCTGGTCTACGCGCTGCGCCGCCGCGGCCTGCCGGTGATCCACACCCTGCACGACCTCGACCCACACCACGGCGTGCGCTTTGGCGGCCTGATTCGCCTGTGGAATCGCCTGATCCTGGCGTCAGGCGCGCACATTCTGGTGCATGGCCGCTGTTACCGGGAACGCCTGCTGGCCCTGGGCCTGCCGCCAACGCGAGTCACGGCCGTCCCGCTGCTGCATGGCTTCTGGGGCTATGACGCCGAAGGTCAGCTCAGCGCCGAGGCAGATTCTGAGCCAGCTCCCGTACAACTGCGCCACATCATATGCTTTGGCCGCCTGGAGTTGTACAAAGGCATTGACACGTTGCTGGCGGCCTGGACCTTGCTCAACGCGAGTCAGGCCGCCGCCGCACCGCAGGCCTGGGCGCAGCGCCTCGTCCTGGCGGGCGCGGTTGGCCAGGGCGTTGCTCTGCCGCCCCTGCCCCCCGGCGTCGAGCTGCGCGACCGGCGCATCCCGGATGCCGAGGCCATAGAGTTGTTCCGTCAAGCCGCGCTGCTGGTGTTGCCCTATCGCGACGCCACGCAGTCGGCCCTGATTGCCGCCGCCTATCGCTTCGGCGCGCCGGTGATCGTCACCCGCCGCGGCGCCCTACCCGAGTATGTCGTCGAAGGTGAGACCGGTTGGATCGCGCCGCCGGACAACCCTGGCGCGTTGGCCGCCGCGCTGCGCGAGGCGCTGGCCGATCCCGAACGTTTGCGCCGCATGGGCGCGGCCGGCCGAAGCTGGTTTAACCAACAACGCCAACAAGAAGAGAAGGCGCTCACCACCCTATACCTGGCTGCAAAAACGCCGGGCCTACACCAGTAGACCACGAATGAACCGCGAATAGTTTTCCCAAGACAACTTGCTCGTATTCCCTGGAGGCAAGCGATGCTTTTCGATCAAACACCGACACCCGCGATCCCGAGTCGCCCTCTGCCCCGGCGGGTGGGGCTTCCCCGTCTGGCGTTGCCGAGCCTCGGCTTACGCACTTCCGAAAGACGGCTCCTGCTGTTTGTTGTTGATTTCCTGCTGCTGCTGGCCGCAGTGGTCGGCGCTATGCACCTGCGCACCGACTGGCTTACTTCACCGGGCGTCTTCCTGGCGCTGTGGCGCTGGTGGGTCACCCTGGCCGTAGTCTGGTGGCTGGTCTCGCATCTGCTGGAGAGCTATGACCTGGCGCGTGCGGCCAGCGCGCCGCACAGTATCCTGAGCGCCGCGCCCGCCGCCGCTTTGACCATTCTCATTTATCAGGCCATCCCGGTCGTGGCGCCGCCCCTGGCCGCGCGCGGACTGATCTTGTTGGCGCTGGCGCTGGCGACGACCAGCATTGCCCTCTGGCGCGGCCTGTATGCCCTGTTCCTGGTGCAGCCCAGCTTCGAGGTGCGGGTCCTGGTGCTCGGCGCGGGCTGGGCAGGGAGATCCCTGGCCGCGGCGCTGGCCGCACAAAAACCCCTCTCCGCGCCCAATCCCTTTCAGGGCACCGGCTACCGTATCGTCGGCTTCGTGGACGATGACCCCCTCAAACATGAAGCGGGGAACATTGCCGGCATCCCCATCCTGGGCGTCAGCGCCGATCTGCCACGCCTGGCGCGGGCGCTGGAGGTGGATGAAGTGGTGCTGGCGATCACGCACCGGCAGACGATGTCGCAGGAGGCGTTTGACGCCCTGCTGACCTGCCGCGAGCAAGGGCGGCGCGTGACGACGATGCCCTCGCTGTACGAGCGCGTGCTGGGGCGGGTGCCGGTTGAGCATGCCGGCCGTAATCTCAATGCCGTGCTGCCTATTGACGAAGGCAATGCCACCGAACGACTGTTCTGGATCTGCAAGTGCGTGATGGATCTGCTTGTCGGCAGCTGCGGCCTCCTGATCCTGGGCCTGCTGATACCGTTCGTCGCGCTCGGCCAGCGCCTGGACAGCCCTGGCCCGTTGTTTTATCGCCAGACACGCGTCGGGCGCGGGAGCCGCCGCTTCGAGGTCATCAAGCTGCGCACCATGCAGCCTGACGCGGAACAGTCCACCGGCGCCGTCTGGGCCGCGACGGGCGATCCGCGCATCACGCGCTTTGGCCGTTGGCTGCGTAAGTCGCGGCTGGATGAGCTGCCGCAGGTCATCAACGTCTTGCGCGGCGAGATGAGCATCGTTGGGCCGCGGCCTGAGCGGCCTGAATTTATAGACGAATTGGCCCGCCAAATTCCCTTCTATCGCGCGCGGCTGGCGGTCAAACCTGGCCTCACCGGCTGGGCGCAGGTGCGCTTTGGCTACGGCAGTTCCGTGGATGATGCGCGCATCAAGCTGGAGTACGATCTGTATTACGTCCGCCACGCCGGTTTTTACCTCGACACCCTGATCGCACTCAAAACCGCGGCCGTGATGCTCAGACTACAGGGAAAATAAAAAAGAAAGCAGGAAGGCGGCAGAGCGCCTTCCTGCTTTTTGCTTCCTGCTTCCGTTCACCATGGCCAACATCCTTTTCCTGACCCAAGTCCTACCCTTTCCCCTCGATGCCGGGCCAAAGGTGCGCGCCTACCACATGCTGCGCCGCCTCGCGCAGCAGCATAACGTCACGCTGGTCTCGTTCGTTCGCCCTGACGATCCGCCGGAAGCCCTGACGCACTTGCGCGCCCTCTGCGCGGCCGTGCACCCCGTTCCCATGCGGCGATCGGCGGCGCGCAACATCCGGGCCGGTTTGGAGGGGCTGATCAGCGGCCTGCCGATGGTGATCGCCCGCGATAAAATGGCTGAGATGGACGCCGTGGTGCGCGGCCTGGCCGCCGGCGGCGCGTTCGATGTGGTGCACGCTGACCAGCTTTCCATGGCCTGGTGGGGTCAACGCGCGGTGGAGAGCGCGCGGGCCGCAGGCCATTCTCTGCATGCACTTCTCGATCAGCACAATGCTATTTACCTGTTGATCGAACGCATGGCCGCCAACGAATCGCAACCGTGGCGCCGCGTCTTGATGGCCCGTGAAGCCCGCGCGTTCCGCCGCTACGAAGCCGCCATGTGCCGCGCCTTCGATGCCGTACTCACTGTCACCAGCGAGGATCGCGACCGCCTGCTGGCCCTCAGTGCGCCGGCTGCGCGGGCCGCAGCAAACGATTCTCTTTTTCCTTCCGCTCTCTTGCCTGCGAAATTCACCGTCGTTCCCATCTGCGTAGACCCGACGCAGGTGGCCGCCGTGCCCCGCCAGCCTGGGTCCCCGCCGGCCATCCTGCACCTGGGCACCATGTTCTGGCCGCCCAACGTGACCGGTGTGCTGTGGTTTGCGCAGGAGATTTGGCCGCGTGTGCGCGTGGACGTGCCGAATGCCCGCTTCGTTATCGTGGGTAAGAATCCCCCTGCGGAGGTGCAGGCGCTGGCGGCCGATCCCTCGATCATCGTCCCCGGTTACGTATCTGATCCCACCCCTTACCTGGCCGCCGCTGATGCCTTCATCGTGCCACTCCATGCCGGCGGCGGTATGCGCGTCAAGATCCTCGACGCCTGGCTCTGGGGTCTTCCCATTGTCTCCACCCCTATCGGCGCCGAAGGCATCGAGCTGCGGGCTGGCGAGAACATTTTGATCGCCGACGATGCACCTGCGTTTGTGGCGGCCGTGATCCGCTGCCTGACCGACCCTGCGCTCAACGCCCATTTGCGCGCCGCCGGCCGCGCCTGGGTAGAGGACAGATACGCCTGGCAGCGGGTCTACCACAAGGTAGATGAGGTGTATGCGCGGCTGACGCCATGAGCAGGCGGCTTGTTATCTTAGCGAAGCGGGTGTATACTCCGTTTCAGAATATCTGCCAAGAATGAATTTCTGATAGGAGAAAATCCAATGGAAGCCACAGTCCAAGTGCGTCAGCGGGGCACGCTGACCTTGCCCGCCGAGCTGCGGGAGAAATACGGCATCCGCGCGGGCGATAGCTTTCGTCTGGTTGACCTTGATGGCATCATGGTACTCACGCCGATGGTCCCGATGGCGCCCGAGCTGGCGCGAGAGATCGAGCGCATGCGCCTGGAGTCCGGCTTAAGCATCGAACAACTCTTACTTGGCCTGCGCCAGCAGCGCGAACGCTATCACCATGAGCACTATGCCCCAGACCAGCCTGAGTAAACCGCGTGCCTTCATGGATTTCGCTTCATCGTCAGCCGGAGCCTGCGTGTCGTGCCGGATCCACTGCCAGCCGATCTGGCGCCCTTTGCCGGTCTGGCCGACCCCAAAGACTTGCCCATCCTGGCGGCAGCGTTGCGCGAGGGCTGTCCCTGGCTGATTACCTTCGATGTGCGGCACTTCCGACCGGGCCATCCCGCGCTGCATGTCCTCGTACCCGGCGATTTACTCCTGCGTGTGCGAGTACTGTTGACTGGCCTGAATGTCGAGACAGAACCGGATCGCTAACGGGAAACTCATGACCCAACCCACCATCACCTGCCCTTTCCTGGGGCTGGCCGGAGACCCCACCACCGCCTCTACCACGCCGAGCATGTCCCACCGCTGCTTTGCGCAAAACCCGGCCGTCACGCCCGATCTAACGTATCAGAGCGGCATCTGCCTGTCGGCCGAGCATAGCAGCTGCCCATTTTTTGTCGCGCCCGCGCCGCCGACGCCTCCCCTCCCCACGCCGGCCGCTGGCCCGCCGCTGCCGGCAGACTGGCGCCGCCTCCTGCCGTGGGCCGCGCTGGGGTTACTGCTCCTTGTGGTGGCGTTCGTCTACGGGCGCGACCTGCTCTCTCCCCCCGTTGCGCCCACCGCCGTAGCCTTGACGGCGCCGCCAACGGCCACGGCCACCATGACAGCCCGCGCAACGCTGACGCCTACCGCGGCCGCGCTGCCCATCTCGTTCGTAACCCCCACGCCCGAACCAGGCGGCCAGGTGCTCGTCCTCAGCCCCAAGAGCGGCGAGGCGGGCTGGTGGAGCAGCGGCGAGGCGCGCGGCAACCACCTCGGCGATTCGTTTCTCTACGCCGGCTACTTCAACCGCCAGGTTTTTATCAGCCTGGCGCGCTTCGACCTCAGTCGCCTGCCCCGCGGGGCGGCCGTGCGCCAGGCCACCCTGCGCCTGGCCGGCCTGAACGCCGAGCGTTTCCAGACCAACGCCGGCGGCGCCTGGTCGCTGCAGCTGCTGGCGGCCAAGGCGCTGCCCGACCTCAGCCGCGCGGATGTGCAGGCGGTGTTCAATGCCCCGGCGGCCGTCACGCTCTTTCCTGTCCTGGGCGCCGGCGACCTGGCGCCTAACACGGTCAATACCTGGGAGCTGGACGCCGCCGCCCGCGCCTGGCTGGCCGCTCAGGTTGACGCCGGCGCGGGCGCTGTCATCCTGCGCCTCAGCGGCCCGGCCGGCGGCGAGGATACCCTCTTTGCCTGGGACAGCGGCAGCGGACCGGCCACGGCCGGCAATCCGCCGCAGCTGATCGTCAGCCTCGGCCCACCGCCGCCCACCCCACCGCCCCTGCCCACCGATGCGGTCATCGTGGCGACGCTGACGCCGACGCCGGCCAACGTTCTGACCCTGGCCGCCGTCGTGCAGACGGCCACGGCCGTCGCCGCCAACCTGGGAACGCCCACCCCGCTGCCGTACCGGGTGGTGACGCCCAGCCCCATCCCGCTCAATCTGGCGACGGTGCAGGCGTTGGCCCTGGCACGCGGGCTGCCGCCGGTCGTGCCCCATACGCCAACGCCAGCCAATGCGGTCACGGCCACGGCCGACGCCCGTTACGCGACCGCCATTGCGCTGACCACCGGCACCTTCACGCCCGCGCCCGCGGAGGCGGTCACGCCTGTGATCGTGCTGCCCACGGCGATACCGGAGAACGTGCTGACGGCGGTGGCGCAGATGCGCGCGGCCACGGCTGAAGCCACGACCACCGGCACGCCCACGCCCTGGGCGTGGAATGTGGTCGTGGCCTCGCCCACGCCGGTTCCGCTGCTGCTCACAGCGACGCCCTTCCCGGCCAATGCGGCGACCGCGGTGTATCAGGCCGCGTATGCCACCCTCGTCGCCCTGACGACCGGGACTTTCACGCCGCTGCCGCCCAACGCGACAGTGGTCGTTCCGAACTCTGCGCCGCTGCTGGTTTTTCGCACGCCGGTTCCGGGCGATGCCGTGCCGGCTGGGCTTGCGCCGACGCCGACGGCGGTTCTGCCGTCCGCGCCGACGACCTTGCCGACGCAGCTGAGCGGCTACATCCTTTTCAGCAGCGATCGTGAAGGCGCGCCGCTTCTGCTGGCCTACGCGCCCAACGCGCGGCGCCTGGCCTTTCTCTCCCAGGCCTGGCCCTATCCCCTGGCCCTGGCCGCGGCCAGCCGTTCGCCCGCTGACGATTTCAGCGTGGTGGTGCAGGCGGATGAGCGGCAGATTCCGCAGCTCTTCATTCGGGAGACGGTGAGCAACACGCTGCGGCCATTGACGAGCGGCGCTCGCGCCAGCTTCGATCCTGCCTGGTCGCCGCAGGGGGACTTCATCGTTTTCGTTTCGCAGGAGCCTGGCAACGATGAGATCTTCCGCATAAGGCCGGACGGCAGCGATCGTCAGCGCCTGACCGACAACCCCGCGACGGATCGCAGTCCCTCATGGTCGCCCAATGGCACGCGCATCGTCTTCTGGTCCGACCGCGAGACCGGCCGCCGTCAGCTGTGGGTCATGAACGCCGATGGCAGCAACCAAACCCGTCTCTTCGAATCCCCCTACAACGACTGGGACCCCGTCTGGGTGCGTTAAGAATTTCGCACCACGAATTACACAGAGGAGTTCGCATCCTCAGATGCGAACAGGAGCAGATTTTTGCCACGAATGGCACGAATTTCACGAAAGCATCGAAGTCAATCCGTGTCGGGTGTGTCATTCGTCGTACTGGGTCTTATTTCTTGCCACGAATGGCACGAATTTCACGAAAGCATTAGAATTAATTCGTGACATTCGTGTAATTCGTGGCAGTAAGTTTTGTTTTCTTGCCACGAATGACGCGAATTTCACGAAAGCATTGAAGTCAATTCGTGTCGGGTGTGTTATTCGTCGTAGTGGGTCTTATTTCTTGTCGCGAATGACGCGAATTTCACGAAAGCATTAGAATTAATTCGTGACATTCGTGTAATTCGTGGCAGTAAGTTTTGTTTTCTTGCCACGAATGACGCGAATTTCACGAAAGCATTGAAGTCAATTCGTGTCGGGTGTGTTATTCGTCGTAGTGGGTCTTATTTCTTGTCGCGAATGACGCGAATTTCACGAAAGCATTAGAATTAATTCGTGACATTCGTGTAATTCGTGGCAAAAAACTCAGTAATTCGTGACGAAAATCTGGAGCCTTACCATGACTGAAATTCTCTTCAAGGAACTTTCTTTCGCTGTGGTCGGCGCCGCGATGGAAGTACACCGAATCCTTGGCCCCGGCTTCCTGGAAGGAGTCTACCAGGCCGCGCTGGAGCAGGAGCTTGCCCTGCGCGGGATTCCGTTCGAGGCGCAAAAACACCTGACTGTGACCTACAAGGGTCGTCTCGTCGGTGAGTTCAGCGCAGATTTCGTGGTCGGGGGTCAAATCATTCTTGAACTCAAGGCTGTTTCAGCGCTGACTAAAGCCCACGAGGCCCAGGCCCACAACTATCTCGCCGTCACCGGCCTTCGCCTCGCCATCCTCCTCAACTTTGGCGCTAAATCACTTGAACAAGAACGCATCGTTCGTTGATGCAGTTCGCATCCACGGATGCGAACTCCTCGAGGATGCGAACTCCGCCGGGGATGCGAACTCTACCGAATTAAGAATCACAAACCCGAATGATTACAAAAAATTCGTGTAATTCGTGCAATTCGTGGCAAAATT
>DAISHS010000074.1:13715-15086 GCA_036822415.1 Chloroflexota bacterium
ATTCGTGGCAAAATTCCGGTTCGCTCCTCTGACTTTGTATGCCCGGCCTGTTTCTGCTATACTGTTACTAACCCTGTCTGTTTGAGGACGATTTTCCGTGGAACTTAAAGAATATATCCTCCCTCTGCGTAAATGGTGGTGGCTGATCGTGGCGGCCACCCTGGTGGCGACCGTGTCCAGTTTCATCGCGACCCGCCGCCAGGCGCCCATCTATCAAACCCGCACCACCATCATGGTGGGACGCGCCATCGAAAACCCCAACCCCAACGGCAGCGACTTCTGGCTGATGCAACAATTGGCCAGCACCTATGCTGACATCGCCAAGCGCGCACCGGTACAGGATGCAACCAAAACCGCCCTGGGACTGACCTGGCTCCCCGACTACACCGTCCGTGTGGTGCCCAACACCCAACTCGTCGAAATCTCCGTCGTTGATACCTCGCCCCCGCGCGCCCAGGCCGTGGCCGCCGAGCTGGCCAATCAGCTCATCCTGCAAACCCCCATGCAGTCCGGCAGCACGATGGAGCAGCGTCAGGTCTTCATCAAAACCCAACTCGACGACCTTGAAATCAAGATCAACGAAACACGCGACGAAATCACCAAGAAGCAGGCCGACCTGGCCAATCTCTTCAGTGCACGCCAGATTGCCGACACCCAAACCCAAATCGCCGGCCTGCAGACCAAGCTGAGCACCTTACAGGCCAATTACGCCGCCCTGCTTAGCAACACCCAGCAGGGCGCCGTCAACACCATCAGCGTCATTGAGCCGGCCCAATTACCGCACAGCCCCATTGGCCCCAACAAACCAGCCACGATCTTGCTGGCGGCCGTCATCGGCTTCATCCTGGCCGCTGGCGCGGCCTTCTTGCTCGAATACCTGGACGATTCGCTGAAAAACCCGGACGATGTGCAAAAAATCTTGGGGCTGACCACCCTGGGCGCCATTCCGGTGATGGAAGAGACCGCCACCCGTGGGGAGCTGGCCGTCGTCGCCAGCAGCCACTCGATGGCCAGCGAGGCCTTTCGCGTCCTGCGCACCAATCTGCGCTTTGCCGGGGTGGACCGCCCCCTGCAAACCATCCTCATCACCAGCCCGGCGCCCAGTGAGGGCAAATCGTTGACCGTGGCCAACCTGGGCGCGGCCCTGGCTCAGGCGGGCGAACGCGTGATCCTGGTAGACGCCGACCTGCACCGGCCGCGCTTGCATCGCCTGTTTGGTCTGCGCAACAACCGCGGCATCACCAGCGCCTTGCTCGAAGAACATCCCGACCCCGACGGCTTGCTGCAGGATACCACGGTGCCAGGGCTGCAAGTGCTGACCTCTGGCCCTCTGCCGCCCAACGCCTCCGAGCTGTTGGGATCGGCCCACAT
>DAISHS010000075.1:0-15059 GCA_036822415.1 Chloroflexota bacterium
AAAAAGCCGTCCGGGCCAAAGTGCAGATTGCCGCCGTGATGCCAGCCGCAGTTCAGATCAGCCCCGGTGCGCGGAACGTCGAGCAAGACGAGCGGGGCCTGCGCCGCGCCGTTGACCTCGGTGTAGCGCACCAGGCGGTTGCTGATGACGCCGTCCGTTTGCACGGTGTAGTAGAGATAGACGAATGGTTGCGCGGGGTACAGCGGGTCGAAAGTGATGCCAATCAAGCCGTGCTCGATCGAGGTGACAACGATGGCCGATAAATCGAGCCAAACCGTGGCCGCGCCGCCGCCCACGGCGATTTGATAGACGATGCCTTCTTTGGTGTTGACGAATAGACGCCCATCCGGCGCCCAGGCCATCGCCGTTGGATAGCCGCTGGCCCATGTGCCATAAATCTCAATGCTTACGTCGGGTGGTAAGGGTTCGGCGTGGGCAGGTAAGGGAGGTAACATAGCAAATTTACAGAGAAGCACGCCCAGCAACCACGCCACGGTCCATTTACGCACGATATTCGCCTCACAAAAACCGATTGTGCCATAAGGCGCAACCATTATAGCATAGGGCGCGATAGGGCCTAAATTGCCTGCCAGCGTCGTTTTTTTGCGCCGCGTCAAAGCATGGTATGATAGAGACCTTGCACTGTTGTTTGCTGGCTGCTCTGATCCTTCTGCTCTGAAAGGCTCATCATGACTAATCCCGGATACTATCGTTTTCCCACACTTCATCGCGACACGGTGGTTTTTGTTTGCGAAGATGACCTGTGGACGGCGCCCGTCAGTGGAGGAACAGCGCGCCGCCTGACCTCCAATCCCGGTCAGATGGCAAGGCCTGCGCTGTCGCCCGATGGCGCCTGGGTCGCGTTCACCGGCCGTGACGAGGGGCATCCTGAAGTATATGTCATGTCATCGAGCGGCGGCCCTGCCCGCCGTCTGACCTACCTGGGCGCGACGACCAATGTTGTGGGCTGGACGCCCGATGGCGAAGCCGTGATTTTTGCCAGCGACACGGGCCAACCCTTCTCACGGTTTGTCTGCCTGTACACGGTCGCACGTCAGGGCGGCGAACCGCAACGCCTGCCTACCGGCCCCGCCATGAGCATCTCATACGGGCCGACGGGAGGCATGGTCATTGGCCGTAACACGACCGATCCCGCGCGCTGGAAACGCTATCGCGGCGGCCTGGCCGGCGATATCTGGATTGATCCTGCGGGCCAGGGAGAGTGGCGCCGCCTGCTGCAAGTCCAAGGGAATGTCGCCATGCCGCTCTGGGTGGGCGAACGCATCTACTTTGTGTCTGACCATGAAGGCATCGGCAACCTCTACTCCTGTCTACCCAGCGGGGCCGATGTGCGCCGGCATACCGATCACGGCGACTATTACGTGCGCTATCCGGCGACCGACGGTCAGCGCATCGTCTATCATGCCGGCGCTGAGCTCTATCTCTATGACCCCGCGCGTGATGAAGCGCAGCCCATCCCGATCGTTTTCCACAGTTCCCAGGCCCAGCGCAATCGTAAATTTGTAGACGCCGCCGACTATCTGCAAGAATACAGCATCCATCCCAACGGTTGGGCCGTAGCCATCACCGCACGGGGAAAGCCTTTTGTCATGGCAAATTGGGAAGGCGCGGTCTTCCAGTACGGAGAGCCTAATGGCGTGCGTTATCGTATGGCGGCCTGGCTGGCTGACGGCGAGCGTCTGGTCACCGTGAGCGACGCCAGCGGCGAGGATGTCCTGGAAATTTACAAAGCGGACATGGCCGATCCCCCGGAAGCTCGCCTGGAGGGCCTGGACATCGGGCGGCCCTTGCTCCTGGCGACGGCGCCGCACAAGAACCTCGTGGCCCTGACCAATCATCGCAATGAATTGATTGTCGTTGATCTCAGCGCGCGTACGATGCGCGTGGTGGATCGCAGCCGTCACCGCCCGATTCGTGGGCTGGCCTGGTCGCCAGATGCGCGCTGGTTGGCCTATGGCTTTGCTGACACGCAGCAAACCTCGATCATCAAGCTCGCTTTGCTCGAAACAGGCGAGACCTGGCCAGCGACGCGGCCCGTGCTGCGCGATATTGGCCCCGCTTTTGATCCCGAAGGCCGTTACCTCTATTTTCTCTCTTACCGTGAATTCGACCCGGTCTATGACAATCTGCACTTCGACCTGAACTTCACCTGGGGCATGAGGCCTTACCTGATCACGCTGCAGGCCGGCCTGCCCTCGCCGTTCATTCCCTTGCCACGCGCGCCAGGCGAAAAGACCAATCGGCCGTCGGGAGCAGAAGCGCCAGCCTCGCCCGAGCCAGCTGAGCCGGCTAATCCGGCTGAGCCGGCTGCTGGCGAAGCTACGTCCGCCGAGCCGGCCGCGGAGGCCAAAGTGACGGTCAAAGAGCCGTCGCCTGTGCAGATTGACCTGGAGGGCATCACCGAACGTGTGATTGCCCTGCCAGTGCCCATCGGCCTTTACAGCCAGGTGCGGGGCATTCAGGGCAAAATTTTATTTTCCTCTTTCCCGGCTGAAGGCACGCTGGGCAATAGCAGCGGTTATGCCACCGCGCCCGCAACCAAAGGGCGCCTGGAGGCTTACGACCTCGAAGAGCAGCGCCAGGACCTGCTGGTGGATGGCATCTCCGATTTTGAAATTTCACATGACGGCAAGACCCTGATCTACCAGGCTGGCAATCGCCTGCGCGTGTTGAAAGCCGGCGACAAACCAGAGGCCAACTCTGGCGCGACCACGCGGCGCAGCGGCTGGCTCGATTTAGATCGCATCCGCCTATCGGTCGAGCCGCAAGCCGAGTGGGAGCAGATGTACCGTGAGGCCTGGCGCTTACAGCGCGACCATTTCTGGACAGAGGACATGTCCGGGGTTGACTGGCGCGCGGTCTACACGCGTTATCTTCCCCTCCTGCAGCGGGTGGCGACGCGCAGCGAATTCTCCGACCTCATGTGGGAGATGCAGGGCGAGCTGGGCACCTCTCATGCGTATGAGTACGGCGGCGATTATCCACCGCACCCATCGTATGACCAGGGTTTCCTCGGCGCGGATTTCTCCTATGACGCCGCGACCGACAGTTACGCATTGACGCACATTGTGCAGGGCGATGTGTGGGATAAAGAGAACAGCGCGCCGTTGCAGCGTCCAGGAATCAACCTCAAGCCTGGCGACCGGCTCATCGCAGTCAATGGCCGCAAGGTTGGGCGCGAAAAACCCCTGGGGGCCATGCTCGTCGCGCAGGCTGGCAACGAAGTTTTCCTGACGTTTGCCTGCCAGGGGAATGATGAGACGACCATGTTTCCCGTCAAGACCCTGGCCTCCGAATCGTCGCCGCGCTATCGGGAATGGGTGGAAACCAATCGGCGGCGCGTGCACGAAGCCACGGATGGCCGCGTCGGCTATGTGCACATCCCCGACATGGGCCCGCGTGGCTATGCCGAATTTCACCGCAGTTACCTGGCCGAAGTGGACCGTGTCGGGCTGATTGTGGATGTCCGTTTCAATGGCGGCGGTCATGTTTCGCAATTGATCCTGGAAAAACTGACGCGCCGGCGTCTGGGCTACGACGTGTCACGCTGGGGGACGCCGGTGTCCTACCCGATCGAGTCAGTCTTAGGCCCCATGGTAGCCATTGCCAATGAGCAGGCCGGTTCGGACGGCGACATGTTCTGCCACGCCTTCAAGATGCTCAAACTTGGCCCGCTGATCGGTAAACGCACCTGGGGCGGCGTCATTGGCCTTGCCTACCGTGACTCATTGGTGGATGGCGGCGTCACAACACAACCGGAGTTTTCTTTCTGGTTTGAAGATGTGGCTTGGGGCGTAGAAAATTACGGCGCAGATCCTGATATCGAAGTGGAGATGCGGCCGCAGGACTATCTGGCGGGACGTGATGCCCAGATGGAGCGGGCGATTGAAGAAATCATGCGCAGGCTGAGCGAAAATCCGCCCAAGCTGCCTGATTTCGACAAACGCCCTCAATTACCGCTGCCGACGCTCTCGCCCCTGCGCTCTGCTTGAGCAAAGCGGCAGGCGCGCCAAGACTTGAAACCGGGTTCCGCTGCGGAAGCCCGGTTTTTTTATTCGGGAAATTGCGTAAAACGTTATACAAAGATTTTACAAAATATAGAAAACGTGGTAAGATAGGGCAAGTAAAGGTTTAGGTTCGCTTGGACGTGAGGTGCGACATGACTGAGATTTTTCGTGCAGAGGATTACCAGGATCACCCGCTTTACAATATCAAAGCGGTGGAACAGGCAACGGGGCTTACGGCTGCTACGCTCAGGGCCTGGGAACGTCGTTATGGGGTTTGCGCGCCAAAGCGTAGTGAAAGCGGTTATCGCCTTTACTCCGATCGTGACCTGGCCGCGTTGGGTTGGCTAAAACGGCGGCTGGAGGAAGGGCTTTCGATCAGTCAGGCCGTTGCCATCCTGAACAGAGAGGAAAAAGTAAACCACGGCGCGCCCACGAACAAGCGCGCTGCGCCGCCGTTGCTGGTCAACCCGGATCAGGCGGCGCCGGCTGATCTGCGTCGCCAGCTGATTGCAGCTTTGCTAAATTTCAATGAGCAGCGCGCCGACGTCATTTTGAGCGAAGCCTTTGCCTTGCATGGCGTCGAATCTGCGTGTGAGTTGATCCTCGCGCCTGCGATGGTAGATATCGGCGACCGCTGGCATCGGGGGGAAATCACCGTTGTGAGCGAGCATTTCGCTTCGCATTATGTGCGGCGCAAGCTCGAAGCGATGGTCAATGTCACCCCGGTGCACGAGCATGGCCTGACCATTGTGCTGGCCTGCGCGCCGGGCGACTGGCATGAAGTAGGGCTGGTGCTGATGGCGTTTTTCTTGCGCCGTCAGGGCTACCACGTGATCTACCTGGGGCAAAACGTACCCCAAGATCACCTGATAGCCGAGCTGAAGCGCCTGCGCCCCTCGATGCTCATCATGTCAGCGGCCACCGACGAGACGGCTGAGGCCCTGATTCAGGTCGCGCAGCTCGTGGCGCTGCTGCCGGCGCCGCATCCGCTGTTTGGTTTTGGCGGGCGCGCCTTCAATCGTGACCGCCGCTTACGTGAACGCGTAAACGGGCATTTTCTAGGTGAAAGCGTTGTCGGCGCCATGGATCAGATCCGCGCCTTGCTGGGGCAAGCAGCGGCGGTCAGCGCCCTTGACGATCGCCATTCAAGATGAGTCTGATGCGCCAACGCAAAGTTGTGGTCATCGGCGCCGGCGTCGGCGGACTGACGACGGCCGCCCTCTTGGCTCAAGCCGGGCATGACGTCACCGTGCTCGAAGCGCATGTTGATCCGGGGGGCTGCGCCGCCACTTTCTTCCACAAAGGCTACCGTTTCGACGCCGGCGCCACGTTAGTCGGCGGTTTTCAAGCGGGCGGCCCGCACTGGCTGGTGGGTCAAAAGCTGGGCATCGAGTGGCCCGTGCAACGAACGGAGCCAGCCATGCAGTTTTGGCTGCCCGAGCAAACCATCACCCGGTTTGGCGAGCCGGCGCGCTGGCAGGAAGAACGGCGCCGCAGCTTCCCTGGCGCGGCGGCCGAACGTTTCTGGCAGTCACAAGAACGGGTGGCCGATCAGGTCTGGCAATTCGCCGCTGGCGCGCCGCCGTTTCCGCCGACGAACCTGGTCGAGGCGGCGCGTCTGGCGACGCACATCAGGCCAGCGTACGTTCGCTTGCTGCCCTTCGCCTTGCAATCGGTGGGCGCGTGGGCCAGGCACCTGGGCGTTAGCGACCCCACGCTGCGCGTCTTTCTCGACGCGCAGCTCCTCATCAGCGCCCAAACGACGGCGGCCGGCGCCAACGCTCTGTACGGCGCCACCGCCCTCGACCTGGCGCGCCAGGGCGTCTTCCACGTGCAGGGGGGCGTGGGCCAAATTGCCGAAACGCTCGCCGCGGCCCTGCAACGCCAGGGCGGCGCTATTTTTTACCGCCAGGAAGTCAATCGAATCGAAACCAAAGATGGGCGCGCCGTGGCGGTGCACACGCGCAAAGGCGGCCGTTGGCAAGCCGACGCCATCGTGGCCAATCTAACGCCCTGGAATCTGGAGCGCTTACTGGGGAACGGCGCCGCGCCGGCCCGCGCCAGCGCGCCCCCGCAAAGCATGTGGGGCGCGTTCATGCTCTACCTGGGGGTTGACGCCGAAGCGATTCCGGCCGATTTAACGTGCGATCATCATCAGATCATCATGGACCCGACACGGCCCCTGGGAGAAGGGAACAGCGTCTTCGTTTCGCTCTCGCCAGCCTGGGATGCCACGCGCGCGCCGGTGGGCAAGCGGGCCATTACCGTCTCCACCCATACGGCCATTGCGCCGTGGTGGGAACTGCGCAGCGACCCCGCACGGCAGGCTGACTACGCCGCGCGTCAACAAGACTACCGTGAGCGCCTCTTGCAGGCGGTGAGCCGAGTTTTACCTGCGGTTCGCCAACACGTGACCCTGGAGATGCCCGCGACTCCCGTCACTTTCCAGACGTTTACTCGTCGCCATTTAGGAATGGTCGGTGGCTTTGCACAGCACAGCCTACTCAGCGCCCGCGGTCCAATGACACGCGTGCCCAATGTCTGGCTCGTGGGAGATAGTATTTTCCCCGGTCAAAGCACGGCGGGCGTGACCCTGGGTGGGCTGCGTGTCAGCGCAACCCTGCAACAATCCTGGCAACAGTCCAGACGGCTGTTCTGGAAAGGAACAACGTACCGTCATGCGCGACTTGATCATACAGATCCTGCTTGATAACGCACCCTGGTCAACACCCGAAAATGAACACTCCGATCGCCCTGGCATGCCTGCGTGGATGGTGCCCAACGGCCTCCTCATCCGTCACCCAGACGGCGGACTGATCTTCTTACCGGTCAGGGAACTCTTGCAGATGTGGCCAGAGAACGCGGCTGCCGTGACCCCCGCGCGCACTTTCAGATAACCTTGAAAGACTGTGGCTGCCAAACGGCATCCCCTACATTAAGGTTTTATGAGAGTTTGCCCAAAAACGGATACAAGAGGCCGCAACGCACGTATTAGAGGGTGAAACCATCACATTTGCGAATAGTGTCAGTGTACCTTTTCTGACGAGTTGATGTATAATAGGCCCAAGAGTTGTATTTAGGACTACAGATAGAACCACTATTCGCATAAGCAGTCGCCAGGTTATGGCGAGGTTATGGGAAGAAACGGGAGATAGTGTTCTTATGATTAAAAATGCAAAGCAACCATCCCTGGCGCAGGTCCTGGCTCATCTACCGGATGAAGACCCGTCGTTTGGGCAGGTTATCACCATTGCCAGTTATCGGCGGCATGACGTCATCGCCACACCGCGCGACTTGGATCAAAAACTTCACATTTTGATGGACGGCCGTGCTCAGCTGGTCTGCACCAATTCCGAAGGGCGGCGCCTGGTTCTCGCGACCCTCGAAGCCGGCTCGATCTTTGGCGAAGGGGCCTTGATTGATGGCGCCGCGCCCGAGGCTTTTGCCGAGGCGATGAGCGATTGCACCATTTGGGTATTGCCGCGCGCCGACGCCCGTGTGATGACCGAGCGCTATCCCATTCTGGGTTGGGGCTTGCTGCAGACGTTTGGCAAGCGCCTGATGCAGGTCGAATCCCGCCTTGAGGATGTGGCCTACAAGAAATTGCCGGAGCGCCTGGCCGCGCTGCTGTTGGAATTGGCCGACAAAAACGACGTCATCACCGGCACCAGCCATCAGGCTCTGGCCGATCGCCTGGGCACCTACCGGGAAACTGTCAGCGCCATCCTGCGCACCTTCAAGCGCGAAGGTTGGGTTGATCTGGGCTACCGCCGCATTCGCCTGCTCGATGTGCCGGCCCTGGAAGTAACGGCCAACAGCTTCTGAGCGCAGGCGCGCTGTCCATCTACACGGCTGCTAACAAAACGCCCCATCCAGGCCTGGATGGGGCGTTTGATTTCTCCCAGCTCAAATCAATTTCTCAGTGCAGGCGTGGGCTAAACCGCAGTGCTGGCAGCGCACGGCCTCTGTATGTGAACGCGCCACATTGGCCGCTTGACGATCCGCGCGCATGGCGGTCAACGTGGCCAGCAATTGCGCCCTGAGTTGGGGCGTATAGGGAATGCGCAGCGTCGCCGGCTTAGCCCCGCCGTTGGCCTGACCGGCATAGTGCAGCAAGCCAAAATCAGGCGCCGCCTGCCAGGTTTCTTCCACCAGCAGGCAATAGGCTGCTAATTGCAAAATGTGGCCTGGATACGGCCGCGTGGGGGGGCTGCCCGATTTGACCTCGACCGGAATGGGCGCGCGACCGGCGCCCGTTTCCACCAGGTAGTCAGGCTTACCGACCAGACCAAACTGACGGCTGATGAGGGGTCGTTCCTGGCGCTGCCACGCGCCCGTGTCGCTGTAGATCACTTCACCGCTGGGCAAACCGCTGACCGACCGCGCCCGGTTGCCCAGGCGCAGAAGCCACCAGCCCACAACCAGCGCCGCGAGAAAAGCGATGAGAAGAACGAACAAAGCAAACCTCAGCGTCGCGCGGCGGTCACAGCTGCAGGCCGCCGCTGCCAAACGGCAGAATAATCACCGGGACGCCTTCAGGCTTCCACGCGCTGAACCATACGCTGTCCTCTGGCTTGAGGCGGATGCAGCCGCGCGAGGCCGGGTAGGCGCCGATGGATTCGATCTGTTGATAGACCTTGTTGCCGCTGCTGTCGCGCACATAGGGCGCGCCGTGGATCAAGATCGAGCCGTTGCTGCGAAAGAGGAACCAGCCCTCGTCGGCAAATACGCCAAAGGCTGAAAATGTACCCCAGTACGCGCCCACATAGCCATGCCAGGCCGGTGTGCGCATGCGCCGCTCAGGATCGCCCGTGCTGACCGGAAAGAGGCGGATTGCGCCCTGGTCAGCGACGATCATCTGCTGCAAATCCTGATCTATCACGATGAAACGCGCCGTTGGGTCATAACCATAACTGCGCACCAGGCTGCTCAGCTCCTCGGTGACGGCCGGCGTGCGCAGGACGGCCGTGGGCGTGGCCGTCGGCGTCATGGTGGGCAAAGGCGTATCGGTGGGCAAGGGCGACGTGGGCGTGGCCGTGGCCGTAAATTCTGGCGGAACGGTGGGTGTCTTGGTGGGTGTGGGCGGCAAGGGGGTCGCGCGGTTCAACAAAGCGACCAGGAACCCTGGTTTCGCAGCGCTTGGCCCGCTGCTTGCCCCTACGTTGACCGCCAGGAGGCCCAACAGGGTCACAGCCAGCGCCAGGAGCAGCCATCCCACCCGCAAGCGGCGCGGACGGACAGGCGCCGGCGTGACGATGTCAGTTCTGTTCATGATCCTCGCACCAGGGTTAGCACATAGATAAGCAGCAACAGGAAAGCCACGGCCAGCAAAATGACGCCGGCCTGGCGTGCGCGGGCAGCCCAGATGACGCGCCAGCCGTGGCGCTGATGCGCCACGGCGCCAGCCTGCATCTCCCCCACGTTGGTGGAAGGAACATCCCATACGCGCGCCAGCCACCAGGCGCGCTGGCAAAAGACATATTGCGCAACGTCACTGGCGCGAATGAGTTTATCCTGGCTCATGGCCCTCATCGCTCTCTGGCTGCCCATCGCCGTCCGCAGCAAATTCCATGACGGCAAACGCCGTCGCCAGGTTATTCATGCCCAGGCGTTCCTCGAAACTGTGCAGGGCCGCGCGCATTTGCTCCTGGCGCACCGCCACCGTCAAGTCGCCGCGTGTGCGTTCCAACACCCCGCGCACCGCGTCCGTGTGACGGCGCAGCCCGCCGGTGATGGCATCGGGGTAGTCAATGGCGATCAGGTGCGCATAAACTTCATCCATGATGTCGAGATAGCGCTCCGCCTCTGCCACCTCGCCGCGGCGCACCAGGTCAAGCGCAAAGCGGCGCAGCTCGGTGGTGGCCTCAGCCAGGCCGCGCAGGTAGGTGGCGCCGACCACGTGCAAATCCGCGGGGCCGGGCAACGGCGCCGCGGTGACAAACGCCACGACCAGAAAGGCCTCGGTCACCTCTTTGAGCGCATCCTGGGTGTAGCCTGCGTAGTAGAGGTCTTGATGGGCGGCCAGATCGGCCACCATCTCCGCGGCGGCTGCCTGCGCCGTTTGCAGCAGGCGCTGCGCCTCGTCAAATTCGTGGCGATGCGCCGCGCGGATGGCATGGGCGCAATAGCGAGTCAACTCGCGTGAGCGCCGCAGCGTCAGGTCACGCACGTCGTTCTTGAGGGTCAGTTCGGCCTCGATGGCCGCAATCGTATCAATCAGCATAGGTAAGAGAGCCTTGAAGCAAGCATAAACTTGGGCGACTGCCGGCAGGGCAGCGCGGCTGATTATAGCCGCATTACAAGCCACGCGCAAACGCGCCGCATCGGTCATCGTTTCCGGTTTGACGATGCCCTTACTCTGACGTATCATACACGTCCCCACATTCTCATTGACTGGTTGACCAGGATCGCATGACCTATAACGAACTTCGGCATGCCGTGCGCGCCTTGACGCGCCGACTCGTGACCATGATGGTCATTGTGCTTGCCATCGCCTACCTGACGCAGCTGGGCCTGTTGATGGCAGAGCGTGGGCGCCAGGGGGTTCCGGCCGCACTCTGGAGCGCGGCTGGCCAGGCCCTGGTTGCTACGTTCGACTATCTGTTCCACCACCCGGCCACCTACTACTGGCAAAAAGCCTACCAACCGGCCTTTAGCCTGGTTTGGACCTTTTTCTCGCGCAGCGCCGGCCTCTTACTCGTCTCTTTGCTCGCGGCGACGTTGATCGGCGTGCCGGTTGGCATTGCCGTTGCGCGCAGCGGCCGCGCGCGCAATCGCTCATTCGCCCTGCTCCTTTCCATTTTGGGCGTCTCCACGCCCAGCTTCATCCTGGCCATGATGTTCTGGATTCTCAACATCAAGGTGCACCGCGTCTTCGATATCACGGTGCTGCCGCAGACCGGCTTTGGCTGGGATGCTCACCTGATTATGCCGGCGCTGGTGCTGGCAGCCCGGCCGCTGGCGCAAATTGTGCAGGTGACCTACCTCACCCTGGCCGATGTGCTTGGGCAGGATTACATTCGTGTGGCCTACAGCAAGGGCCTCAGCCCTCGCGCGGTGCTCTTGCGTCACGCCTTGCGCAACGTGTGGATTCCGGTGCTGACCACCCTGGGCACCTCGCTGCGCTTCTCCCTCGCCAGCCTGCCGGTCGTCGAATCGTTCTTCGTCTGGCCGGGCGTTGGGCAGATTCTTCTGCAAACGATCGAGAGCAGCAACCGCGCCCTGATCACCGATCTTGTGGTGACGTTGGGTATTCTCTTCTTGCTGCTCAACCTGGCCCTGGAAATGCTCTTCCCGCTGCTCGATCCGCGCTTGCGCGCGGCGCCTCACAGCAGCCCCTTCGAGGAACAGCAAACGTGGCGGCGCTGGCTCGAAGCGCTGCTGATCTCCCTGCGTGAAGGTTGGGCCAATCTGCGTCAGCTGCTGCCCGGCGGCCACCGTCCTGATCCGCTGCCTTCCCTGGCCGCAACCGTCGCCGCGGAGGAGGGCTTGTCGGCCAAAATGCCGCCAGGCCACGAGGCGCGCCGTTTGCTGCGCAGCATCATCACCAACCCGGCGCTGATCGTGGGCACGCTGCTCGTGGCGGGATTGATCGGCCTGGTTGTCGCCGGCGATCGCCTGACGACCGCCAATCCCTATGAAACCCACGGCGTGCTGATGATCGAGGGCAAGATCGGCGCGCCGCCCTACGCCCCATCCAGCGTCTTTCCCTGGGGCACGGACCCGGTCGGGCGTGACATCCAGGCGCTGGTCTTGGGCGGCGCGCGCCGCACGCTGGCCCTGGCGTTTTTTGCCACGCTGGCGCGCATGGCCATCGGCGCCCTGTTGGGCGCCATGGCCGGCTGGTGGCGCGGCGGTTGGCTGGATCGCCTGGTGCATGGCGCGATCGCCGTCTGGGCTGCGTTCCCCGTGACCCTCTTTGCCCTGATCCTGATCCTGGCCCTGGGCATTCAGCAGGGCATGAGCGTCTTCATCATCGGCGTCTCGCTCGTCGGTTGGGGCGAAATCGCCCAGTTCGTGCGCGGCCAGGTCATCAGCCTCAAGCCGCAGCCTTACATCGAAGCGGCGCGCGCGACCGGCGCGCGCACCATCCACCTGCTCTCACGCCACATACTCAGCATCCTCCTGCCCTCGCTGCTTGTCCTCTCCATTTTGGAGATGGGCGGCGTGCTCATGCTGCTGGCGGAGCTGGGCTTCCTCAACATCTTCATGGGCGGCGGTTTTCGTGCGGCTATTGCCGAAACGGGCCAGATGCAGTCGGTCATCTACTTCTTCTCCGACGTGCCCGAATGGGGCGCGCTGCTGGCCAACGTGCGCACCTGGTGGCGGTCTTACCCGTGGCTGGGCTGGTATCCGGGGCTGGCCTTTTTCCTTGCCATCCTCACCTTCAACCTGTGGGGCCAGGGCATGCGCCGTTTCCTGGACGACACCCGCGCCAACGTCAGCCGTCTCTTCAACCGCTACACGGTCAGCGCGGGCATCGGCGCCGTGGTTGGTTTGATCTTGCTCTTGCGCGCCACGTCGCCGCTGGGCATTTACCGCAGCCAGGCTGCCGCCTTCGACGCGTCGCGGGCCTTGCAAGACATTCAGCAGCTGGCCTCTCCCGCCTTTGCCGGGCGAGAAACCGGCACGCCAGGCGCCGAAAAAACGGCCGCCTACATCGCCCAACGCATGGCGGAGATCGGTCTTCTGCCGGCCGGGGAAAAAGTGGACGGCAAGGAAAGTTTCATCGTCAGCAATACCACCCCGCGCGCCCATCTGACCCAAACGCCTACCCTGGAAGTGCTGGATGACCAGGGCAATCTGCTGCAAGCGTTGACCTATCGCCGCGATTTTGTGGAGTACGTGGGGCGCACGACCCCTTATGCCCGGCGCGCCAGCTTTGGCCGGGCGCAGGGCGTGGTCATGGGGCTGGTCACTGGGCCTGACCCGGAGACCAACGTCACCGATCACTATGGCTTGAGCCAGATGGCCTTACGCGACAAAATTTTGATTGTGCGGCCCGAAGACGCGGCGCGCATCAACACCGCCGCCGCGGCCGCTTTCCTGGTGGCGTCCGATGACCCCTTGCTCATGCAGCGCAAAGTGCTTTACGGCGGCAACGAAGGCCGCATCCCGATGATGGTGGTCACCACGGCCGTGGCCGACCGCCTGCTGGCGCCCACGGGCAGCAGCATGGCGCAGATGGAAGCCGCGGCGGCCAGCCTCAAGGCCGGCGAAGTCACGCTGACATCGGCCGGCGCGCTGGTGCGGCTGGCCATCGAACCTGAGCTTTCGACTGACCTCAGTGAAAAGTATTATCATGTCGCCGGTTTCATTCCTGGACAGGCGGCCGAGCAGGGCCTCGACGCGCAGGTCATCATGGTCACCGCCAACTACGATGGCCTGGGGATCGGCCCGGACGGCACGTTGTATCCCGGGGCCAACGACAATGCCAGCGGCGTAGCCGTCATGCTGGAGCTGGCGCGCGCGCTGAAAAATAGCCCTTACCAGCCCAACAAGACGGTGGTGTTCGTGGCCTGGGCGGGCGGCGAGCGCAACGAAAGCCTGAGCATCGTCAATGTCATGGCCGCCAAGATCGGCTTCAGCTCCCTGCGCACGGAGGCGGTGATCGAGCTGAACGGCGTGGGCGGCGGCCGTGGCAACGCGCTGGCGTTGGGCCAGGGCAGCAGTTTCCGCCTGGTGCAGCTGTTCCAGGACGCCGCCAGCCGCCTGGGGGTTGCCACTACCACGCGCGGACGTGATCCCCACTTCGGCCAACCGGCGCCGCCCGGGTTCGGCGGACGTAGCGCCTTGACCGTCTACCTCAGCTGGGACGGCTCTGATGAACGGGCCGATACCGCGCAAGACACCGCCGACGCCATCGAAATTCCCAAGCTCACGAAAGCCGGGCGCACGGTCCTGCTCGCCCTGCACACCCTCAGTCGCGAGGTGAATTATTAACGCCTGGCTGCGCGCATGACCGTCAGCAAAGAATCGAAGGCGCCGCGCTTTGCCGCCCTGCGTCACGGGGATTTCCGCCTGCTGTGGGCGGGCACGCTGATCTCCACCGTCGGCACGCAGATGCAGGTCACGGCCGTCAACTGGCACGTGTACGAGCTGCTGAAGGGCAGCACGACGACGCTGCACCTGTTTGGGCATGACGTTTCTCTGGGCGGCCCGGCGTTGGGCCTCGGCGCCCTGGGCCTCGTGCGCGTGATCCCCATCATCCTCTTTGGCCTCATTGGCGGCGTGCTGGCCGATACCATGGACCGCCGCCGCCTGCTGCTGATCACCCAGACGGCGGCCACGCTCTTTGCTGGCATTCTGTCGTACCTGAGCCTGCGCGGCGAGGCCAGCGTGACCGCCATCTTCCTGCTGACCGCGGCCGGCGCGGCCGCGTCCGCGTTCGACAATCCGGCGCGCCAGTCGTTGGTGCCCAACCTGGTGCCGCGTGAACACCTGACCAACGCCGTCAGCCTGAACACCCTGGTTTGGCAGATCGCCAGCGTGATTGGCCCGGCGCTGGCCGGGTTGATGGTAGCGGCGATCAATATCGGCTGGGTCTATGCAGCCAATGCCATTTCTTTTGGCGCGGTCATCCTGGCGCTGCTGTTGATGCGCTACCGGGGACGCACGGCCGCTCCCAACACCGGCCTGGGCTGGCAGGCCATGGCCGAAGGTCTGCGCTTCACCTACAATCAGCGCATCATCTGGGGCACGATGCTGCTCGATTTCATGGCCACCTTCTTCTCCTCGGCGCGCAGGATGTTGGCGGCGCGCTTGTAGCCGGCCAACAGATTCTTGCCGTCGTCGGTGTCGAGCAGCTTGCCGAGCGCCTCGACGCGGCGCACGACCATCAAGAGATCGTCCTGATCCTCGAGCGCGAACACGGCGTCGATCAGATCGTGGCGCGCGCCCTTGTCGCGCAGATAGACCTTGAGACGATCAGCGAAGAAAGCGAGCAGATCCTTCGCGCTGTTGGCGTGGATGTGCAGCCGCGACTGCGCCAGCCCGTACGCGGCGAACTGCGCGCGGATGTCGCCGAGCGTC
>DAISHS010000076.1:0-14908 GCA_036822415.1 Chloroflexota bacterium
GCTGCGAAGGCCGTCGCCCATTCGCCCCTGGTCAAGACGGCCCTCTACGGCGGCGACGCCAACTGGGGTCGGATTTTGGCGGCCGTCGGTTATTCGGGCGCGCAGGTGGACCCGGCGCGCGCCGCCCTGCACTTTGGCAGCGCCGCGTTCAACCTGGCGCCGCTGCAGGTCGTCGCCGCGGGGCAGCCGCTGGCCTATGACGAGGCCGCGGCCAGCGCGCGCTTTGCGCAGGCCGAGATCGAAATTCTGATCGAGCTGGGGCTGGGCGCCGGCCAGGCCACGGTATGGACATGCGACCTGAGCCACGCCTACGTGGATATCAACGGGCATTATCGGACGTAAGGCCCGTGACGTGACATAAGAAATGACAGAAAGGATTTGATGATGGAATATCGCAGATTGGGCCGCACCGGCCTCAAGGTTTCGGCCCTCTGTTTGGGCACCATGCAGTTTGGCTGGACCGCCGATGAGCCGAGGTCGGTTGAGGTGATGGACGCCTTCATGGCGGCCGGCGGCAACTTCATTGACACGGCGGATGTCTACTCGCGCTGGCATCCCGGCAACCCCGGCGGCGTCTCTGAGGAGATCATCGGCCGCTGGATGCACGCGCGCGGCAATCGGCGCCAGGTCGTACTGGCGACGAAGGTGCGCGGGCGCATGTGGGAAAGTCCCAACGGCGAAGGCCTGAGTCGGGCGCACATCATCCAGGCCTGTGAGGATTCGCTGCGTCGCCTGCAGACCGATTGGATTGACCTTTACCAGACCCACTGGTACGACGCCGAGACGCCGATCGCAGAGACCTTGCGCGCCCTGGACGACCTGGTGCGCGCGGGCAAAGTGCGTTACGTGGGCTGCTCGAACTATCCGGCCTGGCGGCTGGCGACTGCCCTATGGCAAAGCGACAAACGGGGCCTGGCGCGTTACGACGCCTTGCAGCCACACTACAGCCTGGTGCACCGCGCCGAATTCGAGCGTGAGCTGGCCGATCTCTGCCGCGAGCAGCAGATTGGGGTCATTCCCTACAGCCCGCTGGCCGGCGGTTTCCTGACCGGCAAGTATCGCAAGGATCAGCCGCTGCCCGATTCCGCGCGTGTCGGCGGCGTGCGGCGTTACCTGACCGAGCGCAACTGGACCTTGCTCGATGCGATGGATGGCATCGCGCGTGCCCACGGCAAGACGATGTCGCAAGTTGCCCTGGCCTGGCAGCTGCTGCAGCCGGTCATCACGTCGCCCATCATCGGCGCCAACTCGGTCGAGCAGCTCAATGACAGCCTGGGCGCGGTCGGCTTCCAGTTGACCGGCGACGAGGTCAAGCAGCTGAACGATCTCTCGAGCTGGGCGGACTGAGCGGGTTGGCCGCGGCGCGCAGGCCCTGCTTATTCTTGGCAAATGCCAGCTGGCTCTCCCGCAGTTCTGATACGGAGTGAATTTCGTGGCCGTCTGGTCCCAGGCGAAACGGAAACACTGCTTGCGGGCGTGATGCTTGCCTTTGTCGTACGATAAGTAGGGCTTGCAAGAGGTACGAGTTAAAGGAGTGCTGTGATTCACATTCTGCGTTCTCGCGCAACACCCGCGCAAATGGCCGAGATGCTTCAGGACCTTATGATCCGCGCTCAAGTGGCTGAGATCGTTCAGCGACTCCTTGGAGGCGTATGAAAGACTGGACGACGATTCGCGAACGGTATCTACGGGATAGTGTGCCAGTGCGTTTAGGCGGGCTGGCTGCCAATTTGCGGCGTATCAAATCGTTCGCTGGTCATGACGCTAACGTAGCCGTGGTGGAAAGCCTGCTAGATGAAAGCAAGTATTTCATTGAATGGACGGCGCGCGAAGCAGAAATCGAGACGGCGGCGGAGCTGGTAGAACTCCAGATACAGCTTGCGTGTTGGCAACGCGATTGGGCCGTGCTTTGGAGCGATCCGGTGCAGCGCACTCAGATGGCTGAAAGATCGCGTTTGTGGTCTGATCGCGTCCTGGATTTATCTGGCCTGCTGAATTCCTGATTCCCGCTGACCTGGATAAACCGGAACCGCGCCGCGGCTCGCTGCGCTACTCACCTGGCCTTCACGGTTATCTCTACCGTCTAACGGCCTGCGTCAGCCGCCGGGGTAGTCCACGCCACAAGCGTAACCAGCTCATCCCCCGGCTGGCGGTGCCTGAGCTTGTCGAAGACTGCGCGTGAGGTCAGGCGCGCCGCTGCTGTGGCGCTGCCTGCCCCTCCCGACCTTGCAACCTGTCCAGCGGCCACACAGCGGCCCGCACAGCAATCAACCGATCATCTGCGCCTGGCTTGCGGCTTGTACGGCCGGTGTGCGCAGCTTTCGTTGACGCCTGGGCTTTGCGTTGGGTAGGTTCTTTGCCGCAGCAGCTAACACCCGTAGCGCCTCATTAACCGCTTCTGAGGTTGGAAAGATCGCAGCGATGTCGGGGTCAACGACTACCATCAGACCTTCTTGGGCCAGGCGTTCCGAAAAACGATTTGGTTTCGCCTTGCCATAATCGAAATCGTAATGAGCCTTCATCTCCGCGCTCTTCTTTTCCATATCATCTTGCCTGTTCATAAGCTACTTGTTCACGAGCATCCGCTTTACGGGCGCTGATAATCCGAATTGCATCGCTGCGTTCGGTAAACGAGACAATCAATAAACGGTGATGAGCGGAGTAGCCGATGATCAACTCACGATATTCGTCGTCAGCGTGTTCATCATCATCGAAGATAGATGCCAATGGGTCACGAAAAACCGTAGCGGCCTCTTCAAACGTCACTCCTTCATGTTCTTTGCGGTTTCGTGCTGCTTTCTTGTTATCCCAGACAAACTGGATGCTCATAGGCTGGTATTATACCATACTCATCGCTTTTCTACATCTATTTTGAGCACTCGCACACACCGATCATCCACTCCGGCCCATCATAAGAGCGACGGCTCCGGATGCGCACTGTGAGCGACAAACGTCGCCGCTGGAGTACCGGGTCGCTTGACCGGCGACGAGGTCAAGCAGCTGAACGATCTCTCGAGCTGGGCGGACTGAGCGGGTTGGCCGCGGCGCGCAGGCCCTGCTTATTCTTGGCAAATGCCAGCTGGCTCTCCCGCAGTTCTGATACGGAGTGAATTTCGTGGTCGCCTGGGCGGTGTAATCCTCCGCAGGCCGGGTTTTTCAACGCAAAGACGCCAGGGCGCCAGGACGCCAGGACGCCAGGAGAAAAAACGGAGCTGGCGCAGGGCGGGTTTTTTAACGCAAGGACGCAAGGAGAAGAAAGTGGTAGCGTCTTTGCGTCCCTGCGTCTTTGCGTTAGTCTGCCCCAGGTCAGGCTGTTCTGGCGCAATTGGCGCGTAGCCTGAAAATGACTAAAATCCTGGTATGCACATGGCGCAAGCGCAGCCACAGAAAGCGAGGAACCCGGCATGAACCTTCAGGAATGGCAGGCCGCGGCGCGGCAGAATCTCACCCGGCTGGCCGGCAGCCTGCGCCGGCTGGCGCCCGACACGCTCTACGGCTTTCTCGCGGCCGCCACCCTGCTGCCGGTAGTGACCGCCGCTAACCAGGGCGACTTTGCCGCGCTGGCCACGCTGGGCAGCGTGATCGGCGGCGTGGGCGGCAACCTGGTCGCCAACCAGATCCAGGCCTGGAAGGATCGCAGTCAGGCCGAGCTGGCCGCGGACCTGCAGCAGGCGGCGACTTCACACCCGGCCTGGCGTGACGAACTGGACAAGGTGCTGGAAAGACTGGATGCGATCCAGGCTGTCAGGCAGACGCTCGAAGCGGCTGACCGCACCTGGTTTCAAGATGCGCTCAAGCAGGAGCTGACAGCGCTGGGCAACCTGTCGAAGTTCGAGGCGCAGCTTTCTGGTACAGGGGCCATTGCGCAGGGGGATCGCGCCACGGCCGCGCAGAGCCGCAGCATCGCCGCCCAGCGTCTCGAAGGTCTGGCAATCACCGGCGACAACAACGTCGTGAAGGTCATCGTCAGCCAGTACGGGAAGGCGCCGGGCAAAGCTGTGGCCGACGAGTTGCTGCGTGGTCACATCGAGCGCTACCTGAAGTGGGTGGGTGAACGGTACGGGGCGATCGAGCTGCGGGGGATCGAGCGCCAGGGGCGCCAGGTAATCCAGCTCGACCTGGACACGGTTTATGTTCCCCTGGCGGCCACCGACTTTCAGATGACTGGTGGGAGCAGCCAGATTGACCTGAACCACATTTTGGCCTGTGGTCCCCGATTGGTGATCACCGGCGGTCCCGGCAGCGGCAAAACGACCGTGCTGCAGCATATCGCCTGGACGCTGACCCTGGCCTTGTTCCAGGATCAGCCGGCCCTGGCGGCAGAACGGGTGGGATTGCCGTTGGAGAAGGACGCTGCGCTGCCGCTGCCGATCTTCGTGCCGCTCAGCGCGTATGCGCAGCATCGCCGCAGTCTGCCGGCGACGAGCCAGGCGCAACAACGCACGTTAGCCAGCTTCATCTCACACTACCTCATCGACAAGCAGACCACACTGCGCTTGCCGGCAGATTTCTTTGCTCGCCTGTTGAACGAGGGCCAGACGGTGCTGCTGCTGCTGGATGGCCTGGATGAAGTGCCAGACGACGATGAGCGGGCGATGGTGCGTGAGGCCATTCAGGACCTGGCGGCGGGCAAGGACAGACTGCGGGTGGTGGTAACCTGCCGCACCGTAGCGTACAAGGAACGGACCGTGCTGGCACGGGGATTTCGCGAAGTGCAGGTGCTGCCTCTGGCCGACCAGCACATCACGCAGCTGGTGACGCAGGCGTACGCGGCGATCCATCCGGCCGACGCGGATGCGCAGCGTGACAAGACCGCCCATCTGCTGGATGGTATCCGCAGTCTGGAAGCGGAGCGCCAGCGCCGGCTTGGCGAGCGTGCGGAGCCCCTGGTCACCAGCCCGCTGATGGTGCGCCTGCTGCTGATCGTGCAGGAGAACGAACGCCGGCTGCCCGATCAGCGCGCCGAACTGTACATGAAAGCGACCGATAATCTGCTTCTGCCTGATTATTTGCTGGACGAGGCGGCCGCCAGCCGGCTGGGGCGCCTCGTCCAGGACAAAGAGACGCACCGCGAGATGGTGCAGCACCTGGCGTTTCAGATGCACCAGGCCGGGGAGCAGCAGGGGCGCGACATTGATGAAGAGCGGCTACGCCAGGTCTTCCAGGGTTCGCCCTATGCCGAGTTGGCAGGAGACCTGATCAGGATCACGCGGCTGCGTGGCACGCTGCTCGAAGAACGCAACCGGCGCTACCGCTTCGTCCATTTGAGCTTCCAGGAATTCCTGGCCGCACGCCATCTGGCTGAGGTGGTGCGTGGCAACAGCGGCATCGAGGGAATTGCGCGCTTCTTGGAAGGGGGGCCGATTCTGGAAAGCTGGTGGCGTGAGCCGGCGCTGCTCGTCGTGGGTTATCTGAGCAAGGCCTCACCGCCCAACGCGCAGACGCTGGTGCGGCGCCTGGCCGGCGTGGACAGCGACGCTGCCGCGCGCCATGCCGCGCTCGCGGCCGACGTGCAGATGGCGGCGGCTGCCGTCGCCGCGACGGCGTTTCGGGAGTGGTCGCCCTGGCCGGTGGGGGAGGACGCGTTGAGGCGGGAGCTTGGGCAGCGGCTGCAATCGTTGATCACCTCGCCGGGCCATCCTGTCTGGCGGGCAACGGTTGGCAACAGCCTGGCTAAACTGGGCGATGACCGCCCCGCGGTGATGACAATCGAGGGTATGCAGTTCTGCTTCGTGCCGGCGGGGCCGTTCACGATGGGGAGCGGGGATCAAGAGCCGGGCGCCGACAGCGACGAAAAGCCGCAGCACATGGTTGATCTGGCGTACGATTACTGGATAGGGCGTTACCCGGTGACGAACGCGCAGTTCCAGTCCTTTGTGGATGACGGAGGCTATCGGATCGCGCGCTACTGGTCGGAAGCGGCGAACACCGGTTACTGGCGCCCGGTAAATTCAAAGGCTACTCGGATAATGAGCCGCGTGAAGGACCAAGATCGTACGGAGAGCCGTACACCCTGCCAAATCACCCGGTGGTGGGGGTCAGCTGGCATGAAGCGCTGGCCTTCACGCGCTGGCTGGGCGAGCGTTGGGCCGTAGGGCGGCTGCCCGCGGGCTGCAAGGTATGCTTGCCGAGCGAGGCGGAGTGGGAGAAGGCGGCCCGCGGTGGCGCGCAGATTCCGCAACAGGCGGTGATCGTGCGGGTAGATGCTGGGCTATTGCCGGCGCCAGCGCTGGCGTTGCAGAAGAACGCGCAGCCGCAGCGTGCGTATCCGTGGGGGAAGGAGATCACGCCGGAACGGGCGAACTATGACCAAACGGGGATCAACGCGACGAGCGCGGTGGGGTGCTTTGGCGGCGGCGCCAGCCCCTACGGCGTGGAGGAGATGAGCGGGAACGTCTGGGAATGGACGCGCAGCCATTGGCAAGGCTATCCGTATCCGGCCGATGCAGAGGCCAGGGCCAGACGCGAGGACCTGACGGCGGGGCCAGACACTATACGAGTTATTCGGGGCAATGCCTACTACGCGAATAGAACAAGCGTTCGGTGTGCGTATCGCCTCAGGAACCACCCGGACTACCTCGACGGGAACCTCGGTTTTCGTGTAGTTTTGTCCCCATGACTCTGGCCTCTGACCCTCTGGCCTCTGCAACTCTGAACAGGCATGGTCGGCGGGCCAGCCGTGGGGAACTGATCACGCCCATCGCGACACAACGTGGCGACGCGCTGAGCCCCCAATGCCCGCCGCAGGCGGGCCGAATTTTTTTTCGGGGGGACTTCGGATGCTGCCGGGCGACCGAAGTGCCTCGAGAATAACAGACTGGGCAAAGTCCTGCCAGTGAAACGGAGATCCTGTACTTACTGTGCGCCAGGGGACGTACGCGATATGGAAGTTTCTCCTTGGTGCTTCATAGCCTCGATGCTATAATTGGGGTGTTGACAAGCGCCTGACGAAAGGATCGAAAGTGAACGCATCTTTTCTTGAGGCTATCCGCAGGGCTGCTCAAAAGCGCATCGTCTACCTACCACATGCTCTTGATGCGATGAATGCTCCCGTCAATATCGTTTCCGCGGACGAAGTCCGGCAAGTTATCTTCCACGGGCAGGTGATCGAGGACTATCCGGAGGATGTCCGAGGGCACAGCGCGTTGATGCTTGGCTTGGGGCACCGCAAACGACCCATTCACGTTGTGTGTTCTCCAAAAGACGAGTTTCTGGTAATCATCACGGTGTACCTGCCAGATGAGCACCGTTGGGAGTCCGACTGGAAAACGCGGAAGAAACGTATTTAGTGGAGGCCAATCATGAATTGCCCGAATTGCCAGGGTGAATTGAGGGCTGGCAAGACCAGTTACACCGTCAACCGGTACGGCTACCATTTGATCATTGATGATGTGCCTGCCCTGGTATGCGAACAGTGCCAGGAACCTCTGTTTACGGAGCAGGCCGTGCGGCTGGTGCAACAGATGATCCGCACCCTTGATGCCGGTCGCCAGGAATTGAGTACGATCCCGGTTGCAGCTTGAGCGCAATGACGGGTGGTTCTGGAGAAGATGCCAATGACTGCACAATTCACGCACGGCCATGCGCTGCTGATCGGCGTCGGCCGCCGCGCCGACGCCCGTTGGTCCCTGCCGGTGACCGTGCAGGACATGCAGGCCCTGGCCGCGTGCCTGCTCGCTCCGGAGCTGTGCGCCTATGTGAACGACGCCGATCACCTGCGCCGCCTGTGCAATGCGGACGCCACACGGCAGGCCATTCTGGATGGGCTGGCCTGGCTGGCGCAGCAGACGGCCGCGGATGCCGACGCCACCGCCATCGTCTACTACTCCGGCCACGGCTGGCTGGACGAGACGAGCGGCGCCTACTACCTGCTGCCGCATGACAGCGACCCCCTCGACCTGGCGGGCAGTGCGCTGGCGGCCACGGCCTTCAGCGCGGGCCTGGCCGCGGTCAAGGCGCCGCGGCTGCTGGTCCTGGTTGACAGCTGTCATGCTGCGGGCATGGCGACGGCCAAGGACAGGCCGCGCCTGAAGCTGCCGCCGGGCTTTGCGCCGAGCGCGCTGCCCGAAGGGGTGATTGCGGCCCTCAAGCAGGGCGCGGGCCGCGCCGTGTTTACCTCGGCGCTGGGCAGCCAGTCGTCCTGGGTGCGGCCGGATGGCAGCCTGAGCGTGTACACCTACCACCTGATCGAGGCGCTGCAGGGCGCGGGCAACCGGCCGGGGGAGACGCTGGTGAAGCTCTCGAACCTGATGAACCACCTGGGGCAGGCGGTGCCGGCCAGCGCACGCGCGCTGTGCGCGGCCGAGCAGACGCCGTTTTTCGACACGGCCACCGAGGATTTTGCCGTCGCCCTGCTGCGCGGCGGCAAGGGGCTGCCCGCGGCCGGCTGGCAGGCGGCGCCATTGCGCGAACCGCCGCCCGCGGCGACGCTGTATCAGGCCACGCAGAGCGGCGCAGGCGCGATCGCGCAGGGCGCGAACGCCGTGGCCGCCGGCGCGGGCGGCATCGCCATCGGCAAGGTGCATGGCGAGGTGCGCATCGTGCGGCGAGGGTCTGAGGCGGAGAGTAGAGAGGAGGATTAAGCCCGCGAGCTGGCGCATCGCCGGAATAGGATGCCAGCCGTTACGTGGCCGACGGCGTGAAGGCCTGGGCCGTGGATCACGGCCTACCGCAGACACCCACGCTGCAGTACACGGTGGCGGGGGATATCGTGTTGTTGAAGATATGAGGTGACTATGATTGACAACGACGCCCAGGCCGCGGACGTGTCGGCGCTGGAGCGCGAGATTGGCCAGTTGGTCTACCGGCTCTACGGGCTGACGGCGGCGGAGATCGCGATCGTGGAGGGGCGGTAGGGGAAGTGAAGGATATGACAACGAATCAACAGGATTGACCGAATCGCGTCGCCTAACGACTCCCCAGAACATCCTCCGGCTTGAAGAAGTAGAACCCCGGCTCCTGCCCGGCCGATTCGCGCACCTGACCGAATTCACGGGCGAATAAGGCGTAGTGCACGTCCCAGCCGGTGTCGCCGCCCAGCCAGCGGTTGCCGCGGTCTATCAGCTTCTCCAGCACGCCTTCGGTCATTGGCTCGCGCGTCCACTTGGCCTCGCCAAAGAGCACGCGGCGTTCGGCTCGATTCACGCCGACCACATCAATCTGGGCATCCCCGCTCCACCAGGAGCCGATCTCCTCGAAATGGAGGGGGATGACTCGATCGGCCGATGCAACCAGCACGTGGTGGCGCGCGACCTCCTCCCAGATGGGGGCCACGATGCGCGGCAGCGCCTGGCGGATCTGGTCGGCCACCTCGTCCCCGCGCCGGCCGATCGTCAGGTAGTCTTCGTTGGGCAGCACCCACTGGTGCCAGAAGCGGAAGAACGGATCGCGCAGGTGATAGGCGCCCCAGCGATCGGCGTTGCGGATGCGTTCCACCGCACGGCGGTATTCGAGGATGCCCAGCTCGACCAAGATCGCCAGGCGGTGATCGGTGGTCCGCACCGGCAGCCCGGCCAGACGTGCGATGTCGGCCCGGCGATGGGCGCCGCCGGCGATGGCGCGCAGGATCGCCAGGCTGTCTTCGATGTCGCCGCGCAACTCCTCGTGGAGCTGGAGGCGGACCTCGGCAAACAGGCTGCCCTGCGGGGCCAGGATGTGGCGCTTGATGTTGGTCAGCAGGCCGACCTGGGGATCCACTGAGATCAGGTAGTAGGGCATCCCGCCCAGCACGGCGAACGTCTCGACCAATTGCTCGGCCGTGTAGCGCGGGAAGAAGGCCGGCAGATCGGCGAGGGTGAGGGGCTTCAACTCGAAAGGCCACGTGTGCCGCCGGTAAAGCGGGGCGGTCGGGTCGAGCACCTGCTGCTGGATCACGCTCTGGATCGAGCCGCTCAGCGCCAGGAAGATCTGGGTGTGCTGCAAACGGAGATCCCACTCCCGTTGCAGGAGGGTCGGCAGCTCAGGATCGGCCTCCACCAGGTAGGGGAACTCGTCCAGGATAACGACGAGTCGGCGCTCAGCGGCCAGCTCGGCGATGGCGCTGAACGCGGCGCCCCAGGACGGATAGGTGAAGTCATCCGGCGCGGGGCTATCTGCACTGAAGGCACGGATGACTTGTGAGAACTCACCCAACAGGGTCGCCTTGTCCGCGCGCCGGGCGAAGAAGAAGATGCACGGCTTGCCCTCCGACCATTCGAAGAGCAGCGCGCTTTTGCCCACGCGCCGGCGGCCATACAGGACGACGATCTCCGCGCGGCCGGCGGCGTAGCGTTCGCTCAGGTAGCCCAGTTCACGGGTGCGATTCAGGAACATCGTGGCGTCTCCCAGTCGTTAGTGTACACCTGGACGCCGAGAATGGCAAGTGAAGATTACCATCTGGAAGGGTAGTTTATGAGATTACTGTGCTGAATGATAGTCTTGTGCGGGGAGGTCCGGCTAAGGAGCTTGTCGCCAAGCTGAGAATGTGCTATCATTCGCTAAATCGAGGAAAGATTTCGCGTGTACAGATACAAATGTCACCGCGATTTCTCTGGAGCACGATCATGGCGCGTAAACTGGATTGGATTCTGATGATCGTCGTCGCAGCCGTCGGCGGGGAGGGCAACCCGCCGTCGGGCGCGAGCAGCAAGATCATCGAGGAAAAGCTGCTGGTCGCGGTTCGGATGAATTTGGCGCCATGCGACAAACAGGCGCCCGGGCTGCGAATGGGGTAATCGAAGGAGGTAACCATGATTGACAACTACGCCCAGGCCACGGTCCTGGTCGAGCGCATGAACGCCAGCGTGCCGATTCCAGCCCGGCCGACGCGCCAACTGATAGACTTCCTGCGCAGCAAGGGCGCGCCGCTGGACGCCGACCCCAAACTAGAGATCAAGAAGGTGTTCTATAGCGGCGATGAGGGCGGCATCATCTGCGATGTGACGCCGCAGAGCATAACCAGAGAAGCGATCGTCTGTTCGCTCACGCACCTGCGCGTCCACTCCGAGCATCCGCTGGCCGATGAAATTCGGGCCTACCAGGAGACGCGCACGCGCCGTTTGGCGCGTGCGGGCGGCAGGGCGGGCATCACCACCTTCGAGCGGGGCAAGGATAAGAGGTAACGCCGTCCTGCACGCCGGCCTTCGCCCCCAGCCGGACGGGAAACGACACCGCATGTGTCCGCCGCTTGCGCAGCGCATCCCGGTTCAGCGGATCGCCCCCAGGTGGGCTGGGAACTTGCGGAACGCGAGTGACTTTACCCGGTCAGCAGCGACCAGGGGACGGCCACGATCTTCTCATCCAGGCGCCGGATTTGCTGGCCGCTGTGCAACAGAATGCCGCCTACGGCCTGGGGGTGCTCGCCCAGGAATCTGGTCAGGCCCGCCGTATGCCGATAGCCCGGCGCGTCGGTCATCTTGACCTCGATGCCGACGATCTGGCGGCCGTGCTCGATCACGAAATCAACCTCATCGCCGGTCTGCGTGCGCCAGAAGTGGAGCCGGCCGCGCGGCGTCAGCAGGCTGCAGCTCACGCGCAGGTGTTGGTAGATCAGCGTCTCGAAAAACGCGCCCAACTCGCGCGCTTTGGCCAGCTCATCCGCGCTGAAATAGCCCGCCAGGAAGACCGCCAACCCCACATCCGACCAGAAGACGCGCGGCGACTTCAATAGCCGCGTCGTGTGGCTGCCGAGATACGCCGGCGCGCGCTCGAACAGGTGCGTGGCTTCCAGGAGCTTCAGGTAGCGGTGGATCGTCGGCTGTGAGATGCCGGCGTCGCGCGCGACATCCGACTGATTGAGGAGTTGTCCCGTGCGCAACGCCAGCAGCGCCATGACCCGGCGAAAATCCACCAGCGAGTCCACCTGCGACATCTGCCGCAGGTCGCGTTCCAGGTAGGTGGCCACGTAGCCCTCCCACCAGCGGAGGTAGTCGGCCGGGGTCGTGAGCGTCAACAGCGCAGGCATCAAACCACGCTGCATCAGGGGCAACGGATCGGGCGGCGCCTCCGGCAGAATCCCTTCCTCCGGCCAGCGGCCGGCCAACACATCCGCCAAGAGCGCAGGCGGCGGCTGCCCGTGCAGCTCGCCCAGCGTCAACGGGTCGAGCGTCAGGTAGACGGCCCGGCCGGCCAGGCTCTCGCTCACGTTCCCCATGAGCAGGAGGTTGGCCGATCCTGAGAGAATGAAGCGGTAGCGGCCGGGGTGCTCGTCCACGGCGCGCTTGATGGCTGGCAGCAGTTTCGGCGTCTTCTGCACCTCATCCAACACCACCTCGTGCGCGCCGGCCCACAGGCTGCCGGGGTTCTCGCGCACCTGGCGCAGCGTGTCGAAGTCGTCCATGGTGTGATAGCGCCAGCCCGCGAACGGTTCAGCCCGTCGCAGGGTGGTGCTCTTGCCAACCTGCCGTGCGCCGGTCAGCACGACGACGGGATGCGCCTCACACGCGGCCTGCAACAGCGGCGTCAACCAACGCTGATAATAGAGCGGTGGGGTCTGAATGAAAGTTATTCATGACTTGAATGATAACGCAACAAAGCCGGCATATCAAGCCATCCAACGCCAGGTTCGCCCCGCGCGGGTTTGAGCGCGTCGTCAAGCCATGTTATAATCTGGGCCACGACGATTCCGTTTTCTCAAGTCCGCTGTAACCTGACGGTGAACCGCATGACCAACGCCAACATTCCGAGCGGCTTGTGGCCGTATTTCCAGGAATACGACCCGCGCCAGCTTGACTCTAAGCAGGATGCCGATCTGATCATTCAGCGCACGCTGGAGTACGGCACGTGGGAGGAGATTCGCTGGCTGCTGGCTGCCTATGGCCGCAGGCGCCTTCGCGAGTACGTCCGGCTGCGCGGTGAGCGCCAACTGTCACCCGCGACCTTCACTTATTGGCGCAAGCTGCTGGGCCTGCGCCGCTGGCAGCACGCGCCGTTTGCTGCCGAGGCCAGGCAGGTATGGCCCTTCTGACTCCGCATTGGCAAGCGCTGACGCCCGCAACCAGGCAGGCCTTTCAGATCGCCGCCGCCCTACCCTTTATCCGGCGCTACTACCTGGCTGGCGACACCGGCCTCGCGCTGCACCTGGGCCACCGCTTCTCGATAGACCTCGATTTCTTGGCATCCGCCCCGGACGCAGTCAGGCCCGACGAGCGGTCTGCGCTGATAGAAACCACAACCTGATAGATGGGGAGCACTCATGCCTTCAGAACCCAACCTGCCGCCTGTCTCTGGCGCCCAACCGGTGCGTCTGTGGGGCGGCCGCTTTTCTGACCAAACCAACGCGCTGATGGAACGCTTCAACGTGTCGCTGCCGTTCGATCAGGCCCTGTGGGCGGCCGACATCCGCGGCAGTCTGGCCTACGCGCACGCGCTGGCGCGCGCGGGGCTGATCAGCCTGGTCGAGCGCGACCAGCTCCTGGCCGGGCTGGAGGCGGTCGCGGACGAATGGGCGCGCGGGGCCTTCGTCACCCAGCCAGGCGATGAGGACATCCACACGGCGGTGGAGCGCCGCCTGGGCGAGCTGATCGGCCCCACGGCCGGTAAGCTGCACACCGGCCGCAGCCGCAACGACCAGGTGGCGACCGATGTGCGCCTGTGGCTGCGCGTGCAGATTGATCAGCTGGACGCGGCGCTGCGCGACCTGCAGGAGGCCGCGGTCACGCTGGCGGACGCCCATCTCGATGTGCTGATGCCCGGCACGACGCACATGCAGCCCGCGCAGCCGATCCGCTTCAGCCACTGGGCGCTCAGCTTCTTCTGGATGTGGCAGCGCGACCGCGCACGCCTGGCCGAGGTCCGCCGTCGGGTGGATGTTTGTCCGCTCGGCTCCGGCGCGCTGGCCGGCACGCCGTTCCAGATAGATCGCGCCGCGCTGGCGGCCGACCTGGGCTTTGCGGCCGTCAGCCAGAACTCGCTGGATGCGGTCAGCGACCGCGATTTCGTGGTCGAGTTCCTGGCCTGGGCCGCGCTGCTGGGCGTGCACCTCAGCCGCCTGGCGGAAGATCTGATCCTCTGGTCGAACCCGCAGTTCGGCTTCGTGCGCGTGGCCGACGCCTACAGCACCGGCTCCAGCCTGATGCCGCAGAAGCGCAACCCGGACGCGCTGGAGCTGGTGCGCGGTAAGAGCGGGCGCCTGCTGGGCAACCTGCTGAGCCTGTTGACGACGCTCAAGGGCCTGCCCTCCACCTACAACAAAGACCTGCAGGAAGATAAAGAGCCGCTGTTCGACACGGCGGCGACGCTGGCGCTGGCGCTGCCGGTGACGGCCGGCGTCCTGCGCACGCTGGGGGTCAACGCGGCGCGCATGGCCGCGGCGCTGAGCAGCGATATGCTGGCGACCGACCTGGCCGATTATCTGGTGCGCCAGGGGACGCCCTTCCGCCAGGCGCATCACCTGGTGGGACAGGCCGTGCGCCGCGCCGAAGCGCTGGGCGTGACGCTCAGCGCCCTGCCGCTGGCCGAGCTGCAGGCGATCACGCCGGCGTTCGGCGCGGATGTCGCTGCCGTGTGGGATTTCGAACATTCGGTGGAGCAGCGCGCGGCCCCCGGCGGTACGGCGCGCGCGGCGGTGGCAGCGCAGCTGCGGCAGGCGCGGGAAATGTTGCACGAAAGATAGAAACGACTGAAGTCGTTACGACGACGGCGGGGAATGGGATAGGTGGTAGTGACGACTGCGGCCGCCTGCCGAGGTGGCAGCGAAGGAGGAAGCGATGAACGAAGAGGCGCGTGCGCAGCTGTTGGCCGAGCTCAGCCAGCGTCTGTCAGACATGGATCTGGCGACCCTGCAGCAGTTGGATCGGCTCATGCGGACGGCTGAGGCGCCGCCGGCACTGCCGACTGCGGTCGCGGTCACGGGGAACAGCCCTGCGCCCGCGGCCGTTTCGCGCCGCCGCTTCCTGACCGGCGTGGCCGCGGGGGGCGCGGGCGCGCTGCT
>DAISHS010000077.1:0-14861 GCA_036822415.1 Chloroflexota bacterium
GCTGGCGTCGGCGCCCAAGCCAGCCGGCGCGGACGTGGGGCCGGTGGGCGCCGGCGCGGACGGCCGCGCCGGTTTTTCGTTCTTCATCGGCGCAGGGCGCGTCAAACCGGCGTGGCCGGCTGTTTCTCCCAGGCGATACAAGGTCGTGCCGCATACCGGACATTCACCGCGGGTCACGGGTTGGCCGCGCACATTGAAAACAAACTGCGCGTGCTGAATCTCGCGTTTGGCGCGGCATTTAACACAGTATGCCTCGACCACGGGTGCGGGAGAAGTGACTGAATCAACAGACATTACGAACTAACTCCACAAAAAAGATACACAGGCCGCCGCTGACAGCCTGCCCACGTCAGTTTTAGCCGTCACGCAGGCGCGTATCGCGGCTTAGGACATAACTCATGCCCCCCACCTGGCGCACGAGTCCCTTCAGTTCCATCAGCGTCAGGGTACTGGCCGCTGTGGCCATCGGCAGGCCGGCGGCGTGAGCCACGTCGTCAATATGGCGCGGTTCGTTGGACAGCTGTTTGACCAGCAGCGCCTCGGTTTCGTCGGCGGGAAAGAGGGTGCGCGCTTCGGCCTGCTGCGCCACCTGTTTGAGATTCAACTCCTCCAGGATGTCCTCCACCCCCAGGACGGGCCGTGCGCCGTCACGAATCAAACGATTCGTGCCTTCGCTGTTACGCTGCAAAATCGAGCCGGGCACGGCGAAAACCTCGCGCCCCTGTTCGGTGGCAAACTGCGCCGTAATCAAAGCCCCGCTGGTCGCGCCGGCTTCAACCACCACCACCCCCAGCGACAGCCCGCTGATGATGCGATTGCGCGGCGGAAAATTGCCCGCCTCCGGCAAGGTGCCCAGCGGGTAATCAGAGACCAGCGCGCCTGCCTCGCTGATTTCTTGCGCCATGCGCCGATGTTCATAAGGGTAGATCACATCCACGCCGCAGCCCAGCACCGCCAGGGTGCGGCCGCCGCCATCCAGCGCGGCGCGATGGGCCTGCGCATCCACGCCCCGCGCCAGGCCGCTGACCACGGTGACGCGGTTACGCACCAAATCCGCGGCCAATTGCCGCGCGACCTCGCGTCCGTACGCGGTGGGGTTGCGGGTGCCAACCACCGCAACGCCCCAGGCGTCGTCAGCGGTAATGGCGCCTTTGACAAAGAGCAGCGGCGGCGGGTCATAGACCGTGCGCAGGCTGGCGGGATAATCGCTGTCATCCCAGGTCAAGGCGTGGGCGCCGCTCTGCTCCAGCCGTCGCAGCAGCTGATCGAGATCGAGCTGCTGACGCGTCTCCACCAGGCTGGCCAGCGAACGGCGGTCCAACCCGGCCTCGCGCAGGTCGCTGGCCGATCCGCGCCAGGCCTGCTCGATGTCCCCAAAAAAGTCAAGCAATGCCCGCAGGCGCGCCGGCCCGATTCCGGTCACGCTGTTGAAGCCCAACCAAAAACGTAAATCCCCCACGCCAGCACCTCTTTCTCCACACGGGCCGTGGTTTGCAACGTGCGCTGCGCCGTTACGTTGCCGTCAAGCCGGGCGGCACACTGACGACCATGCGCCCCTCGGCCAGATTTACCTCATGGATGACATCGTCCACTGCTGGCAGTAGCAGCTCACCGGTCGCTGTCTGAACGATGTAGACATCGTTGGCGCCGGTGAACAGCACCTCTTGCACGCGCCCGATCAGCTCACCGGCCTGTGTCACCACCGCCAGGCCCACCACCTGGTGCACAAAGAATTCGCCCTGGGCCAAGGCCCGGGCCTCGGCGGCTGGCACTTTCACCCAAAGCCCGCGCAGCGCCTCGGCCTCGCTGCGCGTCTCCACGCCGATCAGGCTGAGCAGGGCGTGGCGCGGCGTCAAACGGGCCGCGGCCACCCCGATGGGCAAATTGGCGTCCCCCAGGAATACGCGCGCCAGGCCCAGAAATCGCTCCGGCCAGTCCGTTTCATAAGCGACGATCACCTGCCCGCGCAGGCCATGCGCGCGGGTCACGCGTCCAATGACGATATAGTCCGGCGCCGGGACGCTGGCGCGCCGCGGTGGGGCTGGCGTTGGCTTATTTGACATAAGTAAGTTAGTGTGAAAGCCTACAGGTAAAAAAACAAAGGACGAATCAAGCGGGTTCGTCCTTTGTCCTCAGCGGCAATGAAGGAGCAGTCTGTTGCGTGAGCCTGGCAAGCGCCTGCCCGTTGTGGGGTAGCTTGCCCTGCGCGCAGCTGCTGCCTGGTTAGTGTACTTCCAACGAAGCCCGTTTGCCGCGGCGCACCGCCGACACTCTGAGCAGGATGCGCATCGCGTTGACGACGCGCCCGCTCTTGCCGATGATGCGCCCCATATCGGACGGCGCCACATGCAGCTCCAGGGCGATTTCCTGGGGCGTCACATGTTCACGCACCCGCACTTGCTCAGGCTCATCAACTAGCCCTTGCGCGATATACTCGACGAGTTCTTTCATACCAGGGACTCCTGGATCTGAGGATGTCACGCTTCCCACGGCGCCGTGTTCAGCACGCCCTGACGAAACAGAACGCGTGCCACGGCTTCTGACGGTTGGGCGCCGACGCCAATCCAATAGGTTGCGCGTTCCTTATCGAGCACGACTGTTTCCGGCTCGGTGCGCGGGTTGAAATAACCCAGGGACTCGATGAAACGACCGTCGCGCGGGGAGCGACTGTCAGCGACGACGATACGATAGGTTGGCTGCCTCTTGGCGCCCATGCGGCGCATGCGAATACGAACCATGTAATTTCTTCAGACTCCTTTTCTGCCCTAAAAAACGTACTGTTTAACGTAACATTCCTAAAAGGCCCTGCAATCCCCCGCGCCCCCGTCGTTGACTCGACATTTGTTTCATCAGGCGCTGCATCTGCCGGAATTGCGAGAGCAGATCGTTTAGCTCGGCCACGGTAGTTCCTGACCCACGGGCGATGCGCCGCTTGCGACTGCCGTTGATGATATCTGGATCACGGCGCTCGGCCACGGTCATCGAACAGATCATGGCTTCGATGGTTTTCATTTGATCGTCAGTGACTTCGGGCGCGATATCCTTGGTCATGCGTGACATGCCCGGAATCATGTCCATTAACTGGCTGAGCGGCCCCAGCTTCTTGACTTCACGCATTTGACTGAGGAAATCTTCCAGATCGAAGTCGCCCTTCAGCAGGCGCTTGCCCATCGCTTCGGCCTTCGTCTTATCGAGCGACGTTTCGGCCTTTTCGATGAGGGTCAGCATATCGCCCATGCCCAGAATGCGCGAGGCCAGGCGGTCTGGATGATACGGTTCCAGGGCGTCCGTTTTTTCGCCGATGCCCAGGAATTTGATCGGTACGCCGGTCACTTCACGGATGGAAAGGGCGGCGCCGCCGCGTGCATCGCCGTCTACTTTGGTCAGGATCAGGCCGGTGATGGCGACGTGCTGATGGAACCCTTCCGCCACGCGCACCGCTTCCTGGCCGGTCATCGCGTCCACCACCAGCAAGATGTCGTGCGGTTTGGTGCGTGCCTTGACCTGCTCCAACTCGGCCATCATGGCGTCGTCAATTTGCAGGCGACCGGCGGTATCCAGGATGACAACGTTGTAGGCGCCTTCTTTGGCCCGCTGGACGGCGTTAGCGCAAATCTGCGGCGGCGGTGTGCGGTTGCCTTCGCTGTAAACCGGAATGTCGAGCTGCTTGCCCAGGACTTCCAACTGGGTGATGGCAGCCGGTCGGTAGGTGTCGGCCGCCACCAGCAGGGGGCGTTGGCCTGCTTTGCGCAGACGCAGCGCCAGCTTGGCTGCGGTGGTTGTCTTGCCGGAGCCTTGCAGGCCGACCATCATGATAACCGTGGGTGGGTTGGAGGCCATCGTGAGCTTGCCAGGTTCCCCCAGCATGGTGATCAGCTCTTCGTGGACAATCTTGACCACCTGCTGCGCCGGGGTCAGGCTTTGCATCACTTCAGCGCCCACGGCCCGCTCGCGGATGCGCGCCACGAACGCCTTGACCACCTTGAAATTGACGTCGGCCTCTAACAAGGCCATGCGCACTTCGCGCAGCGCCTTATCTACATCAGCCTCGGTCAGACGGCCCTGGCTCGATAGTTTGTCGAAAATGACCTGTAATTTGTCAGTTAGCGTCTCGAACACAGTTCAGCCCACTACGTATCCTGGTTCTACAACAGACTTCCGAAGCCCAACGGACTTCGGAAGTCACCCATGCCTATGGTTGCGCGATTCTACAAGAGGTTGTGGTTTTCGTCAAGTTCCTGTATAATGAAAGCAGATCTGTGCACACTCGATGAAACTCATGAAAGCGCCGTCATGATCCGAAAGTCACCTTCCGCCAACCCCGGATTTCTCAATGTCACTTTTGAACTACCCTCAACCGTCTGGGCTGAGCAAGTGGCGCTCGTGGGAGAGTTCAACAACTGGAACAAACAACACGACTTCTTGATCCAGGACCGCAATGACGCTATCTGGCGAATTACCCTGGAATTGGAAGTGGGCCGTCATTATCAATTTCGTTACCTGGTGAACGGCACTGATTGGCACAACGATTGGAGCGCAGACGCCTACGTGCCGAATCAACAGGGAACAGATAATTCCGTCGTCATCACGTGATCGTTCTGTTGCGTCCATCCTCTCACACTGGCCGCTGCTGTCCCCCGGCAACTTTTAGCGGCCGTCTTCTCTCCTCTCGCCACGCGACGCCTCCTGGCGCCGTTGCCTGCGGCGCGCGACCATCTTGAACGAAAAAATGATAGCCGCGCTGCGCAAACAGGCTGAAGCCATCGCGCAGACGCGTCACTCGGTCGGGGTCGGCGTACAGTCTTAGTTGTGATGGGTTGTCCAGGCCAAATGCAGGCTGAAGTACCACCGCGGCTGGATCGGAACCCAGCTGAGCGTTTGGGGCAACCTGTCCACGGCTGGCTCGGCTGTTGGGTCTAAGGCCAGGGTGGGGGTTGGCGCCGGCGTCTCCGTTGGCGGCAATGGCGTCTCCGTTGGCGGCAGCGGCGTCTCGGTGGGAACGTCGGTCCCTGCTTCGGCGGTCGGTGTGGCCGTGTCATCCACGACTGTTGGCGTGGGTGTTTGCGCGCTCGTGGGCGTCGCTGTTACGTCTATTGGTGTGGGCGTCTCCGTCGCAGTGGCGTCAGGCGCTGTAGGCGTCTCCGTCGCAGTGGCGTCAGGCGCTGTAGGCGTCTCCGTTGCGGTGGCGTCAGGCGCCGCCGGCGTCTCCGTTGCGGCCGGGGTGACCGTCGGCGTCAGCTCGCCGGGGAATCCCGACGGTGTGGATGTCCACGTTGCGGTCGCTGTGATGGGGGGCGTCGCGGTCGGACTGGCGGCTGTTGCGGTGGCCGTGGCGGTTTGCTGCGGCGTGTTCGTCGGCCTGGGCGTTCTGGTTGCTGGTCTACGTGTCGCTGTCGGTTTCCGGGTTGGCCTGGGCGCTGGCGTTTTACCCGCGGCCAAGGTTGGCGTTGGTCGCAAGGTTGGCGTCGCCTGCGGTGACAGACCGTATTCGAACTTGTCTACTCTGAGGATCTGCAGAAAGGTGGCGTAGGCCCGTCCCCGCTCAGGATCAGTCGTTCCTTTCACGCGCACCAGGAGGGAGCGCATCAGCGCATCGTCCCACAAATCGGCCGGCACATCTACTTCCAGTCCTTGATCTATGATGATCACATGCTCATTGCGGTAGACAGCCACAATCACGCCCTCGACATCAATGAAGGTTGACCGTTGCAATTCGAGCGCTTTGTTGACCTCGCGCACGCGTTCTTCATCGAAAGAGCGCTGAATTTGATCGGCCTGCCCAGGGTGGAGCGCCAGTTGCAGCGCCTCATCAACCTGCCTGCCCAATCTCTTTATACCGTACAATCCATCGCCGGGTAAAGCGGCTTCCGCCACGGACAGCGTGCCCAGGCTGAAGGCCGCCAGCGCCAGAATGATCAGCGCGCTGCCCCAGGCCGGGGCAAGCGGTCGCGGCGCCAAAAACGCTTGCCGCAGTCTCTCCCCCCAGCCGGGCCGCGCGGGTTGTCGCCGCGTCGAGGTTGGCGCCTGGGTCGGCCGCGGCGTCGCGGTCGTTCTTACGGGCGCAGGCGCGGGCGATCGTGCGACTTCCGCCAGAAAGCGATCACGGATTTCGCCTTGCAGGCGCGGGGCTGGCGGCGGCGGTTGGCGCAAAGTCGCCACCATGGCCACCGTCTCCAACGCCTCGCGTAGTTCAGCCGCTTCCTGGGGACGGTTTTTCAACTCTGGGTGACCGGCCAGCGCCTCTTCCAGACTGGCGCCTTGTTCCAGGCTGACGCAACACGCCTCGAAAATTGCATCGAATGCTAACTGACTCATTACTCGCCATCCATGATACGGCGCAGGGCAATTACGGCGCGATACTGTAGAGCTTTGACGGCGCCCTCGCTTTTTCCAATAATTTGTGCAACTTCAGCAATACTCTTTTCTTCCAGAAAACGCAGTGAAACGACCTGGGCCTGCTCCTCTGTCAGCCGGGTGATGGCTGCGCGTAAATGATCTTCGGCCAGCCGCTGTTCCGCGCTCTTCACAGGATCATGCCGTTCGGTCGGGATGTCTGGGGTTTCATCCAGGCCAACCTGGCTGCTGCGGCTGTGACGCCGAAAATGATCCACCACCAGGTTGTGCGCGATGCGGTAGATCCAGCCTGAAAACGACGAAGTCCAGGCATGGTCACTGCGTATCGCTTCTAACATACGCAAAAAGACCTGCCCGGTTAAGTCTTCAGCCAGGGTTGCATCACCTACCCGGTGATAGATATAGCTATGGATGCGCGCGGTATACAAGTCGTACACCTGACTCAGGGCTTGCGGGTCACAAGTCCGCGCACGATCCAGTAACGATGCTTCGTCGAGCATCGCTACCATGGGCACCCGCTTTTCGTCTGCGTTCAATGATGAAAGACGTCCGTGAAACTGAAAAGACTATGCACCCAACAGCCCAGTTTGATAAACTCATGGGCTAGAGATGATCAAGCGTTACCCGTCAGCCGCCTCGTTCTCCGCCCGTAATGCGCCAGACGGTATAAATTCGCTGTACGGCGGTGAAATTGGTTAGCAGGGCTAAAATCCAAAGCACCGGCGACATCCAGCCTGTAATCAACCCAAAAATCAGGACAATCACGCGCTCGACACGGGTGAACAAACCAGATTTGATCTGGATTCCCAGGCCCTCTGCCCGTGCGCGTGTGTAGCTGACCAACAATGAGCCGATCAAGGTGGCAAAGATGAGAATGGTTTCTGTGCGGCGGCCCTGGCCTGTATAGTAGATGAGCAGGCCCAGGAAAGTGACCGCCTCCGAATAACGGTCGAGCGTAGAATCAAGGAATGCGCCAAAGCGGCTGGTGCGATTGGTCACGCGTGCCAACGTGCCATCAATGGCATCGAAGACCGCAGCCGCGATCATCAAGATGCCGCCAATTTGCAAATAGCCGGCGGCTAACACCCCGCTCACACAGACAGTGAGCAGGAAACCAATCACGGTCAGGACATTGGGGGAGATATTGGTCACGCGGATCGTGCGGGCGATCGGCTCCAGGATGCCGGTAGCTTGCCGGCGTAAAAATTGTGTCAACATCACCTGTTTTGCTTTCTCGAAGGCTGATGACTGATCTCATCGTAATAGTCAAGCAAGCGCGGAACGATGGCGTCCCAAGTATAGCGCTGCGCGGTTTGACGGCCTTGCTCACCCAGGCAGCGCCGGCGCTCTGGATCATGCAAAAGGGCGATGAGGGCCAGGGCCAGGCCGTGCTCATCCCCCGCCGGCACCAACACCCCTTCACGTTCGGGGGTGACCAGGGTTCGATAGCCGGCAATGTCTGACGCAACGATTGGCGCCCCCGCGGCCATCGCTTCCAGGAGCACCAGACCGAAACTTTCGAAGCCGCGCGATGGCGCACAGACGATGGCGGCTTGCTGGTAATAGGTTGCCAGGTCCAGCTCGCTTTGTCGGCCCACAAAATGCACCCGTTGTAGCCCCAGCTCAGCCGCTTGCCGCCGATAGGTGGTTTCGTCACCCGTCGCATACGCGCCGGCCACCGTCAATCGAGCCTGTGCGTGCTGACGCTCAACCTGATGCCAGGCCCGCAACAGAACATCCAATCCCTTGCGTGGCTCCAGGCGCCCAACGAACAAGACATCGGCGCCTGTTTGGGGCCATGCCGGCCGTGATGGTTGCAGCCACTGCGCATCAATGCCGTTGGGGATCAGGCGGAAGCGCAGATCAACAAACTGATTCCAAAACGACGCCGTTGCGGCCGACACCGCCACGTGACCATCGAGCAGGCGCATGCGCGCGCGCCAGAGCGATCTTGCCCACCAATAGAGACGGTTGGGGCCTTCGCGGTAGGCGTGAAAAGTGCCCATGATGCGCGTCCCGGGGCGATCGTGCGCCGCGGCCAGGGCCGCCCACGGAACCCCCGGCGCCAGCGGCTCGTGAATGTGGATGATGTCGAAACTACCCTCATCCAAGAGCGAGCGCACGCGCCTCATGAGGCGCGGGTCGAGACTGATGTGCGAAACAGCGCCCGAATAAGGAAAAATGAACACGTGCGAGGACAGGTTGCACAGGTTGCCGTTGAGGCCGATGAACGTGCGGCTCGCTGGCTGGACGGAACAGGGTGCTAACACCCGAACATAATGCCCTCGTCGCTCCAATTCCTTAGCCAAGCCTATCACATGCTTGGTGACTCCGCCTGGTACGGCGATATCGTAGGGTGAGACGAGCGCAATGCGTCGCCTTTGACTGTCTCCCATAATGGTGTTGTTAGAACCCATTGGTCAGGCTGCCATGTAATCAAGCGCTCCAGTTGAGCGGCCATGGCGGTCAGGCCATTGGTCAGCGTTTCCTCTTCAGCGGGCGTTGTTGTCCACGCCAACGGCTCATGAATCGTCAGCTCAACGCGGTCAGCGCGCAGGCGTCGTGCGGACATTGGGATCACCGGCGCCCGCAGGCGATTGCTCAGCCGCAGCGCGCCGATCGGCAGGCGAGCCGCCGCGCCGCAGAGCGTCACTGCTCTGCCGCTGCCGGTCGTGTCTCGATCCATCATCAGCCCCACCAGCCCGCCCTGGCGCAACCGCCGCACCATGAGCATCAACACCGCATCGCTGGCGGCAAAATGATGGCCGTGCGCGCCGCGCAGCTGGCACATCCAGGCAAATAGGGCTGGGGGGTGCAACCGCTCTGCCGCAATCAACGCCGGCCAGCCACGTGCGGCCAGGGCTTGCAAGGCCAATTCACCGCCAGCAAAATGACCGCCGAGTAAAATAGCGCCCTGACCTCGTTGGCGCAGGCGCTGCAAGATCGCCTCGCCCTCAATCTGCACTTTCTCATGCAGCGCCGCCGCCTCCAGGCGTGGGCCGAGGAACAGGTCGCGGTAATTCAACCACAAATGACGGTAGGCGCGCTGCGCCGCTTGCTCTACGGCGGGATCGGTCATCGGGCGCTGCAGCGCATGCCCCAGGTTGCACAGCAGCCCCTGGCGCGCCGCCGTAGCCTGCCGCCATTGCCAGCTGGCAATCTGTTCCAGCGCGCGCGTGCTGATGGCCGGCTCCAGATGAGTCAAGAGCCATGCGCTCGCACGCAGCGCAATGAGCCCTCCCCAGGCGCGAACGTCATTTACCTGACGCGATCTTGTACCGTTTTGTATCACACACAGCAATCTTACCCTGAAATAAAATCACTGTCAAACAGAAGGGCGAGAGGAGATTGTTTATCATCATTGGGTGTTTGCACAAGATTTGCGACTGCCGCCAACCTGTGTTACAGTAAGATTATAAAAGCGTGTAATTCCTTTTGCGCTTGACGGGGAGATGTGACCCGATGTACTCGGCATGGACGCGCACCCGCTCGGCTCTGATCCAACTTGCCACACGACGCCTGACCCTTTGGTACTCCCTACGCTACCAGCGGTCGCATGCGGCTGAATCGAAGGAACCCACGATGAACGAACTTCTGCAGCGCGCAGCCGCACTCCTGCGTAATTCGTCCCGCACCATCGTTTTGACAGGCGCGGGCATCAGCACCTCGTCCGGGATTCCCGATTTTCGCAGCCCCACTTCCGGCTTGTGGGCCACGTTCGATCCCCTGGAAGTGGCTTCGGTCTGGAATTTTCATGCTGCGCCAGAGCGTTTTTATGCGTGGATGCGACCGCTGGCGCGCCAGATTCTGGAGGCCAGGCCGAACCAGGCGCACATGGCCCTGGTGCGCTTGGAAGCCGGGCATCTGATTCATGGCATCATCACGCAGAACATTGACGGCCTGCACCAACGCGCCGGCTCGCAAAATGTGCTGGAGGTGCACGGCCATTTGCGCACGGCCAGCTGCCTCGATTGTCACTTCCAATGCATCGCTCATGACCTTTGGGATGCGTTTCTGACCCGCGGCGAACTGCCGCGCTGTAGTAACTGCGGCGCGGTGCTCAAGCCGGATGCGGTGCTTTTTGGCGAGCCGCTCTCCTACAACACCCTACGCCAGTCGCAAGAAGATGCCCTGCATTGCGATGTTTTCGTTGTCATCGGCTCTTCGCTCGAAGTCGAGCCGGCGGCCGATCTGCCTTTCCTGGCCCAACGTCGCGGCGCGCAAATCCTCGTTCTCAACTACCAGCCCACGCCCATTGACCCACGGGCTGCCGTTGTTATTCATTCTGACGTCGCGTTGACCTTGCCGCGCCTGGCCGACATGCTTCTCGGCCCGGCTTGATCCGTGGCCCTGCGGGCGCGCCTATTTCAGCAACGCAAGAGCCATCCAGTAAGCTGGATGGCTCTTTTTTCAAGGGACGTTATTCTGCACGAACGCGCAAAGGCTTGCGCCTTCAGCGTTCAAGGCGGTTTCACGGCATAATCATCGGCAGGTGCATCTGCCCCAGCTGGCCAGGCTCGGCCATCAAGACGATCGTTTCGATGCCTACGAAACGATTCGTGGTGTTGGGGCCGCCGTCCACCACGATGGTGACGTGATTGAAGCCGACCGGCGTGCTGTTGCGATCGAAGTAGACCTGCATGGTCGAAGGTACCTGCCCGCGACTGGGATTGAGAATCAGCCAGTCGTAGGCATCCAGGTTGCCGACGCCTGCGTCGCCGGCGTAGCGCCAGCCCTTGCCTGTCCAGGTGAAGGCCTCAGGCTCAGCCTGCATTTTGTCCTTCCACTGCGCCCACATCGCGGTGGGGATGACGCCGGCAACCCACTGAATGCCGGTGCCGCCGCCATGCTGCGTGATGTAGAGCAGCTTGGACTCTACGCTTTGCCCGCGGTCCTGAATCCACATCAGGAAGTTCTCTGACACATCCATCACCGGGCCAACCATGTGCAGCGTGACCGGAATGTCGCGCGGGGTATTGGTGACGCCGCCGCCTGTCGCTGTCACACGAATGGTCGCCGTGTAGGTACCGGGCGTGAGACCGGTCGAGTTGACGCTGACCGTCACGGTGCGCGGTGTCGTGCCGCTCGCGGGCGTCAGGGAGAGCCAGGCCACATTTTCCACCACGCTGGCCGTCCAGTTGACGACGCCTGGCGTGCCGGTGTTGCCGATGCTTAAATTCTGACTCGCGGGCGATGGCCCACCGGCGGTGGCGTTGAAGTCGAGACTACTCGGCGACACGGTCAGGGCGGGCGGCTGCACGACGAAGCTGATCGTCACTTCCTTGGGACTGCCCTGGATGGGCGTCCCCTGTTTGGTGGCGATGATACGGATGGTGGCGCTGTAGCTGCCGGAAGCCAGGTTTCCCGGATTGACGGTGACATTCATGGTTTGCCCGCCTGGCCCTGCGCTGCCGGTGTTGGGGTTGAGGCTCAACCATGCCGGGTTGTTCAGCGCCGTCGCCGTCCAGCTGAAACTGCCGGTATCGGCGCTGTTCTTGATCGTGACCGCCTGACTGGCTGGCGCCGCTCCCCCGAAGTTCGCCGTAAAGCTCAGGCTGGTTGGCGTCACATCCAGCACCTGGGCGCGCACGGTCATCGTAATCGTGATATCCACGGGGCTGCCATCAATGGGATTCCCGTTGCGCGTGGCCGCCACCCGAATCGTGCCGCTGTATGTGTTGGGCGAAAGGTTGCCGGGATTGACCCTGACGCTGACGCTCTGTTCGGTCGCGCCGGTCGTACCTGAGCTGGGGTTGACGGTGATCCAGCTGGCGCCGCTGACGACGCTGGCGGTCCAGTTGATGGTGTCGCTGTTGCCGTCATTTTTGACGGCAAAGGTCTGGGCGGCCGGCGAGCTGCCGCCGAAGTCGGCCGCGAATGTCAGACTGGTGGGGTTGACGCTCAGGTGTGGGTTGACCTGAACGCCCTGCCCGTCCACATTGCCGACGGCCAATGAGCTTTTCCAGTTTCCGGTGTATTCCAGGTAATCGTTATTGATTTCTGGCTGCGGGTAGTAGCGCACGGACGTATCCCGAATGATCACCGCCTCAGCCCGGCCATCGCCGTCCAGGTCGCCTGCCTTCACGTCATTCCAACCCGGGCCGAGGTTGGCCGGCTCGAAGTCACGCATGGACGTGCCGCTTGGATTGCGGCTGGCCAGCTGCAAGACGTTGTTGTCATTGACATTGCGCAGCAGCAAGACTTCGTCATCACCATCGCCATTGAGGTCACCCACGGCCAGCTTGGTGAAGTTGGGGTACAGTTTTTCGCCATACAGCTCATCCCATACGTTGGATGACCGCCAGCGCCAGATCCAGAACGAATTGAGCTGGAAAAGCACGCCGGTGCGGGTCAAGGCCAGCTCCTGTTTGGGCGTTGAGTCGCGATAGATGTCGCCAATAGCCACGTCGGTCCAGACAAAGCTAAAGGTGCTGTCAATCAGCACGCTGAAGTTGCTGCCGCTCCACGCCTTGACCAGCTTGTCTGTGTCGCGTAACATCACGAAGTCTGCGCGCTCGTCGCCGTCAATATCCCCCGTGACCAGGGTGCGGAACTGACCGCCAAATGTCTCGGTGTAAACTACAGTCCACGTCGTGCCGGTGGCATCGCCGCGCCAGACGAGCAATTTCTCGCCGCTGCCTTCCGAATGGGTAGCCAGAATTTCATCGCGGCCATCGTTGTTCAGGTCACCGGTTGCCAGCAGGCGCCAGACCCGTCCGCCCGTTACCGTCTGCTCAAAGGTGACCGTTGGCGCGCCGCTCGGCTTGAATGGATCGAACGCCTTGAGCGTACCGCCCTGGATGGCAAGGATTTCAGCGTCGCCATCGCCATTGAGGTCGCCCACGGCCACTTTTTCCCAACCCAGGTCGGGTGACGCCCAGTCGGCTGGCTGGAAACCAGTCTGGGTATAGGGGTCTTTGACGATGATGCGCCCACGATTGTTGGACGAGTTGTCAATGACGATGATCTCGGCATCGGTTACAACCGCGCCTTCCGTTTTTACTGTCACCGGCGCCAGGCTGCTCAAAGGCAGCAAAGCCACCATGGCGAGCAGGCGCCATAGTCTGGATAGGTTTTTGTGCATTGGTTTGTTTTTTCTCCCGTTTGTGGAATGGTGCTACCATCGGCTTGCGCACGCTGCGCGGCATTATAACATAAGCAAAGACGGCCTCAAAACCTTTCCCTGCGCACGAGGGCATTTCAAGCTGAAGGTTCGAACCCGACCCAAGGCCCGGCGCGCCCCGGTTGTCGCCGAAAACGACATGCGCTCCCTGGCGCGCTGTTTTTACGATTTGCCCGAGTTGTCTTATAATCCCTCCCATGCCTTTCGATTTTACTCTTCTTGCCCAAGATCACACGACCGCGGCCCGGACCGGCGTTTTGCAAACGCCGCACGGCCCCATTGCCACCCCTTGTTTTGCTCCGGTCGGCACACAAGCCACGGTCAAAACCTTGACCCCCGCCGATCTGCACGACCTGGGCGCGACGCTGGTCCTGGCCAACACCTATCACATCTACTTGCGACCAGGCAGCGAACTGATTGCGCGCTTGGGTGGGTTGCACCGCTTCATGGCCTGGGATGGCCCTCTGCTCACCGACTCCGGGGGCTATCAGGTTTTCAGCCTGGCTCACCGCCGCAAGTTAGATGCCGACGGCGTCACCTTTCGCTCTCACCTCGACGGCAGTTTGCATCGCTTCACCCCCGCCACGGTGATGCAAATCGAAGCCGACCTGGGCGCCGATATCATCATGGCCCTGGATGAGTGCCCTGACCCGCTCGATCGTCATTATAATGAAATTGCCCTGGCGCGCACCCATGCCTGGGCGGCCCAATGCCGTGAGTCTCAGCGCCGTTCCGATCAAGCCCTTTTTGGCATTGTGCAGGGCGGCATCTTTCCCGACTTACGCATGCAGAGCGCTCATTTCCTGCGCAGTCTTGATTTTCTCGGCTACGGCATTGGCGGGCTGGCCGTTGGTGAAACCAAAGAGCAGATGTACGCCACGCTCGACATCACGGTGCCGGAATTGCCCGCCCATCGCCCGCGCTACCTGATGGGCGTCGGCGCGCCGGAAGACCTGATCGAGGCCGTCGCCCGCGGCGTTGACCTGTTCGACTGCGTGCTGCCGACGCGGGTGGCGCGCAATGGCGGCTTGATGACCCGCCGCGGACGCCTCAATTTGCGCAATGCGCACTATGCGGCCGACACCAGTCCGGTCGAGGAAGGCTGCACCTGTTACTGCTGTCGCACCTTTACGCGCGCTTATCTCCGCCACTTATTCAAGGCGGGCGAAATCCTGGCCCTGCGTCTGGCCACGATTCACAATCTGCACTTCCTCTTGACTCTGATGGCTGACATGCGTGCGGCCATTGCGGACGGCGCCTTCACGACGCTGCGCAGCGCCTTTCTGGCCGCTTACGAACGCCCCGACCAGGAAACGCGCCACCGCCAACACGCTGCGCATCGCCAGCGCCTGGCGACGGGAGCTGGCGCGTGAAATGGCCGGCC
>DAISHS010000078.1:0-14544 GCA_036822415.1 Chloroflexota bacterium
TCAGTACGGCTTCGAGGCTGGCGAAAGCGGCTGGACGCACAGCGCGGCCAGCGGCGCCGACAGCTGGGCCATCGTCACGACGAATCCGCACAGCGGCGCGTCGCACTACCGCGGCCTGGATCCGGCGTCGGTCTCCGATCAGCGCCTGGTCTCGCCGGCCGTGGCGCTGCCCACGGGCCAGAACCCGGTAGTGCTGAAGTTCTGGCACGTGCCGAACCTGGAGAACAGCAGCACGACCGCCTGCTTCGACGGCGGCATCCTGGAGGCTTCGACCGACGCCGGCGCGACCTGGACGCAGGTACCGAACGCCAGCCTGTTGCTGGGCGGCTACACCGGCGCTGTCTCCACCAGCTTTGGCAATCCGCTTGGCGGCCTGCAGGCCTGGTGCAACGGCTCCGCGTACACCAACGTCGTCGCGGACGTCAGCACGTACGCCGGGCAGACGGCGCAGTTCCGCTTCCGCCTCGGCTCCGATAGTTCGGTCAGCGATGTTGGTTGGGACATTGACGATGTGACGGTGCAGTCGTGCCAGCCGAGTCAACCGACGGCCACGCCGACCGCGACGACCGTGCCGCCGACGGCCACCCCCACTGCAACGGCTGTGCCGCCGACCGCGACCCCGACGCCAACCGTGCCGCCGACCGGTGTGGAACTGAGCAGCTTGAACACCAGCGCTGGCTCAAGCAACCTCTGGCTGCCGCTGGCCCTGGCCCTGGTGCTGTTGGCCGTGGTTGGCACGGCGCTGCGCCGACGCACCGCGCGCTAAACAGGGGCTGCGTTCAGCTGCGGGGAGGGCAGCGATAGGGGCTTATTGGAACTGCCAGGCCTCAACCTGACGCTGTAAACCCGGCCAGACTGAACGCTAACCCGATCATTGGTACAAGAAGGCGTCGGTTGGTAACAACCGACGCCTTTGTCTTTACGTGGCATTGGCCCTGGCGCCCATACGCCAGCGGGGGATTTGGAAGCCTTTTGACATTCCACAGGTTCACCCGTACAATCGAACTCGACGACCCGTTGTTCGTCACCTCTATTTCTGCCGCGGACGATTGATTCCGACTCAGGTCATTGAAGGAGTATCCCATGTCGCACCGGTTTTCCACGTCGCTCGTTGTGCCTGTTCCATACGCATGGCTTGACAGGCCGAGACGTCTGGCCACGATCCTGTTTGCACTCGGTCTGTTGGCGGTCATCCTCCTCGGCATGAATCCGCCCTCCGCTCAGGCTGCTTTAACGTCAAATCAGGAGGCTGGGCCTGGCGCCTGGCAGCCCCAGGTTTTGTTATCGGTCAAAAATGACACCTCCGCGCCTTTGCGCGACATTCCGCTCATGGCCCGCGCCGGCGGCAAGCTAACCAAACAACCCTGGTTTCCTCTGCCCAAGAGTGAGGCCAGCGCCAAGAACTGGAATCCCACCATTGATCCTGTCCTGCAGCCTGCTTCGACCGATGGCGGCCGCCTGCCAGGGCCGTTGCGCAGCTTCGATGGCGTGGGGAATGTGGACAGCCTGCTGCCGCCTGACACCAACGGCGATGTCAGCCCCAACTATTACGTGCAGTTCGTCAATGTCTCGTTTGCCGTTTTCAGTAAGTCGGGCGATCTGCTCTTTGGCCCGGCCAATGAGGCCACCCTGTTTCAAGGCTTCGGCACTGGCTGTGAGACCTACGACCGCGGCGATCCGATTGCGCTTTACGACCATCTGGCCGACCGCTGGCTGCTCAGCTTCATGGCCTGGCCCAGCGCCCTGCCCGGCGATGTCTATCAGTGCATTGCTATTTCGCAAAGTAACGATCCCCTGGGCGCCTGGCACCGCTACGCCTTCCGCGTCAAGCGTGACAAATTCAACGACTATCCCAAGTTTGGCGTCTGGCCCGATGCTTACTACATGACGGCCAATCTTTTCACCAGCAGCTCCTTTGCCGGCGCCGGCGTTTGGGCTTTCGAGCGTTTACAGATGTTGCAAGGCCTGCCGGCGCGCCTGGTTCATTTCGATCTGGCCGGCGTCAACCTCAGCTTTGGCGGGATGCTGCCCGCCGATTTGGATGGCCCGCCGCCGCCCGCCGGCGCGCCTGGCTATTTCGCCGAAGTAGATGATGCTGCCTGGATTGGGCCGCAGGACGCCTTGCGCCTGTGGGAGTTTCATGTAGACTGGGCGACGCCCGCCAATTCTACTTTCGGCCAGAGCGGGCAGCCCGATTTGATCTTGCCCACGGCGCCCTGGTCGCCCCTGCCTTGCGTTGGGGTCACACGCCATTGCATTCCGCAGCCCAGCGTTTCCGGCGATGCCCGCCTGGATGCCATCGGCGATCGTTTGATGTACCGCCTGGTCTACCGCAACTTTGGCGATCATGCCACGCTGTTGGCGAATCATACGGTGGACGCAGGCAACGGCCGCGCCGGCATTCGCTGGTATGAGCTGCGACGCACGGAGGGCGCCTGGGAAATTTATCAACAGGGCACCTACGCGGGCGATTGGGCCGGCAGCAGCGCGCATCGCTGGATGGCAAGCATGGCCATGGACAACCGCGGCAATCTGGCGATCGGTTACACCGCCTCCAGCCCCACGGTCTATCCCTCGGTACGTTACATTGGGCGCCGCGTCGAAGATCCGCTCAACACACTGCCGCGCCTGGAAACTTCTTTTGTCGAAGGGGGCGGCTCACAAACCTCGGATTCCTCGCGCTGGGGCGATTACAGCATGATGTCGGTTGATCCGGCCGACGATTGCACGTTTTGGTATACCAGCGAATACTATCCGACCACCGCCAGCTACGACTGGCACACACGCATTGGCGCGTTTCAGTTTGCTGGCTGCACCAGTCCGCCGCGCGGCGCGCTGCATGGCGTTATCACCGACATCAATACCGCCCAGCCGCTCAGCGGCGCGCTGGTCAGCCTCAGCGGCTACGTCACTTTTAGCAACGCCGACGGCCACTACCAATTTGCCATCTTGCCGACCGGCAGTTACACGGTGCAGGTGACGACCTATGGTTATACCAGCGGCGCAGCCAGTGTGGTCATCAGCGCCGACGGCAGCACCATGCAAGATATCGCCATGACGCCGCTGCCTTCCACGACCGTCCGCGGTCAGGTGACCGACAGCTCGCTGCGTCAGGGGCAGCCCCTTTACGCCCGCCTGCAGATTTCCGCGCCTGGCTTTGCCCGCACCATCTTTACCAATCCGCAAACCGGCCTGTACGAGGTCAACCTCCTGCAAGGATCGTCCTATCAGCTGGTGGCTAATGCGGTCAGCGGCGGCTATCAAGCTGCAACCCAGGTGATTACCCCAACCCTCGCCGCCATCACGCAGGATTTTGCCCTGCCGCAGGATGGCGCCTGCAGCGCCCTGGGTTATCAACGCGACTATGTCTATTTCGAGAATTTTGAAACCAGCCCTGGCGGTTACACGACGCAGGGCGTGACCTCCTGGGCGTATGGACAACCGACCAGCGGCCCAGGCTATGCTCATTCGGGAAGCAACGTGTGGGCCACCAACCTGGGCGGTTCCTACAACAACAACGAAGATGGTTATGTTGTCTCGCCTAACATTGACCTCAGCGCACACGCCGGCTCCGCCGTCATCGTGACCTGGTGGCAGTATCTGGCCAGCGAGCGCGGCTATGACTTTGCGCGCGTCGCTGTCAGCAACGACGGCGGCGCGACGTGGAATAAGGTGTATGGCGAAGTGTCCGGCCCCGTGGACCTGGCCTGGACCGAACATACGATCACCCTGGACACCGACTATGCCGTGCGCAATTTCCGTATCCGCTTCATTTTCCGCTCGGATGGCTCAATGGTTACGGCTCCTGGTTGGTACCTTGACGATATCGGGGTTGGGGTTATCCCGTTGCCCCCGGTGACAACGGTTTACACTGAGAACTTCGAGAATGGGAATGGCAGCTTCGCCAAAACCTCGGTGCGCGGCGTTAGTTCATGGGCCTGGGGCGCGCCCATCAACGGGCCGGGCCGGGCACATTCGGGCAGTAAGGCTTGGGCCACCAATTTGAGCGGCAGCTACACCGACAATGAGGATGGCTTCATCGTTTCACCCGCGATTGATCTATCGAGCCTGGCCGGCAGGTCTGCCCGTCTCGCCTGGTGGCAGTGGCTGCAGACCGAATCGTGTTGTGATTTTGCCGCAGTGGGTGTCAGCAAGGACAACGGCGCCACCTGGACGCGCGTCTATGGCCCAATCAGCGGCAGTGTCAACGTCGGCGCCTGGAGCAAGGCTGGCGTCAACCTCGATCCAACATTCAGCGTCTCTACTTTTCGTTTTCGCTTTCGTTTGTGGACCGATTATTCGGTTACCTATCCTGGTTGGTACGTGGATGACGTCAGTATCCAAAATACCCCACCGCCCCTCGTGCTTCCTTGCACCAGCGCGCCCGGAAGCATCGTCACCGGTAATGTGCGTGACGCCAACACCCTGGCCGGCATCAACGGCGCGCAGGTTCTCAATGAAACGAGCGGCGTGGCTGTCACCACGGCGGCCACCCCTGCCGATCCCGCGCTCGCTGACGGGTTTTACTACCTGTTTGCCTCCACGGGGCAGACTTGTTTCCTGGCAACCGCTTCTGATAGCTATGGCAGCGACCGGGTCTGCCTGACGATTCCCGATGCGGCGGTGCTGGCGCAGGATTTCCATCTGCCTGCCGGTTACTTGCAGGCTGTGCCTTCGGCAGTCAACGTGGAGGCTGCGGCCGGCGCGCCGTTGTCACTCACCTTGAGCCTGAGCAACACCGGCGCGTTGAGTTTGACCTATCAGCTGCTGACGATCAACATACCGCCGCGTGCTGTATCCGATCAGGCGGTTGAGCCTGCCCTGGCGCGCGCCATTCTGCCCAGGCACATCACCCCCGGTGATGACATAACCAGCGCATCCCTGCCGCCGCCGTCACCGCCCGACGCGCCGATCCTGGCTGGTGGCCGTATCGTGCAGTCCTGGCCGACGCGTTTGCCCTATGCGTGGGGACTTGGTTTCAATATCATGGCCAACGACCTCTGGCTGAGCAACCTGGGCAGTATCGGTGGGCTGAATCGGGATTACCGTTTCCTGCCCAATGGCGCCTTCACGAACGATAACATTGATGTGTCTGCCTGGACGGGCTTTTTTGCCGCAGACATGACATTCAATCCATTCACCAATCGCCTGTGGCAGGTCAATGCCGGGGGCGATGATTGTTTGCACGAGCTGGATCCTACGCAAAAAATCAGCACCGGTCGCCGTATCTGCCCTGCGTTTACAGCCTCACAGCGCGGGCTTGCCTACAATCCCATCGCCGATACCTACTACGTGGGCGGTTGGAATGATCGCAGCCTTTACGAGGTGGCGCCTAACGGCCAGATTCTGCGCTCACTACGGACCGAGCTTAATACGTCGGGTCTGGCTTTCAACCCTACCACGGGACATCTCTTCGTCATGGCCAATGCTGATACGGGCCTGGATGTGTACGTGCTGGATGTAGGCGCTGACTTTGCGGTGGTTGGCGGTTTCAACGTGGATGGGATGACGGGGTACGCGCAGGCCGGCCTGGACATGGATTGCAGCGGTCACCTGTGGGCTGTCAATCAGGTCGTACAGCGTGTCTATGAGATTGAGTCGGGTGAAAGCGATGCCTGCGCCTGGCGACAAATTCCCTGGTTGAGCATCTCGGTCTCTAGTGGCACCATTGCCGCGGCCAGCAGTCAGGCGGTGGCGCTGACCTTTGACACGAATTTAGCGCCGGGAAGGTATCAGGCGCAACTACGCGTGCGTAGCAGCACCCCTTATGGCCCTGTTTCGATCCCGGTCACGCTGAATGTCTCGGCGGCCGCGCCGGCCGGCGTCACGTTGGATGACATACAGGCCCAGGGCGGCGCATCTGAGGATGCGAACGAATGATTGCGCGGAGTTCGCATCCTCAGATGCGAACGGGTCGTCGGGGCGGGGGGCGCATCCTCAGATGCGCCCCCCGCATGCGCCGCGGATGCGCCCACGCAGCGGGATTGTGTGAAACATGGTCGAATCAGGTAAAATGGAGATGCTGATCGCGTGGTCAGACTTCTGGCTCGTGCTCCCCGGTCTCTGACCGCGGATCTGCCGTAGTCCGTTGATGCAGAAAGGCGACGAGCGCGGACAGATCGGCAAAGCCCATGCGTTGACCGCTGCTTGGATCCTCAAGGCTGAAGCGCCATACGGCCGTTTCTCTGGCAGGCTCCTGCCAGATGCGCAACAAGTAGGCGTGGTATGCGGATGGTTGGGCACGCATCTTTTTCAATGGCCTCCCGCTCACTGGCTGAGTAACTTATCGTCAGCATATCGCGTCATCGTAAAGAAATCGTGAATTGGTCGCTGAGCAATTGATAAAGCCAGCAGGAGAATGATAAGCCAGCACATGGAACCGCCATTACGCCTTGCGCTTCTTGGCAAGCTCGAAATCACCTTGCAGGATGCCCCGCTGACGGGCTTCATTACCAGCAAGGCGCCGGCTTTGCTATCTTATCTGGTGCTCAGCGGTCGCACGCTGGCGCGCGAACGGCTGGCGGAGATGTTCTGGGGCGAGATGTCCGATACGGACGCCAAGAACAATCTGCGCCAGGTGCTTGCCAACCTGCGCCACCTGCTGCCCAGCCACATCATCACCACCCGCGACGCGGTCACCTTCGACCAGACGCAGCCTTTTTGGCTCGATGTACAGCAGTTCGAGGAACATTTGCGCCTGGCTGAGGCGGCGCCTGACGCGGCGACGCGTATTCAGCACGTCCAGGGCGCCATTGCCCTCTACCGCGGCGACTTCCTGGAAGGTTTTCATGTGCGCGATGCCCCTGACTTCGACGAATGGCTGTTGTGGCAGCGCGAACACCTGCGCGAGCAGGCCCTGCAGGCCCTACAGACCCTGGCCGCCTACCATGCCTCGCGTCGTGAATACCTGGCCGCGATTGGCTGTTTGCGCCGTCTGTTAGGGTTGGACCCCTGGCGAGAAGAGGCTCACGCTCAACTCATCCTCCTGCTCGCGCGCAGCGGTCAGCGCTCAGCCGCCCTGGCCCAATACCAAACCTGTCGCCGCATCCTCGCCGCCGAATTGGGGGTCGAACCGTCGGCCGAAGTCAATGCCCTTTATGAACGCATCCGCGCCATGGGCGCCCTGCCGCCGCTGCCCTCCGCCACCACGCCCCTCGTGGGGCGCCAGTCCGAGCTCGACGATCTCAGCGCGCATCTGGCCGACCCGACCTGCCGCTTGCTGACCATTGTGGGGCCAGGCGGCATCGGCAAGACGCGGCTGGCCCTGGCGTTGGCCAGCCGCGCCGTGCAGCAGGGTGATTTTCTCAACGGCGCGTGCCTGGTCTCTCTGGCCGCCATCAGCAGCCCTGATCAGCTGCCGTCGGTCCTGCTGGAAGCCTTGCACGCGCCGGTCACGGGCGGTAACGATCAAGCTCAGCAGGGGCTTGATTTTTTGCGCAATCGCGAGCTGCTCCTGGTGCTCGACAATTTTGAACACCTCATGGCCGGCGTCAGTTTCCTCGCGGACCTTGTGCAGCAAGCGCCCGCGGTCAAGCTCCTCGTTACCTCACGCGCGCGCCTGGACTTGCGCGGCGAGCGCCTCTATCATCTTGATGGCCTGACGTTTCCGCCCGCCGACACCTCCGACAGCCTGGAGAATTTCGGCGCGAGCGCGCTTTTCATCGCCTGCGCACAGCGCCATCACCGGCGCTTTGCGCCAACGGCGGCCGATCGCCAGGCGATCGCTCAAATTTGCCGCCTGTTAGAGGGGATGCCGCTGGGGCTGGAGCTGGCCGCCGCGCAGGTCCCCGCGCTGACCTGCGCTGAAATTACCAGCCAGCTCGTCAGCACTGGCGACTTTTTGGCGGCCACCTGGCCGGATGCCCCGCCTCGTCATCGCAGCCTGCGCGCCGTGTTCGAGCACGCCTGGGGCTTTTTGACGCCGGCCGAGCAAATGGCCCTGGCCCAACTGACCGTTTTTGCCGGCAGCTTCGATGCTCAGGCCGGACTTGGGCTTCTGGCGGAGATGACGCCCCTGGTTGCCCTGGTCAACAAATCGCTCGTACGTCACCTGGCGGACGGCCACTATGACCTGCACCCCGTGGTGCGCCAGTACGCTGCCGACAAATTACGCGCCTGGCCCGATCGGCAAAGGGCTGCGCAGGCGCGCCACGCCGCTTATTACGCCGCGTTTTTGCACGAGCGCGAACCGCGGCTCAAAGGGGCCGAAGGGCAGGCTGCCCTGGCCGAGCTAAGCGCCGTGCGCGCAGATATTCGCCGCGCCTGGCAGTGGGGCGCCGAAGAGGTGGACACGCGCGTCTTGCGTCAGGCCCTGGAGAGCCTGCTGGTTTTCTATGATCTGCGCGGGCCTTACCTGGAAGGCTATAGGGCGTTCAACCAGGCGGCAACCAGCGTGCGCGAGGAATGGCTGGCGCTGACCGCTGCGGAGCAGACGCAACAGCCGCAGTTGGCGCGCCTGTTGGCCGACCTGCTGATTCGCCAGGGCTGGCTCGGCTTTCGCCTGGCGCGCTATGACGAGGCCCAGCGCTTGATCGAAGAGGGAATGGCGTTGTTCGAACGCATCGGCGCGCGCACCGCGCTGGCCTATCCCCTACTGTTTCTGGGCGCGGTTGCCTACGGCAAGACCGACTACGCTGCCTCGCAGCGCTACTTCGAAGACAGCCTGACCCTCTATCGCGAGGCTGGCGACAACTGGGGTATGGCTGGCGTGCTCGGCAACCTGGGCGAACTGTGCAACACCCTGGGAAACTCGACCCAGGCCCTGGCCTATCTGCGCGCAGGGCTGACGGCGGCCCGTCAGGTCGGCGACCCCAGTATGCTGGTGCATACGATGAATACGCTGGGCAATGCTTTATGCCAGGAAGGCGCGTACGTCGAAGCAGAAGGTCTGCTCCGCGAGAGCCTTACCCTGTGCGCAGAAAATGATTACACCTATTTGAGCATCATGGCGCTGCGCAACCTCGCCCTGGTCAAGGTTACGCAGGGCGACGCCGGCGCGGCGCAGAAAGCCTACCACCGCGCCCTGCAGATCGCGCTGGACGCACAGCTGGGCGACCTGGCCTTGCTGGTCGTCACCGAGGCCGCCGCCAGCATCGCCGCGCCGCATGATCCGGCGCGCGCCGTTGCCTGGTTGACATTGGTCATGCATCACCCGGACGCCAGCGCGGAAACGCGCCGCCAGGCCGCGGTGCAGCGTGGCCCACTGGCGACGGCGCTGCCGGCCGCCGTCGTCAGCCAGGCCCAAGCCCAGGGCATGGCGTTTGCTGTGGAAGATGTCCTGGCCGCGCTGGCTTAGCCAGGCAACGCAAACCCGCCCGCTCTGCGACATCCTGTCCACAGAACGGGCGGGCCTGATCTCGGATCTTCTTTTTCCCTCTTTCGACTTACCCGGGCCGCGCCGCGGTGGCGCACAGCTTCAGATCGCGAGCCGCGCGCACCTCATCCAGGCGACCGAGCGGGGTTGTATGCGGCGCCTCTTTCAAGCGCTGCGGATCGGCAATCGCTTCAGCCTTGATTTGCAGCAGCGCGTCCACAAAACTGTCCAATGTCTCACGGCTTTCGGTCTCCGTTGGCTCGATCATCAGCGCCTCGCGTACGATCAACGGGAAGTAGACGGTGGGCGGATGATAGCCGAAGTCCATCAAGCGTTTGGCAATGTCCATCGTGTGAATGGTGGGCGCCTCTTCCAGGATACCCTGGGCGACAAACTCGTGCATACAGGTACGGTCGCCATGCGGAATCGGGTAAGCCCCCTTGAGGCGCGCCTGCAAGTAGTTGGCGTTGAGCACCGCATTGTGACTGACCGCGCGCAGCCCCTCTTCGCCCAACATGCGGATGTAGGTGTACGCGCGTACCAACATGCCAAAATTACCGTTGAAACTCTTCATGCGCCCGATACTGTGTTGGGGCATATACCAGACCAGGTCAATCGCTTCTTCATCGCCGTCGGGCAGGCGCGCGGCGACGATCGGGCCGGGTAGATAAGGCGCCAGCGCCTCGCTGCAGCCCACCGGGCCTGCGCCTGGGCCGCCGCCGCCGTGCGGCGTGGTGAAGGTCTTGTGCAGGTTGAAGTGCATCACATCGAAGCCCAGCTCGCCCGGCTTGGTGATGCCCAGAATCGCGTTGAAGTTGGCGCCGTCACCGTAGACCAGACCGCCGGCCTCTTGCACCAGGCGAATCACTTCGAGCACATTCTCATCGAACAGGCCCAGGGTGTTGGGATTGGTCAACATCAGGCCGATGACCTCATGCCCGATGCTGTCCAGCTGCGCCTTGAGCGCGGCCAGGTCAACGTTGCCGCGGGCATCGCTCGGAATTTCCACGACTTGCAGACCGGCCATCGTGGTCGAGGCCGGATTGGTGCCGTGGGCTGAGTCAGGCACCAGGATTTTCGTGCGCTGCGTCTCGCCTTGATCGTACAGGTAATTGCGCATCATCAGCACGCCGCTCAATTCGCCCTGCGCGCCTGCGGCTGGCTGCAAGCTGACGGCGGCAAAGCCGCTGATTTCGGCCAGGTAGACTTGCAGCTCGAACATCAACTGCATCGCCCCTTGCGCGCTGGCGGCCGGCTGCAGCGGGTGCAGATTGGTGAAGCCCGGCAGTCGCGCCGCTTTTTCGTGCACCTTGGGGTTGTACTTCATGGTGCAGGAACCGAGCGGATAGAAGCCGGTGTCAATGCTGTGGTTCTTCTGCGATAGGCGCAAAAAATGACGCATGACATCAATTTCGGCGACTTCCGGCAGAGGCAGGTCATCCGCGCGGCGGACAAAATCGAGCGGCAGCGCGGCTGCCGGCACATCCAGGGCGGGCAGGCTGGCGCCTATACGGCCCGGTGAACTGAGATCAAAAATCAACGGTTCGACGCGCTGTGCGGCGCTGCGGCTGTGATTGGTGGGGCTGGTCATGAGATCACCTCCAGGGTGACATCCATCTGTTCCATCTCCAGATCGAGTTCAGGAAGCGTATCATCTTGAGGAATGTCGGCCTCCATCAGGGGATTCGCGCTCTCCTCCACCTCGGCCAACGCCATCACCAGGGCGTCAATGTCACGCTTGCTCAGCGTTTCGGTCACACACACCAACATGGCGTTGCCCAGTTCCGGGTAGTCCTGGCTCAGATCATAGCCGCCGATGATACCGTACTCATCAAGCAGGTAACGATTGACGGCAGCCACTGGCAGCGGACAGCGCACGACAAACTCCTGGAAGAATGGCTCGTTTTGCAGAACCTCGAAGCCGGTCTGCGTGGCAATCTCTTGCGCCGCATAGTGCGCCTTGTGGTAGCACAGTTCAGCCACGCGGCGCAGGCCATTTTTGCCCAGGGCCGACATGTAGACCGCCGCCGACAGGGCGACCAGCCCCTGATTGGTGCAGATGTTGGACGTGGCCTTGTCACGGCGAATGTGCTGCTCGCGCGTGCTCAGCGTCAACACAAAGCCGCGCTCGCCGTCCACATCCACCGTTTCACCGATGATGCGGCCAGCGCTGCGGCGCACGTGTTCATTTTTGCAGGCGAAAAAGCCCAGGTATGGCCCGCCAAAGTTGAGTGGATTGCCCAGCGACTGACCTTCGCCACAGACGATGTCGGCGTCGTAGCGGCCAGGCGCCTCGAAGAGGCCCAGGCTGATCGGATCGGCAACCACAATGAGCACAGCGCCTTTGGCATGGGCCGCAGCGGCCAGCTGGCGCAAACGGGCCGGGCTGTGCAGACGCCCCAGGAAGTCAGGATTCTGCACGATGACGGCAGCCGTCTGGCTGTCAATCAATGCTTCCAACGCATCCAGGTCAACGGCCGTAAAACCGCTGAGATTGACATCCATGCCCTGGGTGTAGGTGTGGGCTACGTCGCGATACTGCGGGTTGACATAGCGCGAAAAAAGCACCGTCTTGCGCTTCAAGCGGCCGATGTTCAGCGCCATGATGACCGCTTCGGCTACGGCCGTGGCCCCGTCATAGTGACTGGCGTTAGAAACGTCCATGCCGGTCAGCGCGCAGATCATGCTCTGATATTCAAAGATAGCTTGCAGCGTGCCCTGGCTCACTTCCGGTTGATACGGCGTGTAGGCTGTGTAGAATTCGCTGCGGCTGATGACGGCGTCCACAATCGCAGGGACGAAGTGATGGTAGGCGCCGGCGCCTAAGAAGCAGGGGGAGGAGTCCGCGTCGGCATCCTCGCTGCTCAGCCCCTGCAGCTCTTGCAGAATTTCGTATTCACTGACCGGCGCCGGCAGGTTCAAACGGGGAAAACGATGGCTGGCTGGCACGTCATGAAAGAGGTCTTCCACCGATGCCACGCCAATCATGGCTAACATCTGCTGGCGGTCAGCATCGGTGTTGGGCACATAGCCAGGTGTGTAGTTCATAGCCGTTGTCTCCTCTGGCCCTTAGTGTTCGCGCGTCGCACAGTAGGCATCGTACTCATCGGCAGTCATCAGGTTTTTCAGCTCCGTCGTGTCCTCAGGTTCTAATTTGAAGAGCCAGGCTTCGCCAAACGGGTCTTCGTTGAGGTTTTCAGGCGCATCTTCCAGGTCATGATTGACCGCGATGACCGCGCCGCTCAGCGGCGCGTAGATATCGGATGCCGCCTTGACCGATTCGACGGTGGCGCACTGCTGACCCTGCTTGAGGGTCGCGCCGACGTCGGGCAACTCAATGTACACCACATCAGACAACGCATTCTGGGCGTAATCGCTGATGCCGACAACGGCCACGGCGCCTTCCACGCGCACCCACTCATCGGACCTGGCATAACGGGCGTTGGGATCAAGTTTGTAGTTCATGGTAGTCTCCTTAGCTGAGAAAAATTAGACAGAATCTGCATCGAAACGCTGGCATCGAGAAAGTTGAATGGCATGCGCGGGCCTCAACGGCGATACGCGGCCACGTAAAACGGCGTCTTCACCACCGTCGCTTTTTTGGGAACATCCCGAATCACGATGTCAATCTGACTGCCCAATGCCGCGCTGGCGGCAGGGACATAGGCCAGCCCCACGAAGCGCTCGCTGGTTGGCGATTTCATGCCGGTGGTTACTATGCCCACGACCTGACCATTGATCGCGACGGGGTATTCAGCCCGCGGCACCCCGCGCTCCGCCATCTCGAAGCCCACCAGGCGTAAGGCTGGGCCTTCCAGCTTGATCTTGAGCAGGGCCTCGCGGCCGATGAAGTCGCCCTTCTTGAAACTGACCGCCCAGCTCAAGCGCGCGCTGATGGGGTCAATGCGCGCGTGAATCTCATGACCGTACAGCGGCAGGCATGGCTCGAAGCGCAATGAGTCGCGGGCGGCCAGACCGCAGGGCAAAATGCCCTCCGGCTTGCCCGCGGCCAGAATCGCGTTCCACATCGCCGTCGCGTGCGCGGCCGGGAAGAAAAGCTCATAGCCATACTCGCCGGTGTAGCCGGTGGCGCCCAGCAGGGTGGCTACGCCGTTGACCGTAGCCTGCGCGCAGGTGTGGAATTTGACCGTCGCCAGGTCAACGTCAGTCAGCCTTTGCAGGATCGTCTGCGCTTGCGGGCCTTGCAGGGCCAGCATATAGGTCTCATCCGAAATGTCGGTCACGCTGACGTTCAAGCCAACCGCATGCAGCTGCATCCACTCGACATCTTTCTTACGGTTGGAGGCGTTGACGATCACCCACCAGCTCTCAGCGGCGACGCGATAGAGGAAAATGTCATCAATAACCGCGCCGTCGGCGTAGCACATCAGGCTGTAGCGCGCATCGCTGACCGCCATCGTGCTGATGTCGTTGACCTGGATCATCTGCAAGAAGCGCAGCGCCTCCGGCCCGGCGACGACGACCTGGCCCATGTGATCAATATCGAACAGCCCCGCCGCTTCACGCACGCGTTTGTGCTCTTCCAGCGGGCCGGTGGGGTACTGCACCGGCAGTTCCCAGCCGGCAAAATCCACCATGCGCCCCCCCAGGGCCACATGACTATCGTACAACAAGGTTCGATTCATCTCACCCCTCCTGTGGTATGGTTGCCATTTGCAGCCGAAAGAAAAAGGAATCGGGCAGGCATCGCGTGCGATACCTGCCCGATTCCCTCTGTCCTTGGCACCTGAGAGATTTTCGCCGCCTGTGCGGGAAATTGCCCCGTCGGTGCGACTGCACGGCCATCCTGGTCGTACCGTCGGCTCTCCAGAGTGCTGTCCCAGCGCGATCTTCTTTGCCTGAGAGATTGCCTGCCAGATCCGGTGTTTCTGGTCAGAGTGCCCCTTCGGCGACCTGGATGCTGTTTCCAGATGCTCTCTCGCGCTGATCATCCAGCCATGCTGTCATGAAAACAAATTGTAGATCATCTCACGTGACCTGAATCGGGGATCTTCCGGTCAATTGCTGAGCTAATCTTAACACACGTTGCTATCGGTGTCAATGGTGGTTGCGGGCTTCGCATAGAAGATAAGGGGCATAGTAGCGCGCACTATAAAAAGACAACTCCGCCGGCCACGCCGTCCAGCGTCTGCCCGGTGAAGCGCCGCGCCGTCGGCGTCGCGCCGAACGCCGCGCCGCGTGACTCACCCCACGGCTTGTACCACAACTCC
>DAISHS010000079.1:0-14289 GCA_036822415.1 Chloroflexota bacterium
GCCGCGCCGCCTCGAACCGTGGCATGGGCTGGCGCTGCTCCTGCTCCTGGCGCTGGCCGTGCGCGCCTGGCAGTTGACTTTCCACAGCCTGTGGCTGGATGAAGCCTTCAGCTTGTTCTGGGCCAGCAAACCGGCCCTGACCATCGTACGCGTCGGCTTGACGTTGACCGAGGACAAACATCCGCCTCTTTACTACTTGCTTTTGCATGGCTGGACGCGCCTCTTTGGCACGTCCGACGCGGCTGTGCGCAGCCTGGGCGTTGGTCTGGGCGCGCTGGCCGTCTGGCCGACGTATGGTTTGGCCCTGGCTTTGAACCGAGGCCGCGAGGGCGCGCGGCGCTGCGCCTGGCTGGCCGCGGCGCTGGTGGCCCTCAACCCCTTCTTGATCTGGTACAGCCAGGAAGTGCGCATGTTCATGCCTGCCACCACCTTCGGCCTTTGGGGTCTTTACGCCTGGCTGCGCGCCTTAGCGCCGGATCTGACCGGGCCGGGCCGTCGGGGGTCTGCGTTTTTCTGGTACGGCCTGGCCGTCGGCGGCCTGCTGGCCGCCTGCTACAGCTATCTGTTTGCCGCTTTTTTGTTACCGGTCGCCGGCTTATGGCTGATCGTCGAGAAATTTCCCAGCCGCCCGCGCCAGAGCGGGCGCGCGTACCTGCGCGCCTGGTGGCCTGGCGCCCTGGCCCTGCTGCTGCTGGCGGCGCTGTTTGCGCCGCTGGCTTTGGCCGCGTGGCGGGTCAGCGGCGCTGAGGCGACGCCCGGTACACCCTTTGCCGATCTGTTTGGCGTCTGGGCGCGCCTGCTGGAAGCCTACACGGTCCGCCAGGTACCCTGGTCGGCGCCGCTGCGGGCCATCGTGGTCAGCGGCGCGGGGGCATTGCTGCTGATCGGCCTGGCCTCTGCCTTGCGCCGGGATGTCCGTCGCGGGCTGCTCCTGCTGCTCTGGCTGCTCATTCCCCTGCTGCTCGGCAATCTACTGCAAGCCAAAGATGCCACCGTCTTCGCCGAGACGCGCTATTTCATCTTTCTGATCCCGGCTCTGTGCCTGGCCTGGGCGGGCGGCCTGGACGCCATCTGGCGTTGGCGACCAGGGCCTGGGCGCACGCTGGCCGCGGCTTTCCTGGCAATGTTCCTGGCCGCGCTGCCTTTTCTATGGTCGCCTGACCCTGCCTACCGGCGGGAGGATTGGCGCAGCGCGGCTCAGGCCGTCGCTCGCTACGCCACGGCGCAGGATGTTGTCGTCAACCATGTCAATTACACAGACCTGGCCTTTGCCCGCTATTACCAGGGCGCAGCGACGCTGCACGCGCCCTTTGGCGCGCCCGTGACAGACGAAACCATGGTCGAGGCCAGCCTGGACCCGCTGACCGCCGCCGATACTTTGTGGCTGGTTTTGTCGCACCAGGAAGGCATTGATCCGGCCAACCTCGTGCGCGCCTGGCTGGGTGGGCGCTTTCCATTGGTCACCGACCTGTACCCGGCCGGCATCAACCTGCGCGCCTACGCCACGCAGTACCGCTTGAACGCGCTGCCGGCCACGGCCCACGCGCTGGATGGACGCCCGCTGGCCGGCGGCGCAGTCCGCCTGGCTGGCTGTCGCCTGGAGCCTGGGCCGATCTTTGCCACCGAAGAGGCCATGCACCCCCCCAGCGGTTGGGCGCATGTCACCCTGTTCTGGCAGAGCCTGGCCGTGTCCGCGACCGATCACCTGGCGCGCGTGCGCCTGCTCTCTGCCGACGGCCAGGTCTGGGGCGAGAGCCTGGAGCGCCCCGACAGCGCGTTGCATTTCTACCCCATGACGCGCTGGCAGCCGGGCGAGATCGTGCGCGATGACTATGATGTCAATCTGAACCCAAGCGCCCCGCCGGGGGCTTATCAAGCCGTAGCGGCGTTGTTGGATGAGGCTGGATCAGACGTCAGCTGCGGTGTTGTGTCGGTGATAAGGCGCTGAGGCGCGATCAAGAATGGGATTTTATGCCAAATGAGGTAGCATGACCACGGTTTCGGTTGTTTTGCCCACCTACAATGAAAAAGATAATATCATTCCCCTGATCGAGGCCGTGCTGCACAGCGCCCAGCATCCGACCAACGTGTGGGTCGTGGACGATCATTCCCCTGACGGCACCTGGCAGCTCGTTGCGGCGCGCGCGGCCACTGATGCGCGCGTCCATCTCATCCATCGCACCGACATGCATGGCCTGACCAGCGCCATCGCGCGTGGTATTCACGACAGCGATGGCGACATTGTGGTTTGGATGGACTGCGATTTCTCGATGCCGCCGGAGCGCATCCCCGCGCTGGTCAACGCCATTGTGGTTGACAGCGCCGACGTGGCGGTTGGCTCACGCTACGTGCCCGGCGGCGCGGACGTGGGTCATTCGTTGATGGCGCAGGTTTTCAGCCGCATCATCAACCTGGCGGCCGGCCTGCTGCTCGGTTTTGGCGTGCATGATTACACCAGCGGCTTCATTGCCGCGCGCCGCCTGGTTTTCAACCGGCTGGACCTGCGCGGCGATTATGGCGAATACTGCATTGATCTGCTGACCCGCGCGCAACGGCAGGGCTGGCGCGTGCAGGAAGTGCCCTATCTGTGCGTGGAACGCCAAAGCGGCCAGTCCAAAACTGGCGCGACCATGCTAGACTACATCCGCCGCGGGCGCAACTACGTTGCCACCATTGGGCGCCTGGCCTGGCGCCGGCATGATTGAATCACAACCCTCATCAGGAGTAAATACAGCTATGTTGAAACCACGTGAACTTACGCTCAGTGAGATGGGCGATCTGGCCGCCATCATTCCGGGGCCAGACCCTGAGCTGAAGGCGACGATTCGCCCAATTTCTCAGTTCGAAGCCGACGTGACGCGCCCCATCATCCCGGTGTGTGAGCCAACGCTGACGGGCAATGAATTGAAGTATGTCACCCAGGCGGTCGAGACCAGCTGGATCTCGTCCGCGGGCAGCTTTATCCGCGATTTCGAGCGCAAATTTGCCGATCTTAGCGGGACGCGTTACGGGGTGGCTTGCGCCAATGGCACGGTCGCGCTGCACCTGGCGCTGGCGACGTTGGGCTTGGAGCCGGGGGATGAGGTCATCATCCCTGCCTTCACCATGATCGCCACCGCCAACGCCGTCACCTATTGCGGCGCAAAGCCCGTGTTGGTGGACGCGGAGCCTTGCACGTGGAACATGGATTTGAACCAGGTGGAGAGCGCTATCACGCCGCGCACCCGCGCGATCGTGCCTGTTCACACCTACGGTCATCCGGTGGACATGGACCCCTTGCGCGAAATGGCTGATCGTCACGGCCTGTTGGTATTCGAGGATGCGGCCGAAGCGCATGGCGCCCGTTACAGGGGCCGCCCGGTGGGCAGCCTGGGCGACGCCGCTTGCTTCAGTTTCTACGGCAACAAGATCATCACCACCGGCGAGGGCGGCATGGTCACCACCAACAACGAGCAGATCGCGCGCCTGGCTTGGAATTTGCGTGACCACGCGTTCAGCCATGAACGCCATTTTTGGCACAAGTTCATCGGCTTCAACTATCGCATGACCAACATGCAAGCCGCCATTGGCCTGGCGCAGACCGAGCAGCTGGAAAAATTTGTGCAGATGCGCCGCGCCAACGCCGCCGCCTATTCGGCGCTCCTTGCCAGCGTGCCTGGCATCACGACGCCGCCCGAGGCAGATTGGGCGATGAATGTCTACTGGATGTACGGCATTTTGGTGGATGAGGCGGTTTATGGCATGAGCCGCGATCAGCTGCGTAAGGCGTTAGCCGATCGCGGCATCGAGACGCGCACCTTCTTCATCCCCATGCACTGCCAGCCGGTCTACTTCGATCAGTACCGCGGCCAGCGCTTCCCGGTCGCGGAAGACCTTTGCCGCCGTGGCTTTTACCTGCCGAGCGCGTCGAGCCTGACGCGGGCCGAAATCGAGCGGGTCGTGCGCACGATTCGTGAGGTGAGGCCGGGGTGAGAGAGTGGCCGCGGAGTGAGCATCCTCAGATGCGAACAAAACGATGAACGATGAACGATGAATGATGAGTGCGGAGCGGAGTGAGCATCCTCAGATGCGAACTTTTCGGGGTGCATAAACGCAGATAGAAGCATGATTTTTGCTTTCTATCTGCGTTTATTTACATCTATCTGCGTTTGTCTGCGGCGGCGGCGGGCGCTTGTTTATTTGGGCGCGGTTGCGTGACGGCGACGGCTGGCTGCGATTTCGGGCGCTTCCTTGAAGGCGGTCCACAGAATAGCGAAGGAGCGCCAGAAGGCTGCCAGGCCGGTGCGCTGGAGTTCAGCGGCGGCCTCACCCACCTGGGGAAAGCCCTGGGCGTCGGGCTGCAGCTTTTCCCAGTTGCGGAACAGGTGGCCCCAATTGCTCTCCAACGCTTCCGCCATCTTCTTTTTGCCCAGGAACGGATACCAGAAGGAGTCGTGGTAGATCACCGACGCCAGGTAGGACCAGGGCGCCAGCACCGTTTTCAATGACCATTCGATCGGCTTCTTCAACGGACCCCAGTAAATCTTGTGCTGCATACGTGAGGCGAAGGTCATCTTTTTGAACGGCCCATCGAAGTGCCAGTTCTGCTGCGCAGCCGCCAGGTCGCCCACCATTTCGATTTCACGTGGATCACCGCAGCCCAGGCCCAGCTCGTGCGCCAGGCGGATGAACTTGATGGATAATGGATCCATGCCCATCAGCTTGGCCGCAATGGCGTCAATCGCCACCTGGTCACTGCTCGCCAGGATGACATTCTTGGTGTAGGGGATCATGCAGCGCGGGCCTGGCCCATCACCGGCGAAGGTGCCGTCCATCACGGCAAAGATGCCGCGATGAATCTTCTGCTGAATCATCAGCAGGTCCACCAGCGTTTCATGGATGACCGGGTGCGTCCAATGACGGCGCTCGTTGAGAAGCCCGCCAAAGGCATTTTTCATCGCACCGGTGGTGGTGGTGAAGATGTGCGTCTTGACCGTGGGGAGGTGAATGATGTTTTCGCCGATGAAGCGTTTGGGGATGTTGAAGCCCTGCGGATAGACATTGTTCAGCACCAGGAACTTGTCAGCCAGGTCGCCGACGGCATCGCGCACGTTGATCCACTCTTCGCCTTCGTAGAGATGGACGTTGCGCAGGCCGTGGGCTGCAACGACGTTGATCTGCTTATTCTCGCGCTCACCCATGTGCGCATCAATCACCACCGTGCGGTTATGACAGGCGTGCATCAGGTTGGGGTCGTAGCCATCCTGCTTCATGGCGCGGATGACGCCCTCGAGCTGCCAGGGGGTGGTGGAGCTTCCGGGATAGAAGAAATGCCAGGAGATGTTGACCTTCAGCGCGGTATCGGCGTCTTTGGCAATCACATCCTGATAGCCAGCCAGGTTCATCAGGCGATGATAATCGGCCAGAACCGTGGCCGGCGTGGTCGTTAGAATGGCAACTTTACTTTTGCTCATAGATTGTTTTGCGTGCCTTGTTTTTTCAGCGTGGTAACGATTGGTCTGGTCTCAGCGCAGGCGACTGCGCAGGAACCGCTGAGGGTCTGGCCCAACGTCCATCATCCACCCCTTGCGGCGACGGCAGTTGGGTTGCCGAGGTGATCTGCTCAGGCGCGGCAGGCGTGGCGGTTGGCGTCTGTGCGCAGTATGGACAAATTTGCCAGCCCAGGTCGAGCAGGCGACCGCACGATGCGCAGGGGCGGCGCAGCTGCGACGTGCAGTGCGGACACAGCATCCAGTCTGGCTGCGTTTTGTGCTGGCAGTTGGGGCAAACAGGTTGTTCCTCCATGTCGCGCAGGAGGGCCTCTTCTTGGAGCATGCGCTCGTACTGCTCGGCCAGCGTGTCGCGTGGACGCAAGAGCAGGTAAAGCCCCAGCCCCACGGGGCCAAAGAGTACGACCAGGAGCGAGGCCAGCAGCGTCGCCAGGATGTCACGCGAGCGTGCGCGCATATCACGAAACGTCCAAACCACCAGCGCAATCCAGAAGGCGACCAACAAGGCGCCAAAGACGGCCACCACGGTTTGCAGGACCGTTCCGATAGTATTCAACAGATCAGACGACATTCAAGAGTCTCCTCTGGTAAGTTCATGAAACCGAGCGATTATACCCTATTCTACCTGTTTGGGCAAAGCTCACCGGTAAACTGCCCGGTATAACGCTGCGCATGATGCATTGGTTGCAGTGAACCGCGAAAGCCGGGGGGCTTCATTACGTTAGAGTGTTTATACGCCCCACATAGACGTGCGTGCAAGCGCATGTTGAAAGGAGAGACTAGCCATGTCCGAATCTGCAGCCGTTGAGTATACCCTTTTGATTCGCAACATGCCTGCCGATGAGCGCCCGCGTGAGCGCTTGCAGCACTATGGCCCCGGCGCGCTGGCCTCGGCCGAGCTGCTTGCCATTCTGCTGCGCGTGGGCATCGAAGGCGAGAGCGTCCTGCACGTGGCGCAGCGCTTGCTTGGGAAGTACGGGGGCCTGCCAGGGCTGGCGCGAGCCAGCTTCGACGAGCTGTGCCAGGAAAAAGCGCTTGGGCCGGCAAAAGTAACGCAGCTCAAGGCCGCCTTAGAGTTGGGCAAGCGCTTGCTCGTCGCGTCCCCGCTTGACCGGCCCCAGGTGCGGTCGCCAGCCGATGCCGCCGAACTGCTGATGGCCGAGATGAGCCTGTTGGAGCAGGAACAGCTGCGCACGATCCTGCTCGATACACGCAACACGGTCATCAACATTCCCACCATCTACCAGGGGTCGCTCAACTCGGCGGCCGTGCGCGTCGGCGAGTTGTTTCGCCATGCGATCAAGGCCAACGCTGCGGCGCTCATCGTCGCGCACAACCATCCGAGCGGCGACCCGGCGCCTTCGCCGGAGGATGTGCGCGTGACGCGCGCGATCGTCGAGGCAGGCAAGCTGCTCGATATTGATGTGCTCGATCATGTCGTGATCGGCCAACAGCGCTGGGTCAGTATGAAAGAGCGCGGGCTGGGATTTTAGTCTCAACGCTTGATTTCGGCTGAGGTGAACATCTGGCTCAGCTGCTTACGCACTGGCTCCGCCAGGCGTCCGCTTTTATCTTGAGCCTGCTTGCGCATGAAATCTTTCAGGTCTTTGGCGAAAACGATCGGCATGCCAGGATCGTTCAGCGTCAGTTCTGCTTTGTTTGTCACAAAAACGACCATTGGTTGCGGCTCAACCTCAAGATCAGGCTGGTTCTGCTTGATCCACTGCTTGACCCGTTCTGCTTCTTCGAGGGCTTCGCGCGCGGGGTTGCCCAGAGATTCTTGCGAAAAGGCCGTAAACACACGAATCAGGTTGAACGGCTGTTTCCAATTGTTCTTCGTGACGGTGATCTTGCCTTCCTGGTCGCGCGTGACAAAGACAAACAGGCCGGCCGGGCTGAGCAGCACGTTGGGCGCCGGCAGATGCCAGGCAAAGAACTCGTAGCGATCATCCAGGCCTTTGAGGCTGCTGGCGATCACTTCATCAGGCCGTGGGGTGCGCACGAAGCGCCGCATATAGAAAGAACCGACATTGGCGCCGACGAAGCCGAGGAGCAGACAGGCCAGGGCTAAGGGCAGCAGGCTCGTATTGCTCATAAACGAAATGATACTACCGGCTAACAGCACCACCAGCGCCACACCGGTTGTCCATTTGCCGATCGTGGCGCGGCGTTGAATGTATTTCTGATTCGTATAGATTTGCATCAGGTATTGAAATCCTTATCTGGGCGTGAAAGGGTTAAGCGGCGTATTTGCCAATAACCACGCACGCGTTTTGTCCACCCAATCCGAACGAATTGGAGAGCGCCACACGCACGGGGCTGCGGCGAGCCTTGTTGGGAACGTAGTCCAGGTCGCACAAGGGGTCAGGGGTTTCCAGGTTGATCGTGGGATGAATCAAATCGTTGACCACGCTGTAAACACAGGCCATGGCCTCGATGGCGCCGGCCGCGCCAAAGGTGTGACCGATCATGGATTTAGTCGAGCTGATCGCCAGATCATAGGCATGTTCGCCAAAAACCTGCTTGATGGCCCGCGTCTCGGTGGGGTCGCCGATGGGGGTTGAGGTGCCATGCGCATTGACATAATCAACATCTTGTGGGTGCAAACCGGCATCGGCCAGGGCGGCGGTCATGGCCCGCGCCGCGCCGGCGCCCTCAGGTTCGGGCGCGGCCACGTGATAGGCGTCCGCAGTGGCCGATTGCCCAAGCACCTCGGCATAGATGCGCGCTCCGCGCTTCAGGGCATGCTCCAGGCGTTCGAGCACCATGATGCCGGCGCCTTCTCCGATGACGAAGCCGTCACGCTGCGCATCGAAGGGGCGGCTGGCGCGCTCCGGCTCATCGTTGCGCAGCGAAATGGCGCGCATCGCGGTGAAGCCGCTAAAAAAGGTATGTCCAATCAACGCTTCGACGCCGCCCGCCAACATCACATCGGCCGCGCCGCGCCGGATCATCTCCGTGGCTTCGCCGATAGCCTGCGTCCCGGCTGCGCAGGCCGTGACGACCGTGGACAGCGGGCCTTTGCAGTTGAAGGTCTGACTCAGGTGGAAGGCCGGCATGTTGGGCAGGGTGGCCGTCACCATGTGCGGCTTCATGCGGCCAGGCCCTTTGGTGATCAGCAGGCGGAAGAGGTCTTCGGCAATATCGAAACCACCCAGGCCAGTCCCCATACAAATGCCCACGCGCGCGGCTTGCTCATCATCCCAGTGAATGTCGGCATCGCGTAAGGCTTCAGCGCCAGCCGCCAGCGTAATCTGCGAACAGCGCGCCATGCGCTTGACATCCTTGACCGGTATGCCAGCCGCCACCGGGTCGAAATCCTTGATTTCGGCGGCAATCTGGCATGGATAGTCGCTGGCGTCGAACAGGGTGACAGGCCCCACGCCAGAGCGGCCGGCCACCATGGCCTCCCAGGAGGCCGGCGCGTTGCTGGCCAGCGGCGTCAAGGCGCCCAGGCCGGTGATCACGACGCGCTGGCGCGTTTCGGGGTGTTCGCCCAGGGAGACCAGCGCGGCTTCGATGGCGCGCTCATCCACGGCGGGCTGGTCGTACAATTGATCGCTGGACAGATCATCGGCCAGCAGGCGTAAGATTGCCGCGCGCACGGGTGCAGAAAGGCGGCTCATTCGTTGACGCAACGTCGAAGTCATCAGTTTTCCTTTTCACAAAGCGCTCAGAATAGCATAAAAAGACCGGGTCTCGTGTAGAAACCAGGTTCCTGAGAATTCAGAATTCGTACAGCAAGAAGCCAGGGGGCGCCGAAGCCTCTTGCTGCGCAGGTTCAGTCGTCGCCCATGCTGCGCGCCTGGATGCCCGCGCGCAGGGCCGCCAGGGCGTTGTTTTCCACCGCCTGTTTGGCGGTGCGCAGGGCGCCGCGCACCGCCTGGGCGTTGGAGCGCCCGTGGCCCACCAGCAGCAAACCATCCAGGCCGAGCAGCGGGGCCGCGCCATACTCGGTGTAATCGAGCCGCCGCGCGATCTTGCGCAAGCTCGGTATGAGCAGTGCGGCCGGCAGCGCCAGGGCCGCGAGCAGGCCCAGCAGCAGACGCAGGAAAAAATCACCCACGCCTTGCGCTCTGAAGGCGGCCAGCGCCGCCGTCGGCAAAATGCCTAACGCCAGGTTGCGCGCCAGGTTGGCTTGCAATTCACGCCGCACGGTTGTCAGCAGCAGTTTGACAATGCCCTCACCGAACTTGATGATGACATTGCCGGTAAAGCCATCCGTGATGACCACATCGGCCACCCCAGCCACGATGTCTTTGCCTTCCACGTTGCCGATGAAGTTGAGTCCGCTGTCTGCCTTGAGCAGCGGCACGGTTTCTTTGACCAGCTCGCTGCCCTTGCCCTCTTCTTCGCCGTTCGACACAATTGCCACGCGCGGCCGCTCCAGGTGAAACACTCGTTCTGCGTACAGACTGCCCATGATGGCGAACTGGTGCAGATACTCCGGCTTGACCTCGGTATTGGCGCCAATGTCCAACAGCAGGCAGAAGCTCTCCCCGCTGGGAAACAGCGTGGTCAGCGCCGGGCGCTTGATCCCTTTCATGCGGCCAAGCACGAACAGCCCGGTCGCCAGCGCGCCGCCGGTATTGCCGCAGGTGACAAAAGCATCCGCCTCGCCGCGCTTGACCATATTGGCGCCGACGGCCATGGAGGAGTCGCGCTTGCTGCGTGCTGCGGTGGCTGGATGATCGGTCATCTCCAGGACCTGGCTGGCGTGAACCACCGGCAGCGTCAGGCCAGCCACGTTGTGCTTGGCTAATTCGCGGCGGGTGACATCTTCCGGCCCCACCAGGATGATCTCGATTCCAAACTCACGGGCGGCCTGCACAGCCCCGGCGACAGTAACGACCGGGGCGTGATCGCCGCCCATGACATCGAGCGCAATTTTCACGGTTTTCTCCTAATAACCCACGTAATCGGCAAAAGGTGCGATGGGCCTCTACAGGGCATAGATCGCCAGGCCCATGGCGCCCGGCCCGGCCAGCGCCGCCAGGACTGGTCCAATCTCGATCACCTGCACATCAACCACGTGCAAGCGCTGACGCACTTCGCTGTTGAAGCGTTCGGCTTCGGGCGCGCAACGGGCATTGACCACCGCGACGCGCACCGGTCGTTCGCCAAAGATCTCTTGCGCGCGACTGATGATGTCTTCCAGGGAGCGTTTGCGCCCGCGCACGCGCGCGATCGGCTGAATGGTGCCATCGTGCATGAAACGCAGGATCGGCTTGACATCGAGCAGATTGCCGATGCCGGCGCTCAAGCGCGGCACCCGACCGCTGGCGGCGAGGTATTTGAGCGTTTCTGTGGTAAAGAAGGTGTGCGTATTATCGCGCACGATCGGCAGCTTGGCCATGATGTCGGCCAGACTGGCGCCCTGTTGCGCCATCTCGGCGGCCACGACAATCTGCCAGCCGCTGTCCATCGAAGCGCCCTTGGCATCCCACACTGTAATTTTGCGATCCGGCGCCAGCTCGACGGCGGCAATAGCCGAGGCATAGGTGCCGCTCAACGCCGAGGAAACGGTGATGCAAAGAATATCATCGTCGCCTGGCAAGGCGCGGAAGGCATCGGCGAAATGTTGGGGGGTGGGCTGAGAGGTGGTGGGGAGCTTGTTGTCAGAAAGGAGAATTTGGTAGAACTCTTCGATCGAAAGCTCAATTTTGTTACGGTAACTTTTGATGCCTTGCGGGGTGGCGACGTTCACCAGGGCAGGAATTTCGGTGATATTGAGGCGGGAAATGAGATCGTCGGGTAAAGAATTACTAGAGTCACAGACAACACGAACCATCATTTGTTTCCTTCACGGGAAAAATAATTGCACTTACCAGCGCACAACCAAACCAGATTGTTTCGCCGATGACAAGACCGCGCAACCGTCGGTTGTGCAGCGCCTGCGGATCATTCGGTGCAGAGAGCGGGAGGAACGCAACCCTGGGCGACGGTCGAGACTCAGTATACCAAAACTGGCACGGTTGACAACTTTTCTCTTTCTGGTATAATGTTGTTGTCGAGTTACGCCCCTGTGGTGGAATTGGCATACACGGCAGGTTGAGGGCCTGTGCCCGGTTGGGCGTGTCCGTTCGAGTCGGACCAGGGGCATCGAAAGAGTCGTCACTCATCGAGTGACGACTCTTTTTTTGCGTCATAGACCGTGCGCTGGATCGCGCCTGCACGTGGGGAACGTTAGCGGCCCTGCATCCCGTCGAGGGCTATCAACACCCGCCGGCCCACGGCCCCGATCGCGGCGCCGATGGCGGCGATGACAAGCGCCACGATGGATGCGCCGTTGTGGCGGGCAAGAACGCCCACGAGCGGCATCCAGCCGCCCACGGTCAGCGCCCACAACCAGGCGCGCCTGGGCATCAGCGCGCTGAGCAGCAGGGGAGTGACAAAGGCAAGCGCGGCGAGGATCGCGGTATCGTCCCACGTTGGCTGCGAGTCTACCCAGGCTAAGAACAGGCCAACTGCGCTGGCGAAGACGAGTAAAATCCAGAACAGGCGTTTTTGCATGGAGGCTCCTTGCGCCCTGCGTTAGATGAAAGGACAGGGGATGATCGCCTCGATGGCGGACATCCCCTGTCTTGTGGCCTGGCGACGCTACGCCGGCCGTGTCTTGAACTGTCGGGGCAGATCCGCAGGGATCTGCTCAGGGCAGGCGCAGCGTCTGCCCGGCGTAGATGCGGTCGGCATTGCGGATGCCGTTGGCCTGCATCAGGGCGTTGACTGAGGTGCCCGTCCGCGCCGCAATGCTGCTCAGGGTGTCGCCCGTTTTGACCGTGTAGGTGGGACGCGGTTCGGAGCCGAGGCCCGGCGTCACCGGTTCGCTTGGCGTTACCACCGGCGTGGCTCTGACCACCGCGCCGCTTGAACCGCCGCTGGCCGCGCTGCTGCCGCACGGTACCTTGAGCACCTGCCCAACGAAAATCACATTCACATTCTTGATGTGATTCAAGCTGGCAAGATTCGCGACCGTGGTGTGATACTTCGCCGCAATCGTGGACAGGGTGTCGCCCCGCTTGACGACGTAGGTGCAGGAAGTGACGCTGCCGCCGCCGCTGGTCGTGCACGGCACCATCGAGATGGCGTCCAAATCAGCATCCAGCTCACGCCCGCCCGTGGCCCATTTCTTGTGCGCCATCACGAAGAGGGTGATGGTATCGCTGGGAGCTACGAACTTGACGCTGTACGCGCTGTAGCTGCCGGGCGCTGTGCGCAGATAGATCGGGCTGACCGGTACATACTGGCTGAAGTCGAGGTTGCCCCAGTCGGCATCCGCGCCGCTGTTGTATCCCCACAAAATTTCATAACGATACGCGTCCTCATCCGAGTTGTCGGTGCGTTCGCGCAACATACCGGCCAGCGACAGCTGGTAGGTCTTGCCTTTGGTCAGGCCCTTGACGACCTGGTAAACTCCGGCGTAGCGATTGGGATCGGTGGCTGCGGTGTAGTTCAGGGTGTTGATTTCGATCAACTGCGCATGCTTGCCTTCATAGACCACCGGCGCCCACGTTTCATCGTAGAAGCCATAGGTGGCGCGGCCGCCGTTGCTGAAGGCTGTCCATGACTTGGCAACGCCTGCGCTGCTAAAGCCGCCTTCGAAGTTGCCATTAGCCACCAGGTTGGCGCCAGAGCAAGTCAACGCCGCCGTGCTGCCTGATCCGGCGCTGCCGCCGCTGCTGCTGCCACTGCCGCCGCTGCTGCCTCCCGCGCTGCTTGAGCCAGAGCCGCCTGCGCTGGCGCTGGCGCCAAAGAGGCTGATGCCATCCAGGTTGAAGTTCACTTCGCGATAGGGCGTGCCCCACTTCATCCAGACGCGCACGAAAACGGTGATCTTGGCGCTGGTCGCGGTCACCTTCGAGCGGTATTCGCTGAAAGCGCCCGGCGCCGTGCGTCCGTAGATTGTGTCCCAGGGCAATTCAGTCCAGCTCTTGACCGCGGCCCAGTTGCTGCCGCCGCTGTAGTCAAAGCCAACCTGCACGCGGTAGCGCCACGGATCGGGATCATTGTCATCCGCGCGGATCATTCCGCGCAGCGAGAAGTCGTACGTTTTGCCTTTACTCACCGTCGCCGTTTGATAAATGCCGGCGTAGCGGTCAGGCTCGGATGAATCCTGCTTGGTGTTGATTTCGATCAGCTGGGAATGGCCGCCGTCCCAAACGGTCTTGTTCCACTGATCATCATAGAAGCCATAGGCCGCGCGGCCGCCATTGGTGAAACAGGACCAGCTTTTGCCCACAGCCCCACAACCGCCGGCGGAACTGAAGCCGCCTTCGAAGTTGCCGTTCTTGAGGACCTCGGTGTTCGTGGCGGCCAGCGGACTGGACGAAACCAGGCCCGCACTGAGCACGACAGCCAAAATCAACGCGACACCGAGCACTCGCTGCTTAATGTGCATGAGGTGAACCTCCTCTTCCTTACGTTTCCCTGGGAGCCCGAGCTGTCCCGCGTCAGTGATAATCGCAACGATGATGTGGGACAACGTCTTGCGTCATCTTCGCTGCGCCGGTAACGCCGTGGCGGCCGATTGAGCAAGGGCGCAGACTAACAAACAAGACGCAAAGACGGGTAAATCCGTTGCGCGATTGTAATAATTATAGCACAATTAAATTTAATTGACAAGCGTGAATTGAGGGTGGCTGACCGTCGTAGTGACGACTTCAGTCGTTCTCCGTCGCAACGACTGCCGTCGTTCTTCGTCGTCAGCGGCCGCGCGAGAGGTCGTGCGCTGAGCGGCGTAGTTAGCCGACCGGCATCTGAGCCGGCCGCGCGGCCGGCTCGATGGCGTTGGCGCTGATGA
>DAISHS010000080.1:0-14222 GCA_036822415.1 Chloroflexota bacterium
CCCTACGATAGCTGCACGACAGGCGCTCTACCTGGAAGCGGCGTTGCCGTTTGCCAGGTCAGCAACAAAAAGGCCAGGATCTACTCCTGGCCTTTTCTATGTGACTCATCCCAGGCGGACGACGGTCGGCAAGAACAGCCGCGCCGCCGGCGCCATCAGCAAGCCGTGTGTCTCATGCGTTCATCCGTTGCCTGTTGGTGTGCAGTTGCGTCACACATGGTCGAATCAGGCGATGCGGCGCCGATAGACCAGCAAACCGCCGACCGCCAGCAGCAGAGTCAGCCCCGCAAGCGGCAGCATGGCCGGGCTGGACTGCGCGTTGAGGGTGGACAGGCCGACCGCCGTGGGCGTAGCCGCCGTATAGGCGAAGGTGTCAATCCCGATATAGTTAGAATTGGCGCCGCTCGGCCCGCCGTCGGTCACGAAATAGCGGAAAGCGATCCGGCCGAGGGTTGGCGAAGGCACCTGCGCGCTCGTCAGAACGACGGTATACTGGGTCCAATCTTCTGGGTAACCGCCAGCCACCAGGGTGGGATTGATGTCTAGCAGCAGCGTGGTGAAGTCACCGACGCTGGTCTCACTGGTACCCACATTGGTGCTGTTGCCGTTCAGGCTCATGCGCAGCTGCAGACGGTCAGGATAGATGTTTCCAGTCACCGTGCGCGTCCAAAACGAGATGGTATCGCCGGCCGACAGGGTGACGGCTGGGGTCATCTCCCAGTTACTGATCGTGCCAGTGCCGGCGGTGTTGTTGTAATTGGCGCCCAGGTAAGAGGTCGTTGTCCCTGCCTGAGCCGGGAAAACGGTGTCGTTACCCTGGAACCAACCCGTAAGACCCAGGGGGTTGCTATTGTTCTGATTGGCCCATCCCAGGCCGGGCAGGAGGGTAATATCCTCGAAGTCTTCGGTGAAGCTGGCGAGCGGCGCCCGCGCGGCGGGCACGCTGCGCTGGGGCAACTGAGCGCCAGAGCCGGCATCGGACTTAGGGCCGCCGGCGGCCGAGGCGCCGAGAGCCAGGGCGCTCAAGCAGAGGGCGACAATCACGAAGGTGATTAGAATGCGATTTGCACGACTGAGCATAGTGTATTCCTTTCTTTTGTGCAGAAACAACGAAAGTCGGAATTGGACGGAAAAGGGGACGCAGCTGCGTGAGACACTGCGGTCTATTATAGCAGATCAGCGCGATAAGACAATTCATCGTTTGCCGGAATTCCAAATGACGCGCACGCGTTGGGTTTACGGTTGCATGGTGTAGGCGCCATTCAGCGCGTAGACTTCGGCCCACACGCGGCGGTAGCGATCCTCAACGAAGGCCGGTTTGCGCACCATGCGCAGGCTGATCTCCATCTGCTGACGAGTGCTGCTCGGTTTACTGTAGAGCTGCAAGGCATAGCGGCTGACATCACGCACCATGAAGTCGAAGATTTGATCCACCAGGTCGGCGTGGACGTGATAGATCTCGGCGTTCTCCAGGATCAGCTGGGCGTAGACAACCTGTGCGAACAACTCACCCAGGGCTAACAGAAAATCGGTATCCAGCGCCTGTTCCTCGCTGGGAGTGGCGCGCGCCAGGAACTCCTTGAACACCGCCACCTGCTCCTTGAAAATCGCAACGTTGGGTAAGTCGAAGCGGTCGAAGACCAGGTTGTAGTCGTGGAAACGAATCTTGCCCAGACCCCGCGCCGGGCCTTGCCGGAAAAGGAACTCGTCATGCGCCGCGTCATCACGCCGCGGCGTCTCCGGGTAGGGCGCCGGGTTGAAGAAGTAGTTCGGCATGAACTTGACGATCAGGGCAATGTTGACGTGCACCGTTCCTTCCAGCTTGGGCAGGGCGCGAATGTCACGCGCAGCCATCTCGAAATAGGTGCTGCGCTCGAAGCCTTTGGCCGCGATGACATCCCAGAGCAGGTTGATCACTTCTTCGCCCTGCGTCGTCACCTTCATCTTGACCATGGGGTTGAAAAGGAGATAGCGGCGGTCACTGGGCGAGGCCGAGCGCAGGTAATCCGCCGCGCGCAGGGCAAAGAGCTTCATGGCTACCAGGCGTGCGTAGGCATCGGTGAACATCTGCTGCACATGGCCGAAGTCGGTCACCGCGCGGCCGTAGAGGAAACGATTGGCGGCGTGGTTGATCGCCTCGTAAAAGGCGTGCGTGCAGATGCCAATCGAAGCCCAGCCCAGGTTGTATTTGCCCACGTTGACGGTGTTGAGCGAAGCATCCCAGGCCTCCTGCCCACTCGACAGAATGTCGGCGGCGCTGATGGGATAGTCCGCCAGCATGAACTCGCCGACGTAGGACTGGCTGGCGCAGATATTCTGGATGAGCTGAAAGTGCGGGTGCTGCGAATCTACCGCAAAGAAGACGTAGTCCTGGCTATCGCTGAACTTGCCAAAGGTCGAGATCATGGCCGCGCGGTTGGCGTTGCCGATGTAGTACTTGTCGCCGCGCGCGAGGTAAGCGCCGTCCGCCTGCGGCGCCAAGAGCATATCGCTGGCATAGATGTCCGCGCCATGCTCTTTTTCGGACAGGCCGAAACCGAAGATGGCGCCGTCGCGTAGGAGCTGCGCGGCGCGGCGTTTGGCCTCTTCATTTTGACTCATCCAGATCGGCCCAAGCCCCAGGATCGTGACCTGCCAGGTGTACCAGTAGGGCAGGCCGTAGAAACCCAGGATTTCGTTGAACTCGCAATTGCGCCAGGTGTCCCAGCGCGCATCGGCGTCGCCGTAGGCGGGCGGGGTGAGCAGGGTGGCAAAGATGCCTTCACGCTTGACGAAATCGAGCAGGTCGGCATACCAGACGCGGTCGTAATCATCGGCCTTGAGCTTTTGCTTGCCTTTTTGCTCGAAGAAGGCCACGGTCTTGGCCATGATCTCGCGCGAGCGCGCGTCGGGGTAATAACGATCAAGGTGGTTGGGGTTGAGAAGAATCATGGTGGTTACCTGATAGTGCAGATTGCATGGGAGGCTGACTTGGGTGCACGGGTCTGTTGGCCGTTATGACGCCGTTACCTCGCGCGCCGGCCGCGTCAGTGCGCCCGCATCGAAAGGCGCACGGCTGTCTCTGCCGTCATTATTCGGTTACCCAGCAGGCGTGCGGCGGAAAGTTGACCATCACCGTCTCACCGACCTGGGGTAGGATAAGCAAACGCTCGTTGAAAATATCCACGGCCACGCTGTGGCCGCCCAGGTCAACGCGGGTGCGCACGATAGCGCCCAGGAAGGTCACGCTTTCGATCCGGCCGGACAGGTGGATGCAATTCTCGGCGCGCCCCAGCCCCAGCTCCTCTGGACGCAGGGCCAGGTGTTTGCTGGCGCCGGCCGTCGCTTCGATCGGTTCACCCGTCGGAATGGGCTGGCCCTGAAACGAACACAGACCAGTTTTTGGGTCGTCCACGGTAATCGGAAGCATGTTGAGCTGGCCGATGAACGCGGCCGTGAACGCGGTCTTGGGGTAATTGTAAATCTCGAAGGGCGTGCCAATCTGCTCGACTTTGCCCGCGCTCATGACCACGATGCGATCCGACAGGGAGAGCGCCTCTTCCTGGTCGTGGGTGACGTAGATCGTGGTGATGCCCAGCTCGCGTTGAATGCGTCGGATTTCCGAGCGCAGCTCGACGCGAATCTTGGCGTCCAGGGCGGAGAGCGGTTCATCCAGGAGCAGCACTTGCGGATGGATGGCCAGGGCGCGGGCCAGCGCCACGCGCTGCTGTTGACCTCCCGACAGTTGATGAGGGTAGCGGCTGCCGAAACCGGGCAGATGGATCACGTCCAGCATCTCGGCCACGGTGCGGTCAATTTCGGCCTTTGGGCGGCGCGCGATTTTCAGGCCGAAGCCCACGTTGTCGGCCAGCGTCATATTGGGGAAGAGCGCGTAGGACTGGAAAACCATGCCTACGTTGCGTTGATTGGGCGGCTTGTTCGTGATGTCCAGGCCGTTGACGACGATGGTTCCCGTGGTGGGCAGCTCGAAGCCGGCAATCATGCGCAGTGTGGTCGTCTTGCCGCAACCGCTAGGCCCCAGGAAGGAAACGAACTCACCGTGTTCGACATCAAGGTTGAAATTGGTCACGGCGCTGCTGCTGCCGTACACTTTGGAGATGTTGGTCAGGCCTAAAAATCCCATCGTGTCACCTTGCCCCCACCAGCTGCTGACGCTGGCCCGGCTGGCTGCGTCCGAAAAGTTGAATCAGGCCCATGAACAGCCAGGTCAGCGCAAAGCTGATGATGGCCAGGGCAGACGATTCATACGTTTTGTTCTGCCCAATCAGCGACATGTACGGCCCGAAGGCGTTGATGCCCACCAGGAAACTGGCGATGGTGAACTCACCGACGACGGTGGCCAGCGTCAGGAACGCGCCGCTGAGCAGCGCCGAGCGCAGGTTGGGGAAGATGACCTGCAGCAGGATCGTGCCCCAGCCCGCGCCCAGGCTCTGCGCCGCCTCGGTGAGGGAGCGCACATCAATGGCCGCCAGGCCCGTGTCCACCGCGCGATAGGTGTAGGGCAGTGCCAGGATCACGTAGGCGGCCACCAGCAGGATATTGGTGCCGGCCCGGAAGTTGGTGAGTGGCAGGAAGCCTCCGCCATACACCCGGATCAGCCCAAAGACCAGGACAATGGCGGGCACCACAAACGGCATCAACGTGATGAACTCGATCAGCGGCCGCAGTTTGGGCAGGCGCAGCCGGATCCAATACGCGGTGGGGACGATCAACACCAGGCTGACCAGGATGGTGAGCACCGCCATGCTCAGCGAAAACAGCATGGTTTGCCTGAATTGCGGGTCGGCCAGCACACGCTGGTAGGCCAGCAGAGTCAGCTCGCCTCTTTTGGCGCGCAAGGAGAAGTCCAGCGTGGCGTAGAGCGGCAGGAAGAAGTAGAGGATGCCGAGGGCGGTCCAGAACCAGCCCCAGAGTTTGGTGCGTTTCATAGGCGCAGCCACCTTTCACTGCGGCGGCGCAACACGTAGTAGATGGCCATGGAGATTGCCATCACCACGACCATGCCCAGGGCGAGGGCGTAGCCCAGGCCCGGGTTGTGCAGCACGTCGCCCTTGATCTGCGAGCCGATGACGATCGTTACCAGGTTGATTAGCCCGCCGGTCAGCGAAAGAGCGGTGGCATAGGCGCCGAACGCGTTGCCGAACAGCAGGATCATGGCGCCGAGCAGCGAGGGCAGGAGGACCGGCAGCCCCACGTAGCGCCAGTACTGCCAGCCGGTTGCGCCCAGGTTCTCGGCCGCTTCGCGCCATTCACGGCGCAGCCCCTCCAGCGCCGGCGTGATGATCAAGACCATCAACGGGAACTGGAAATAGAGATAGGTGACGCTCAGCCCCCAGAAGCTGTACAGGTTGAAGCCGTGATCGTACAGATTGAACCCGAAGAGATTCTTGAGCAGCACCGTCACCAGGCCCAGGCGGCCCAGGGTCGCGATGAAGGCGAACGCCAACGGCACGCCGGCAAAGTTCGACGCCACGCCGCTGAAGGTCGCCATGCCGTCAGTTACCCAGCGCGGCAGGCCCACCAGCGTCGCCGAATAAGCCAGGAAGAACCCGAACAGCCCGCCGACCACCGCACTGAAAAGGCTGATGCGGATGGTGATCCAGTAGGCGCTGAGGATGGACGGGGTGAACAGCCCGGTGATGTTGGCCAGGGTGAAATTTCCCTGGTTATCCTGGAAGCTGCCGACGAACAGCGACACCGAGGGGATGAACAAGAAGAAAACGGCAAAGATCAAAAAGGGCGCGACGCCAAGCCACGCCCAATTGACGCGCCGTGCGGGGCGCGCCACTGGCGCGCCCCGCGGTGTGGTGATGGAAGATGTAGGCTGCGATGTGCTGGCCACGATCTAAGGCTACTTCACATCGGCGCCGACGACTTTGTCCCAACCATCGGTGATCGCCTTCTTGGCGTTGTTGATCTGTTCAATGGTCGGGAAGACAGCCTTGGCGTACAGCTCGGCCGGCGGCATATTGGCGGTGATCTCAGCCGGGATCACGTTGCGTTTCACCAGGTCGTTGTAGCGGATGGGGTGGCAGCCGCCCTTCAGCCAGACGATCTGGCCCTCGTCGGAGTAGAGATATTCCATCCACAGCTTGGCAGCGTTGGGGTGCGGCGCGTAGGCGCTGATGGCCTGGATGTAGACGCCGGCGATGACGCCAGTCTTGGGAATCACCACTTCGATGTTGGGATTGCCGGCCAAAGCGGCCTTGTCGGCCAGGGCGTTGTAGTCCCAGCGGGTGATCACGGGCGTTTCGCCCTTGGCGACGGTCGCTTGCTTGGCAATCACCGGCACAAAGTTGCCCGCCGCGTTCAACTGCTTGAAGAAATCGAGACCAGGCGCCACGTTGTCAAGCGAGCCGCCGTTGGCCAGGGCTGCGGCGTAAACGCTCATCTGCGCCTGCGCCGAGGCACGCGGGTCGCCGGAGAGCGCCACCTGGCCCTTGTACTCCGGCTTGAGGAGATCGGACCAATCCTGCGGGACGTTCTTCACGGCATCCTTGTTGACTTCGAAGGCAAGCACGCCGTAGTAGTCGCCGTACCAGTACCCATCGGCGTTCTTGGAGTCAGCCGGGATCGAGTCCCAGGTGCTGACCTTGTAGGGCTGCACCAGTTTTTCATCAATCAGCTGAGGGCCAAAGCCATAGCCAACGTCAATCACATCCGGCGCCTGCGGGCCTTTGTTGTCCTTGTTCGCCTTGATGGCTTCGACCTCGTCGCCGGAACCGGCGTCAGGGTTCAGCTCGTTGACCTGCAGCCCGTACTTGGTCTTGAAGTTCTCGATGGCCTCACCGTAATTGCACCAGTCGTGCGGCAGGGCGATGGTGGTGAGGGTGCCTTCAGCTTTAGCGGCGGCAACCAGTTTGTCCATTTCAGGCGTCATACCTGACGCGGTAGGTTCTGGGGCTTTGGTGGCAGGGGCGGCAGGGGGCGCAGCGGGCGTGCAGCCCGCAACCAACAGCGCTAACACGGTGATCAGGATGCTCAGGTGCATCAAACGGGACTTGCTCACTTCTTGTCTCTCCTTTTCTGCAATGCAGATAAGCGCTTGCAGCCTATCCGCGACCGAAATCTGAAATAGAAACCGCTTCTTAGCCTGGGAAGAATAGATCACCAGGCGGCGTCTCGCCATATCAATCGTGTGTGGATCCACCTCCTTGTGGTTGGCAGATTGGCCCCCAAGACGGGGCAGAGAGGAAAGACGAAATCAGTTGCCGGGATTATTCTAACACCGTTCGCCCGCATCGGCAAAGCGCGCAGGGGCTATTTTGACTTTTGGCGCATAGCTTGACATCCATTATGGACTGAGGTAGACTTGGGCATGCGGCAAAAACAGGAAGGAGTAATACCCGTGACCGATACTGATAACCCGCTCAAGAGTTTGATTCTCACGTACAAAGAGACCTTCGCCGAATGGCTGATGGGTAAGCGGCTACGCTCAGTACGCACCTTGACCATCGAACTGCCCGCTTCACGCCAGCGCAGTGATCTGCTTTTCGAAGCCGTGAGCGAAGACGGCGATGTGGGTCTCCTGCATATCGAGCTTCAGGGAAAGCGCAGCGCAGCTCCTATGCCCTGGCGCATGTTGGACTATATGAGCCGCACAGCGCGACATGAGTGGGGGCGGCGCGCCCCGCAAGGCAGCCTGAAACTGCAGAGCGTTGTTCTTTACGTAGGCAAAGGTGCGGGCGTCGGTGACGAGGGCGAGTATACCATCACCAGTTTTGCAGGTCAGCCCAGCCTGAGATGGCGTTATGATGTCATCCGTCTCTGGGAGCTTGAGGCTGATACCGTGATGCAACTGGACAAGCCGGCCCTGCTGGCGCTCGTAGGACAGATGCGCATGGCGGAACCGAAGCGAATCGTTTCTGCGGTGCTGGGCAAAATCGAAGCTGTCCCCGACGGAGAGCAGCGCCGCGAATTACTGACGGCATTGGTCAACCTGATTGGCGATGAGGGGGTGTTGAAGATGATCGAGCGTATGATTGATATGGAACTACTGGATACGCCTTATCTGCGTCGAATCCGGCAAGAGAGCTGGCAGAAAGGCGTTGACGACGGCCGCCAGGAAGGTGTGGAAGAAGGGCGTCGCGAAGGCGTGGAAGAAGGGCGTCGCGAAGGCGTGGAAGAAGGGCGTCGCGAAGGTGTGGAAGAAGGACTGCGCGCCGCAGTGCTCGCCGCGATCACGGCGCGCTTCAACCCGCCGATTCAGACTTATCAACGCTTCGAGCAGCGTTTACGCCTGGTGCATGATGTCAGTGTTTTGCCCAGGCTCTTGGAAGCCACCATTCGCGCCGGTAACCTCGATGAATTCCAGGCTGAACTGGAAACGACGCTGACGGGCGGCCATGCTGAGCCAGTCGAAGGATCATAAGGCAGCTTCATTTCAGTAATACTTGCGCACATTCCCAATGACTTCTTGATGTCGTGCTTGCTGAATTCGCAACAAGCCCGCAGCCCAATTTGTGTTTTTTGCACTCCAGGCTACACTACGCTGCAGATGGGGGACATCCCATGCGATGACAGCAAGGACTATGAACGTGGACGATAATCAAAGTATTCTTTTTTACCCCGCCAGCTCGCCTTATGCGCTCGGACATCCCCGCCTCGATGTCATCCTGTTTGCGCAGCCCACCGGCGCCGACGATGACGTGGCCTCAGTAGATTTTGTGGTGGCGAGCGGTCAGGGCGAGGTCGAACACTTGTTGGTGGAGCATCCCTGGCCCGCGCCAGGCCATTACCGGGTCGGCGCCGATTACGTGATTATGCAGACGCGTCACCAGGAAAGCGTCGAGGTGTTTACGTGGGGCGGTGAGCTGGAGATTAGCGGCGACGAGACCCACACCCTTTGCTCCCTGACCTCTTCGGCGCCCATTCTTGACCTGGATGATATTGATTCCCTCGAGGATCACATCGCGACCAGTTTCGACGCCGTGCTTGCTGGTTGGCGCGCGCAGTGGCAGCGTGAGGACATAACCTTCGCCGCCGCGCTGGCCATGATCGAGCCGGCGATTCTCAGCGCAGTGGCGCTTACGGAGATGGAAAAGCGTATTCACCAGGTGCCGGTCAATGCCCGCGACGATCGCTATTGGCCCTTTTCGCAGGCAATTCATCAGGCTATCCGCCAGGCTCAGGCGGATGGCGCCTGGCCTGCGCCGGTGCCCACCGTAAGCGACCTCTTCAGTGAGCAGTTTCTGCCGCCGCCAGCGTAAGCAAAAATTCGTGCACCGCCCCGGTCACGATGGCGCTCTGCTCTAACATCACCATGTGCCCAGCCTCCGCAACCTCCAGCAGGCGCGCGGCCGCCATTTGCTGCGCCAGGAAACGGCTCAGCTTGGGCGGAGTAAGCCGGTCTTCCAGGCCAACGATGACCAGCGTCGGCAGATCAATCTGGCTCACAGCGGCGGTGACGTCGAAGGCGTTGCAGGCCAGGAAATCGCCATGCGTGACCTGCACAGGCGTTGCCAGCATCGCCGTGGTATACGCCTCCAGGATGGCAGGATCAGCCTGACGTTTGTAAGCCCACTCGGCAATCAGGCGCGCCGTGGCGGCATAGTCACGGCTCAGGCCATCCAGGATGGCGGGGGAAACGAACAGTCGCGCGCCCGTGCCCACCAGGATCAGGCCGGCCAGGCGCGTTGGCTGGCGCAGCGCCGCCGTCTGGGCAATGGCTCCGCCCATCGAGTGGCCGGCCAGGACGAAGTTCGGCAGCTGCAGCGCATCCGCCCAGTCAACGACCGTCTGCGCATAATCGGTGATCGTGGCGCAGCCTGCGCCCGGCGATTGCCCATGACCAGGCAAATCGAGCGCGTAGACCGTGGCCGCGGGCAGGCGCCGCAGTTCCGCCGGCCAGTGCATGTGCGTGCCGCCCGCGCCGTGCACCAATACCAGCGGGGGAGCGTTTGATACGTTCCCCCGCTGACTGTGACGAAAATAGATCGTTCGCTGACCCACCTGGATCGCTGGCATGGCTGCTCCGTTCTACCTCGCGCCGAGCGCCTCGTTCTTCCAATCTTGCGCGGCTGGCCCAATCTCGTGACGGGGCCAGCCCTGATGCAGGCTAGGCGGCAACCTGGGCTGCTGCGGGGGCAGTCATCCCCGCGTGACCAGGATACGCGCGATCCTCCAGGTCAGCCAGATACTTCTCGACTTCCATGGCGGCTGCGCAGCCCTGACCCACCGAAGTAGCCACCTGCTTGAAACGCTTGTCCTGAATCTCACCGGCGGCAAAAACGCCAGGAATGTTGGTGCGCATCAACCTGTCAGTGCTTAGATAGCCTTCCTCATCCATGGCAACCTTGCCCTCGAACAGGGTCGAGTTGGGCAAGTGCCCCACAAAGATGAACACGCCGCCGGCTGGCAGGGTGGAGGTCGCGCCGGTCTTCGCGTTCTGCAGGCTAACCGATGTCACGCCGCCTTTGCCGTCGTCGTCATTGATGGACGTGACCACGGTATCCCAGATGACGTTGATCTTCTCGTGCTCGAACAAGCGTTTTTGCAAGATCTGGCTGGCGCGCAGGCTGTTGCGGCGGTGGATCAACGTTACTTTGCTGGCGAAGCGGGTGAGGAAGAGCGCTTCTTCGACCGCGCTGTCGCCGCCGCCGACCACCACCACCTCACGGCCGCGGAAGAAAAAGCCGTCGCAGGTGGCGCAGTAGCTCACGCCGCGGCCGGTCAATTCCTTCTCGCCGGGCACGTCCAGCTTGCGCGACGACGCGCCGGTGCTGATGATGATCGCCCTGGCTTTGTACTCCATCTCGTTGGCCGTATGCACGGTATATGGAAAATGCTCGAAGTCTACCTGATCCACATAGTCATATTCGATCCGGCAGCCGAACTTTTCGGCCTGCTGCTGCATCTTCTCCACCAGCTCTGGCCCGGTCAGGCTTTCGGGAAAGCCCGGGTAATTTTCCACTTCATAGGTGATTGCCACCTGCCCGCCGATGTCATTGCCGGTAATCAACAGGGGGTTCAGGTTGGCGCGCGCCGTGTACAAGCCGGCCGTCAGGCCAGCTGGCCCACTGCCGATGATAATGACATTCTCGATCGCTCCCTCAACCACTGGCTCGATCAGGCCGTGACCGTTGCTGCCGTTCGTTCCATTTTGACTCATGATTTTTGTTTTCCTCGTTTAGCTTGATACGCAGTCTTCATTGCTTCTCTCGTTTTTTAGATGGTCTGCTGCGCGTTTTGGTTACATATCGCCCAACTCGTACAGAATGGCCGCGGCCGCGGCCAGCCCGGCCGTTTCCGCGCGCAAGATGCGTGGGCCGAGGCCGATCAGGCGGGCGCCGGACGCTGCGGCCAGGGCTGCTTCGCTCTCGCTAAATCCGCCTTCTGGCCCCACAAAAAGGCTGATCCGCCCGCCCGCGGCGGCCGCTGACTGCCAGGCCTGCAAAGCCTGCTTCAGGCCCTGCCCTGGCGCAGATTCCCACAGAAACAGGGCCAGGCCAGCCTGGGCGGCCGCCTCCTGGCAGGCCTCCGCCAACGTCAGCGGCGCCGTCAACTCAGGCAGGCGCGCCCGCCGCGCTTGCTCAGCGGCTTCCTGGATGATTCGCCGCCAGCGGTTTTCCTTCTTGGCCAGCGCAGCCCGATCGTGCAGCACGCAGCGCTGCGTCAGCAGCGGCGTGAAACGGCTGAGGCCGATCTCTGTGCCCTTCTGCAGCAGCCATTCGAATTTCTCACCCTTCAGCAGCGCCTGGTAGAGCGTGATCTGCGCGCCCGGCTCGCCGCGGGCCGACGCTTGACTCAGGATGCGGCCTTCTGCACCGGCCCGGCTGAGCGCGGTGATGCTCACCCGGTACTCGCGCCCGCTGCCGTCCAAAACGATGATCTCAGCGCCCAGGCCCAGCCGCAGCACCTCGCGCAGCTGATGCGCCGTTTCCGCGTTGAGCGTCACCGTTTCTGCATGAATCGCCGAGGGGGTGACAAAAAAGCGGTGCATCGCAGCCAATCAGGGCCTGGCGCGGCGCTGTGCCGCCAAACCGACCCAGTCGCCATCGGTCAGCTGCGCCGTGACCGTGTAACCCTGACGGTCGAGCGCGGCCAGCACGGCGTCGGCCCAGGTGTCAATGATACCGCCCAGAATTAGATGACCAGCCGGCCGCAGCCAGGCGTGCAGGTCTGCGTCCAACAGGGCGATGATGACCTCGGCCAGGATATTGACGACGATGATGTCGAAACGGTCGTCATCATGCGCCGGCAGGGGCGGCAGGGGGGTGGTCAGCAGCGTGATTCGCTCTGCCACTGCGTTCAGCGCAGCATTTTCGCCGGCAATGCGCACGGCCAGGGGGTCAATATCGGTGCCAACCGCCGTCCACGCGCCCAGCTTGACCGCGGCAATGGTCAGAATGCCCGAACCGGCGCCCACGTCGAGCACCCTCATCCCTGGCCGCACATGACGTTCCAGGTTGAGCAGACACAGGCGCGTGCTTGGGTGGGTGCCGGTGCCAAAGGCCATGCCGGGATCAAGGCGAATGACAATGTCGCCAGGCTGCGCCTGGGCCTCGATCCAGCTGGGAACGACGAACAAACGCTCGCCCAGGCGAATCGGCTGGTAGTGCGCCTTCCAGGCATTGGCCCAATCTTCTTCGGCGATCTCGCGCACGCTTGGCTCGGCAAACGCATAGAGCATCTGCAAGTGCCAGAGCGCCTCTTCCACTTTGCGCACGAGCGCGACGGCCTGCGGCCCCTGGCGCACGTAGGTGCGCACACTCATCAGCGGCGCGGTCAGTTCACCGCGGCTGTCGAAGCCGGTCAATTCCACCACGGCGCCTGCGGTGCCTTCATGCTCATCGGCGTAACGGTTGAAAACCTCGCTGATCGCCTCAGCCGCTTCACCGTCTGCCAGCACACTAATTTCCAGCCAGTTCACACAAAACCCCTTGCGACCTCAACTTGCCGGCTTGAACGCTTCGGTAATGGCATCCACGAGCTTATCGAAGAGGCCCTTAGCCGGTTTATTGACATCGGGCGTGCCCAGGCTTTCGCCCAGCTCACGCAGCAGCTGGCGCTGGCGCTCGGTCAACTTTTGCGGCATGACCACCTGCACCGTCACATACTGATCGCCGCGGCTGTTCTGGCGAATGTAAGGCACGCCCTTGCCCCGCATACGGAAGGTGTGCCCGTGCTGTGTGCCGGCCGGAACGGTCAGTCTGACCGTGCCGTCCAGCGTCGGCACTTCCACCTCGGCGCCCAGGGAGGCCTGGACGAAATTGATCGGCAGGTTGAGATAAATGTCCTGCTCGCGGCGCTCGAACAGCGCATGCGGCTGCACATGCAGAACGACGAACAGATTGCCGGGCGGCCCGCCGCGGAAGCCTGGCTCGCCTTCATTGCTCAGACGAATCTGAGTATTGTCATCCACGCCGGCCGGGATGTCCACCTGCAGGGTGCGCGTGGTGCGCACATTCTTGGCCCCACGGCACTCGGTGCACGGTGTGGTGACGATCTCCCCGGCGCCGTTGCAACGCGGGCAGGTGGCGCTGGTGACAATCGTGCCGAAGACGCTCTGCTGGCGACGCTGCACTTCGCCGGCGCCGTTGCATTGTGGACAGCGCAGCGGTGACGTTCCTGGTTCTGCGCCGCTGCCTTGACAGCGGGTGCACGGCTCCTGGCGCGTGATTTGCAGTTCTCTGGCCAGGCCGCGCACGGCTTCTTCGAAGGTCAACGTGACATCGACGCGCAGATCGGCGCCACGGCGCGGGGCCATGCGGTTGCGGGTGTTGCTGCGTGCGCCAAAGCCGCCGAAGAACTCGTCAAAGATAGAGCTGAAATCGCCAAAGCCGCCTGCGCCAAAACCGCCGGCGCCGCCCTGGCTGCCCGCATGACCAAAGCGATCATACCCCGCGCGCTTCTCGCGGTCGCTCAGCACCTCGTAGGCCTCGTTCACTTCTTTGAACCTGGCCTCTGCGTCCGCCGCCTTGTTGACGTCTGGATGATACTGGCGCGCCAATTTACGATACGCCTTGCGGATGTCGTCTTCACCGGCGTTGCGCTCGACTCCCAACACCTCGTAATAATCTCGTTTTGTGCTCATACCTGGTCTGTAATACGATCTCCTACGCTGCGTGCCCGTTTGAGTACAACCTGCCCCTGTTTAGCACTCAGACCCCTTGAGTGCCAGCGAATCATACGACGATCAGGCGCTTTTGTCAAGGCGCTGTGTGCTTACGGGTGCATTTCAAACTGGGGGCAGATCGGGCGACTGCAAGTCGCTGCAACGA
>DAISHS010000081.1:0-14214 GCA_036822415.1 Chloroflexota bacterium
CCCCGGCGCGCAGTACCAGGTCGAAGCGGTGATCGTGGAGAACGGGCGGCCGGTCAGCCCGGCCGGTGAAGTGGCCCTCGTGGTTGCCACCTACACCCCCGTCGCCACGGCCACGCCTGAGGCGACCGCAACCCCCACGCCGGCCCCGACGGCCACCCCAGCGCCGACCCGCGTGCCCGCGCCGACCTCATCGGCGCCGCCGGCCAACAATCCGCCCGCGCCGCGCCCAAGCGGCGGCGCCGGTTTTGGCTACGGCGTGCAGGCGCAGGTCTATGGCGGCGCTGACCTGGGCTATGTGGTCAACGCCACCCGCAACATGGGTTTCAACTGGGTCAAATTCCAGGCGCCCTGGAAAGACTTCGAAGGCTCCAAGGGCAACTATGGCTGGGGCGGCATGGACGACATCGTCAACTCGCTTTCGGGCGGCGGCCTCAAGATCCTGGCCAGCATCGTCAAGGCGCCGAACTGGTCACGCAATCCGGCCTACGGCTATTCGGACGAAGGCCCGCCGCAGAATCCGCAGGACTACGCCGATTTTGTGGGCGCGTACGCCGGTCGCTACTGCGGCCGCGTGCAGGCCATCGAGGTGTGGAACGAGCAGAACCTGCACTACGAGTGGGGAAATGAGCCGCTCGACGCCGGTCGCTACGTGGAAATGCTCCGGCTGGCCTATCGCGCCATCAAGGGCGCGTGCCCCAGTATGATCGTGGTCAGCGGCGCGCCGACGCCCACCGGCGGCGGCGGCGGCAAGGCCATAGACGACATCGAGTATTTGCAGGCGATGTATCGCGCCGGCCTCAAAAGCGTCAGCGACGCCATCGGCGCCCATCCCAGCGGTTACAACTGCCCGGCTGACGGCGATTGGCGCACGGTGTCCGATCCCAGCGCTTCCTTCCGTGGCCCGTTCGACAATCATCATCATTCCTGGTGCTTCCGCGGCACGATGGAAGGCTACCGCAACGTGATGGTAGCCAACGGCGACGGCGGCAAGCGCATCTGGCCGACGGAGTTCGGCTGGGCCATTGGGCCAGCCGTCAACAACAACTACGGCTACGCCAACGATAACACGCCCGAAGAACAGGCCGCCTGGCTGGTGCAGGCCTACCAGATGGCGCGCGGCTGGGGTTGGGTTGGCCCGATGTTCCTCTGGAATCTCAATTTTGGCATTACCAATCCGGGCACCGAGCTGGCGCAGTTTGGCATCGCTGGCCGCCCGGCCTACGACGCCCTGGCCCGTATGCCCAAGTAGGCATGCTGACGAAGAACGCACCGACAGGCGCCCCATCCTGCACGGTGCGTTCTTCACTTCCAAACGACACGTCCTATCACTCGATCTTCTCAGGAGGAGCTGATGTCTCGTCTATCGTTGCTGCATCGCGTCGTCTTTCTCACCCTTATTCTGCTCACCGCCCTGCCAGCCGTTTCTCTGGCTGCAACCCCTCAACTTGATCAAGCGGCCGTGGCGTCTGCCGCGTCCGGCCCAACCGTCACGGTGACCGAGGACCTGGTCAACGTGCGTTCTGGCCCTTCGACCGCTTATGCGATTGTCGGCCGCGCGACCCGCGGCCAGTCGTTGACCGTCGTCGGTAAGAACAAAGGCGCTACCTGGCTGAAAATCTGCTGCGTCAGCAGCAAGCAGGGCTGGATGAGCGCCTCCCTGGTCAAAGTCAGCGGCGACCTGAGTGCAGTGCCTGAAGTGGCCGCGCCCGCGCCGCCGCCAAAGACCACCGTGAAGCGCACGACCTCTGCGCCCGCGCCCAACGTGCGGGCCGCCGGCTTCTTTGGCTACGGCATCCAGGTGGATACCAGCGCGGACAAAGGCTTCATCATCGGCGCGGTCAAAAACATGGGGTTTGGCTGGGTCAAGTTCCAGCTGCCGTGGAAGGACTTCGAGGGACAGCAGGGGCAGATTGATTTCGGCGGCCTGGACGACATGATCGGCCAGTTCAATGGCAATGGCTTGAATATCCTGGCCAGCATCGTCAAAGCGCCGCAGTGGGCGCGCCCAGGCAACAGCAATTTCGACGTCGAAGGCCCCCCGGCCGATCCTGGCACCTATGCCAATTTCGTGCGCGCCTTCGCCAGCCGTTACTGCGGCCGCGTGCAGGCGGTTGAAGTTTGGAACGAGCAGAACCTCTGGTACGAATGGGGCGGCGAGCCGATTGATCCGGGCCGTTACGTTCAACTCCTGGCCGCGGCCTATCGCGCGATCAAGGGCGCCTGCTCCAGTATGCTCGTTATCAGCGGCGCCTTGACGCCGACCGGCGCGCCCGCGCCGCTGGCCATGGATGACATCGCCTATCTGCAGGGAATGTACCGCGCCGGGCTGCGCAATTACGCCGACGCCGTCGGCGCGCATCCCAGCGGCTTCAACTGCCCGGCCGACGCCGACTGGCGCTCGGTCTCCGATGGCAGCGCCGGCTATCGCGGCCCCTTCGACAACCGCCACCACTCCTGGTGCTTCCGTGGCACCATGGAAGGCTACCGCAATGTGATGGTGGCGAATGGCGATGGCGGCAAGCGCATCTGGCCCACCGAGTTCGGTTGGGCCGTCTCCAACAGTCCGCATCCCGGCTATGAATATGCGGCCGACAATTCGCCCGATGAACAGGCGGCCTGGACGGTGCGCGCCTACCAGATGGCTCGCTCCTGGGGCTGGGTCGGCCCGATGTTCCTGTGGAACCTGAACTTTGAGTCGGGCGAACAAAGCGCGTTCAAGGTTTGGGGCACCCCCACCTACGATGCGCTGCGCAACATGCCGAAGTAAGAGGTAAGATGAGGCCATCCAACAGCAACCGACGATTCTCACGCCTCCTTGCTGGAATCGTTCTTGTCACCCTCGTATTGTCAGCTTGCGGCCAGGCCCCGCCGACGTTCACCCCGACGCCAACGAAGACGCCTACGGCGGCGCCGGTTGCCACCGACACGCCGCTGCCGCCGGCGACGGCCACGCAGCCGCCCGCGCCCGTTGACACGTCAACGCCGGCCGTGACGGCGACCAAAGCGCCCGTCCAGGTCACGGCCACGGCCGCGGCGGTCAAACCAACGGCGACCAAGCCGCCAGCCAACGGCGGTTCGGACCGTGGCTTCAGCTCGCCGGACTACGGCGTGCAGGCCTTCCTCTGGTGGCGCCCTGAAATCGCCGACCGCGACCTGGGCCTGGTGGAAGACGCCGGCTTCACCTGGGTCAAGCAGAACTTCCCCTGGCGCGAGATCGAAGGCGCGGGCAAGAATCAGTTCGACTGGAGCGTCACCGACCGCATCGTCGAGCAGGCGCTGGCGCACCACCTCAAGTTGATCGTGCGCGTGGACAGCCAGCCCAAATGGGCCGGCGGCGGTTTTCCGTGCAACGGCCCGCCCGACAACTACAAGGACTTCGAAGATTTCTTGTTCGCCGTCGCCAACCGCTACAAATGGAAGATTCAGGCCTATCAGATCTGGAATGAGCCTAATCTGAATCGGCCCGATGGCGGCGGCGAATGGGGCTGCCGTCCGCCCAACGCGGCCGAGTATGTGCGCTTGCTCAAGGCGGCGTACACCGGCGTCAAGAAGGGCGCGCCGTTGGCCCTGGTCATCTCGGCCGGCCTGACGCCCACCGGTTCGTGCTGCGATGTCGCCATTCCCGACGATAAGTATCTGGAGCAGATGTACCAGGCGATGGGCGGCAGCAGCTTGGGCTACTTCGATGTCCTGGGCGTCCACGCGGCCGGTTTTCACGCTGCGCCCAGCGTCAGCCCCGATGAGGCTGCGGCCAACAAAGCCGCCTATGGCGGCGAGCGTTTCTTTACCTTCCGCCGCGTCGAAGATTTGCGCAAGATCATGGTCAAGTACGGGGACGCCAACAAGAAGGTGGCCGTGCTGGAGTTTGGCTGGAGCACCGATTCGCGCCCCGATTCACCCTATCACTGGCACGCCGTGAGCGAAGAGCAGCAGGGCGACTACCTGGTGCAGGCGTTCGAATGGGCCAAAGCCCATTGGCAACCCTGGATCGGCCTGATGGTGGTCGTCTACATGCCAGACGTAGACTGGACCGAAGCGCAAGAGCAGTACTGGTGGTCCATCATGAAGCCGAGTCAGATTGACGAGCTGCACTGGCGCCCAGCCTATGCCAAACTGCGCATCTACATCCGCCAGCAGCGCGGTCTGGCGCCGAACTGGCCGCCCTGAGGCGGAACGATGAACGATGAATGATGAACGATGAACGATGAACGATGAATAGGATGCGTGAGCACATTCCGCGTTCAGCGTTCATCATTCATCATTTTTCGGGTTCTCTGACCAACGTGTAAACAACCAGGTGTTCAGGGTACCCGGCGTCAGGGGTAGCGTTGACGACGGTGTAGCCAGCACGAAAGGCATTTTCGAAGAGGGCGCGGGTTCCCATCCGCCAGTGGCTGGCGGCGCCAACGTTGTCACGCTTGACGCGTTGCATATGGGCGGGAATCTGCACGCCGATCGTATCGCTGGCCGGCAGCGGCCCGGTGGCAGCCAGAATCGGCAGGTCATTTTGCAGCACGACGCGCGTGAGGATCTGTTCCGACTGCGCAGCGATCGGCGCTGTCGCCCGCTGACCCGTCGTCACGCAGTGCTGGACGCGCGGACTGTTCACCTCCCAACGCACGTGGAAGCGGTCAGTGGGCAGGGCTGCGTTGAGACCGCCCAGGCGCTGACCATAGATGTTGCGCTTGTAGATGGACGCCGTGGCCCCCAACTTGGCAATGTTGAGCACGGCGTTGCGCGCTTCCAGCGGATCGTAGGTCCAGGTGCAGATCTCCAGCCCTTCTTGCAGCATGAAGCTGCGCTGCGCCAGCTTCAGACGATACCCCAGGTTGCGATCCCGGTAGTAGGGATGGACGGCTGCCATGTGCGAGCAGTGCTTGAGCGCATTTCCTTCACGCCCCAGGAAACCGAATAGAAAGCCGATCAGCTCACCGCGCGGGGTAAAGGCGCCTAACACCAGGCCCGCCTCGCTCTGCAGGGTGAGCAGGAGATGGGCCGGCACCGCGTCGATGGGGTCAGTTTGCCAGCAGATCTGCTGCAGCTCTTCGGCGGCCGTGTACTCCTCGAAGGTTGATAGGCGGCGAATCGTTATCTCCATAGGTATCTGTTCTCCGCGTGGTCAAGGAATCACTCGTCGCAGCGGGCCTTGCGCCTGTAGACGCTCACAACGGGGTGAGCGGCCATTTTTCGGATAGGCTTAGACTGAGGCAAGGCCTGTTGAAAAACAATGCTGAGATTGTACACCCGACAGCCCTCCGCAGAAAATCTTTAGAGATTCGGGGAAGTGTTTTTATGAAGGGTCGTTTTTCTCGTTCCTTGGGGGCCGTTGTTCTGGCCGCGTTGTTGATTGTTTCGGCCGCGAGTCAGGCGCTGGCCCTGACGCCCGCCGGACACGCGTTCTCGGTCTCCTCTCCGGCTACACCCACCCCGGTAGCCACAGAACTGATCGGTCAAATTGGCGGCGCTACTTATGGACTTGATGTGGCGGGCGCCTATGCGTACGTCGGCGTCGGTTCACGCATCGTCGTCCTCGATGTCAGCAACCCTGCCGCGCCGCAGAAGGTCGGGCAGAGCGCCATGCTGCCCGCGCTGGTGCAGGATGTCCATGTCAGCGGCAGCCTGTTGATCGTGGCGCTGGGGGAAGCAGGCGTCCAGGTCCTGGATGTGTCAGCGCCCAGTGCACCTGCCCTGCGGGGCAAACTCGACACCCCTGGCGATGCCCGGCGCCTGGCCTTGGCGCCTGGCCGCATCTATGTCACCGACAGCACCGGCAGCCTGCAGATTATCGGCATGGCCGACCCCGATCACCTGACCTGGCTGGGCGCCTACCCGGGTCAGGCCCACAACGTGGCCGCGGCGGGGCAGTTTGTCTATCTGTTGCGCAGTACGCACCTGCTGGTATTGGATGTTAGCAATCCAGCCAGTCCGGTGTTGGCAGGGACGTATGAATCTATGGCCTACCTGGAAGCCGTCACCGTGGTCAACGGTTTGGCCTACCTGGCTGCCAGCACAGAAGGCCTGGAGATTGTGAACGTCGCCAACCCGGCGCAGCCCGCGCATGTCGGACACGTGACGACCGCGGGATCGGCCGCAGGCATCGTGGTCTCTGGTTCCACGGCCTATCTGGCTGCGGCGCAAGAGGGCCTGCAGATGATTGATGTCCAGAATCCGGCCGCGCCGCAGTGGCTGGGCGCTTATCCCTATGAGTCCATCGGCGCGGTCGTCAGGGTGAGCAACGGTCAGGCCTACGTCGCGGGCAAGAACAAGAACCTGGCTATCGTAGATGTGTCCCAGCCCGCCACACCCGTACGCGAGAGCACGTTCGATCTGCCGGCCAAACCACAACGCCTGCGTGTCGAGGGAACCCATGCGTACCTCGTAGATGCCGATGACGGACTGTGGATCATGGACATCAGCGATCCGGTCAATCCCACGCCGTTGAGCGTCTACCAGACGCCCGATACGCCGCAGAATGTCACCCTGGACGGCCATCTGGCCTATGTGGCCGATGGCGATAGCGGCCTGCAGATTCTCGATGTCAGCGATGCCAGTCATCCGCTGCTGCTCGGCAGTTATGATACGATCGGCTATGCGTTCGATGTGGCGCTCAGCAACGGCATCGCCTTTGTGGCGGATGGGCCGCGCCTTTCCATCATCAATGTCAGCCAACCTGCCACACCCACCCTGGTCTCGGTGGTGGGGTTGCGCGATGCGCGCAGCGTAGACGTGGCTGGCAATCTCATGTACATCGCTGACTTTCGCGCCCCGCGCGGCCTGCGGGTTTTCAGTATCACCAACCCGGCGTCGCCGGTTTTGCTTGCCACTTATCACTATGACGGTACGGCCGGCGAAGCCCGCGTCTACAATCAAGTCGCCTACGTTGCGCAGACCGTTGGCCTGGAGATGGCCGATGTCATTAGCCCCACGGCGCCCTCGCGTTTAGCAAGTTTGCCGCTGCCGGGGAACTCCTACAGCCTGGCGGTGGCAGACGCGCGGGCCTTTGTGGCCTGCGGCAGCGGCGGCCTGCAAATTGTGGATGTCAGCAGCCCCACGCAGCCGCTGGTGACCGGCGTCATCCCCATGCCCGGCTCTGCGCGCGGCGTCGCCGTGCAGAATGATCTGGCCTATGTGGCCGCGGATGCCGGCGGTCTGATGACCGCACGCGTCACGCCGCTGCTGCAAACGTCGCCCTGGTTTTTCCCACTGCTGCGGCGCTGAGTCAGGCGCGGCCGCGGTATGAACAGAGGGCCGATCACTGCCTGGCGCGGTGATCGGCCCTGTGCTTGCATGATGCCATCACGGCCTCATAAATTGAGCAACATGCCAGCGAGCACGGCCGCGCGCGGCGCCAGCGATGCAATCAAGACGTACTCCTCGTCGGTGTGCGCGCCGTCGCCGCACACGCCCAGGCCATCCAGGGTGGGGATGCCAAGCGCGGCCGTGAAATTGCCGTCGCTGGCGCCGCCAACCGCACGTTCGCTCAGGTCAAGGCCAATGGCCTGCCCCAGGCGTTGCGCCAGTTCGAACAGACGCACCGTGCCGGGCAGGCGCTCCATGGGCGGTCGCTCCACACCGCCGCTGATGCTCAGCCTGGCCCCAGGCAGGTGTGGGCGCAGCGCGTAGACCTGCTCGGTCAGCCAGGCCGCGTCCTCCGGGCGTTGAATACGCGTGTCCACCTGCATTTCGGCCACGGCCGGCACTGTGTTGACCGCCGTGCCGCCCTGAATCAGTCCCACGTTGACGGTAATACCACGGGCATTATCGGTCAAGGCAGTCAGGGTCTGCACCTGCTGCGCCAGCTCCACGATGGCGTTGACGCCCAGCTCGGGGGCCGCGCCGGCATGGGACGCGCGGCCCAGCGCCTTGATCGTGAAGGTTCCCACGCCCTTGCGCGCGGTCTTCAGCTCACCGTTGGCGGAAGCGGGTTCCAGCACCAATACGGCTTCCGCTTGCTGCGCCAGGGCCTCGATCAACGGGCGTGAATCGGCGCTTCCCATCTCCTCATCGGCCGTGCTGAGCAGAACGACGGGGCGCGGCAGGGCGCGGCCCAGGCTGTGGACAGCCTCGATAGCCGCAGCCGCCAGCAGGATGCCGCCCTTCATGTCGTAGGCGCCAGGGCCGTAGACGCGGCCATTTTCGACGCGCGGCCGATTTTTCTGCACACTGCCGATGGGGTGCACCGTGTCATGATGCGCCAGGAGCAGAAGCGGTTTCCCTCCGCCGCCGGCCCACGCCGCGCGCACCATGCTGCCGTTGACCTGGCCCGGCAGGACCTCCACCTGCGCGCCCCGGGCGCGCAGGTGCGCGGCCACCGTTTGCGCCATGCGCGTGGTCGCCGCCGCATCGTTCGTCGGCGACTCCAGGGCGCACCACGCCAGCAGGTCATGAATCAATGGATCTTGCTTGGCCGTCAGGGCATGCAGCAGTGATTGCATGAAGAATCTCGCTCTCAAACAGGTCTCAAGGTCGTGCTGTGCAGGGTGACCCGCGCCAGCGCCTCGCGCTTGACGATCACGCCCAGGCCGGGCGCCGTGGGGACGTTGATGGTGCTGTCGGGGTTGAGGCGGAAGGTTGGCTCCGCAATGTCGCTGCGGTAGTAACGGTCGCTGGCTGAAATGTCGCCCGGCAAGCGGAAGTTGGGCAGCGAGGCCAGCGCCAGGTTGGCCGCGCGGCCGATGCCCGTTTCCAGCATCCCGCCGCACCAGACCGGGATGCCGGCCGCCTGGCACAGATCATGAATCTCACGCGCGGGCGCCAGTCCGCCGACGCGGCCGACCTTGATGTTGATGACGCGGCAGCTCGCCAGGGCCAGCGCGGCCCGCGCATGGAGCGGGGTGTGAATGCTTTCATCCAGGCAGATCGGCGTGCGCAGCTGGCGCTGCAGCAGGCTGTGCTCATAGATGTCGTCATGATCGAGGGGCTGCTCGATCAACAACAGGTTGAAATCGTCCAGCTCCCGCAGAAGGTCGCTGTCGGCCAGGGTGTAGGCCGAATTGGCGTCCACCTGTAAGAGCACGTCAGGAAAGGCGTGGCGCACCGCACGGACAAACGGCAGGTCCTTGCCAGGCTTGATCTTGAGCTTGATGCGGCCATAGCCCTGCGCCAGGTAGCCCGCGACCGTCTCCACGAGCGCCTGCGGCGAATCCTGGATGCCAATGCTCACGCCCACGGGCACGGCGGCGCGCGTGCCGCCGATAAAGGCGGCCAGGGATTGCCCTTTTTCGGCGGCCAGCAAAGCCGCGGCGGCTTGTTCGATGGCCGCGCGCGCCATGGCATGGCCGCGCACCCAGGCCCAGCGTTCGTGCAGATCGGTCAGCGTGCTGAGGGGCCGCGCCATGACGGCCGGCGCCAGCCATTGGCTCAGAATGGACCAGGCGCTGTCGGTCGTCTCGTATGAATAGCTGGGAGAATCTCCTGCGACGCACTCGCCCCAGCCGCTGCCGTCGGCGCTGCGCAGCTCTACGATGATGGCCTGGCGCACCGTCTGCCGACCAAAGCTGGTTTCGAACGGCGTCACCAGCGGCATGGCGATCAGATGGAGGGCTACCTGGTCAATCCGAATCATGATCCTGCCACTTGGGGCTGCCGTTGCTCTCACTGACCGGAATCTGCGCCTTGGGGCCGGTCGGGGCCGGAATCAAGAACGGCTGCTGCGGCTCTTCGCCTTGCATGACCAGCTCGCCGCGCAGGTAGCCGCCCTCGTCCAGCAGGAAGGAGCCGACTTTGACCACGCCCCAGATACGTCCGCCTTCCAACAGCTCGACGCGATCGGCTGTAATCGTGCCTTTGTAAGCCCCTGAAACCGACACCACTTTGGCCTGAATGTCGGCCATGACGCGGGCGCTGGCTGTGATAATGACGTTCGTGGGGGTGGTGATTGTGCCGCTTTCGATCACGCCGTCAATGCGGACGCTGCCATCACAACGCAGGCTGCCGCTGAAGGTGGCGCGTGGGCCGATGATGGCCTCGATGGCATCAGGTTCTGGCCGTTTCTCTTTTCCAAACACCAGGTTAGTTCCTTTCATTCATTACGAAGCTCATTGCGAAGTTCATTGCGAAACTCATTGCGAAGATGCAAAGAATCGCTTCTGTCTGCGAATTGCGTTACCTGCGCATGGGGGTGGTGCGCAGTGAAGCGGGGGATGAACAAGGCCGTGCACGGCGTCGTGATCCCACGGGATGCTCTTATTTGTGCAGGGCATCGCCCCATTCCTCCGGCGTCAGTTTGAGCAGCGGACTGATGGTGCGCGCGGCGTGGATGCGTTCGATGGCATCGGCCAGCAGGGGCGCCAGTGAGAGCACCACCAGCTTGGCATGTTGTTTGGTGGGCGGGATGTAGATCGTGTCGGTGACTACCAATTCCTTGATGATCGGGTTGTTCAGGCGTTCCAGCGCGGTGGGCAGCAGCAGCGGGTGTGTAATCGCCAGGTAGATCTCCGGCCGCGCGCCGGCCTCCACCAGCGCGTTGAGCTGGGTCAGGATGCTGCCGCCGGCAATCATATCATCAATGACGATCGGCGTCTTGTCGCGCAGGTCTCCGACCACGTGCGAGGTTTCGACTTCGCTGTGCGAGAGGCGCCGTTTGTGCATCAGCGCCAGGGGCATTCCCATCACTTCGGCGTAGCGGCCGGCTAACTTGGCGCGGCCCACATCGGGCGCCACGATGATGGGGGTTTCGATTTTCTTTTCCTGAAAGTATTCGATAAAAACCTTGCGCGCGGAAAGCGGGTCAACCGGAATGTCGAAGAAGCCCTGGGTTGCTTCCGCGTGAATATCCACATAGACAACACGGGTGACGCCGAGCGTTTGCAGCATACGCGCCACCACGCGCGCGCTGATCGCCTCGCGCCCATGGGCCATGCGCTCTTGTCGGCTGTAGGGGTAGTAGGGAATGACCACAGTGATCGAATGGGCAGAGGCGCGGCGGAAGGCGTCCACGTAGAGCAGCAGTTCCATCAGGTTGTCGTTGACCGGCGGCCCACAGGGCTGAATAAAAAAGATGTCCTGGCCCCGAATCGCTTCGTGAATCTCCACGTACACTTCCGTGTCCGCCAGATGCTTGGTTTCGCAAGCACCCAGCTCAAGGTTGAGACATTCTGCAATCCGTTCGGCCAGCGGGCGATTGGCGGTGCCAGAGAAGATATGCAATGGATAGTGTGTCATAGCTCCTATGATCCTCTTCCTCTTTTGCGCACACAGTGCACAGCTTGCTGCCAGTGCGATTATATGATAGGATAGGTTTCTGGTCAAAGCAGGTCAGAGATTGTAAACGGGGGATCGGTGTCCATGCGTAAACTGTTGATTGCCACACATAACCAGGGCAAGGTGCGCGAATATCGCGAATTGCTGGCGGACCTGCCGGTGGAGGTAACCTTCCTGGACGAACTTGGGATCACGACGGAGGTTGATGAGACCGGCGAGAGTTTCGCTGAAAATGCTGTGCTCAAGGCGCTGGGCTATGCCGAGATGACCGGCCTGTGGACCTGGGCAGATGACTCTGGCCTGGAGGTTGATGCCCTCAACGGCGAGCCTGGCATTTATTCGGCCCGCTACGGCGGTTTAGCAAGCGATCAGGCGCGCTATACCTACTTGCTGGAACGCCTGGCGGATGTGCCGGCCGACCAGCGCGCCGCCCGCTTTCGCTGCGTCGTCGCCCTGGCCTTGCCCGACGGGGATGCTTTCACGGCGTCGGGCGTCATCGAAGGCGCCATCGTCAGCGCGCCGCGTGGGCGCAACGGTTTTGGATACGATCCCATCTTTCAGATCGAATGGAGCGACCTGACGATGGCCGAGCTGTCGCCAGAGCTTAAAAATTCGATCAGCCACCGCGCCAAAGCCGCGCGCAGCGCCCGGCGCATTTTAATGACGCTGCTCGAGGAACTGGACGCGCCAGACGAAGAACCAGATCAGGCAGGTTAATGGCTCACTGCCCCTGGAGAGGGCAAACATTTCATCGGGAGAGAAAATGGTGATCAACATTATCTTGTGGATTATCTTTGGCGCGTTGGTCGGCTGGCTGGCAAGCCTGGTGATGGGCGCCAACCGGCGTCAGGGGATGTTGCGCGATATCGTGATCGGCGTGGCCGGCGCGTTCATCGGCGGCTGGCTGCTCGGCCGGGATGTGTCAAATGACCTTTTCAGCCTGCCCAGCATTGTCACCGCCCTCGTCGGCGCCGTCGTCTTACTGGCCCTGGTGAACCTCGGTACGCGCGGGCGCGCGCGCCGATGACGCCTGGCCTGCTGGACGGCTTTGCGGTAACGGTGACGTTTCCCGTCGCTTGGGGCGAAATGGACGCCCTGGGCCATGTCAACAACATCGTCTATTTTCGCTACTTTGAAAACGCCCGTGCCCAGTACCTGATCCAGGTTGGCTTCTTTGAGGTGCGCGCCGATCGTCCTGGCCTGGGGCCGATTCTGGCTTCGATCAATTGTCGCTTCCGCTACCCGCTCACTTACCCGGACGACGTGACGGTTGGGGTGCGGGTCAGCGCGTTGGGCGTTGATCGCTTCACCGTGCAGCACCGCGTGGTCAGTCGGCAGGCCAACGTCATCGCGGCCGAAGGGGAAGGGGTCATCGTCAGCTATGACTACCGCAGCAGCCAGAAGGCCGCGCTGCCCTCCGCCGTGCGCGCGGCCATCCTGGCCCTGGATGGCGCATCTGGCCTGCGCCTGGAGTCGCACGGTCTGGACGTTGGGCGCGGCGCCGGTCAGCGCTGAAAAGGCCTTGGCGTCTTCGCTGCGCAACAGTTTCAGGCCGCTTTCAGATTGAGGAAGGACACCAGCGATGAATCTTCCCGTTTCCGGCCCGCTGCGCGTTTGGCTGCTTGCCTTGCTGGCGCTGTGGGCGATCCTGCTCTTCGGCGGTTTTATCTTTGGCTCGCTCGATGCTGCTCAGTCACAGCGTATCCCAACCTGGATGCGCATCGCCTCCTCGGCCGTGCTGGTGGTGGCAGCCTGGAGTTGGTGGCTGGCAGGTGTGCAAGACAAGGGCGTGGCTTTGCTGATCGCCATCGGCATGACGCTCGGCTTTTTCGGCGATCTCTTCATGGCCGGCCTGCTGCCGGCGTCGCCGCGTGTGTTGTGGGGCATGGGCGCCTTCGGCCTGGGGCACGTGGCCTACATCGCCGCTTTTATGCGTCTTGCCCAGGTTCTGGGCTTGACGGCCAGCCAGCCGCGCTGGCTGGCGTGGCTGTTTTGGCTGCTGATCGGCGCTGTGGCCTGGTATTTTGTCGTCTTCCGCGGTCAGCAGGCCAGCGTGCTGCACTGGGCCGCGCTGCCTTATGCCCTGCTGCTGGCCAGTACGACCGGCCTGGCCACCGGTCTGGCCCTGCAGGCGCGCACCTTCATCCCCCTGGCCCTGGGCGGCGCGCTCTTTTTGACCAGCGATCTGATCCTGGCCGCGCAGCTTTTCAACGGATTATCGTTCTTCCTGATCGGCAGCATCATCTGGCTGACTTACGGCCCAGCCCAGGCGCTGATCGTCACGGCGGCGCAGAAGCACCCTTGAGCAGAAAGCGCACGAGCGGCGCACTTTATTGTGCGCCGCTCGTCTGTTCGTTCTGCAAAGGATCGCCGCGGCCAGCTTCAGCGGGCCAGCCGGTCGCACGGCGACAGCGCTTGCCGGTTAGCGCCGCCGGGGTCGCTGGACAGCGCCTGCGTTTACTCCCACTCGCGCCGCCACCTCTCGGTCAGCGCCGCCATCTCACGCTCATTCATCACCGTCATGAGCCTGGTGATGAGCTGAACTTCGGGCAGCGCGCCTTCGATGTGCACCACCTCATTGATGACGGTGCGCGGCACGCCATACACCTGGTATTTGTTCGACAAATGTGGAAATTCTGACGCCTCGACCATCGAAGCGGTGATCAGGTCGCTGGCCACGGCCAACTGGTAGGCGAGCAACACGGCTCGCGGGCAGTACGGTCAGGTGGGGGTGACGTAGACCTGGATATTGACCGGCTTCGTCAGGCGCTGCAATTCGGCCAGGGTCTTCGGTTTTAGTTCGACCTGACCATGACTGACCAGGATGATCGTCTCGATCAGGGTGCCAAATTCGTAGCCGGAGGGAATACCGTAGAAGCGAATCCCAAAGTCAGTCGGTGTAGGCCCATCGCGCAGCACGACCAGGGCCGGAATCTTGTCCACGCCATACTGGGCGACGATCTGCGCATCGCCCACGAAGTCCCGCACCTCTACCGTGATCTTGTCCGAGAG
>DAISHS010000082.1:0-14188 GCA_036822415.1 Chloroflexota bacterium
TGCCCCCATTCTACCAGAACCTCCCCCTCTGCCTGCAAAACTTTGCACCGCACCCGGTCGAGGTTGTCAGGGAGAACCATATGCCGCCGGCGTCATATCTCCTGATCCACAGCAACGCCCGGCTGACCACGGCCGAACGTGAGACCCTGATTGCTGCCCTCGAAGCGGTTGCGCTTGCCCGCTAAGCGTTCGCTCCCCTGATTGGCCCTGGCATCAGCCAGGCGCCGTCTAGCAAAGTCCAGGCTCGCACGGGGGCCTGGACTTTTTTTCAGGCTGACTGACGGCCCTGCGCTCAAGGGGTGTCGTTGGGCGCGGGCGCCAACGGCTGCACCAACCAACGCGACATCTGCACGGCGGTCAAAAGCACCAGCAGCAGCAGGAGATCGTACGAGGCTTTGATGGCCAGACTGGACGAAGCGCCAATTGGGTCGAGCGGGTGCAGCACCAGGCTGGCCCGCCAGCGCAGGAAGAGCATGATCAGCGCCGCCGCCAGATTCAGCCCGGCCACCAGGCGTTGTTCTTGCAGCAGCAGCCCGGCCAGCTGCAGCACCGGAATGATGACCAGCATCTGCAGGCCAAACACCCAACGCGGTTCAAACCAGGCGATGCCGCCCCAGGCGCGCGCCATCGAAATCGCGCTCGTGACAACGTAGAGAACCCACAGGATGAAAGCGGTGCGCTCGATTGCCTGTGACCAGGCAACCAACGCGGGTCGCCGCCAGACCAGGAAGGCCAGACCCAACAGGCCGGCCACAACCAGCGCCAACAGTGCGATTTGAATGATGGCGCCGTGTAGATAAATGAGTTTGACCAGGTTGCCCAGGACCTGGTCAGCCGGCGATAGCCAGGTCACAAGGGCAATCGCTGTCAGCAGGATGAGCAGCGACCCTTGCAGGGGCCGCCTGCTGGCCGGGGTTGGGGGTTGCGTAAGCAGTTTCAGATCAGTTAGGCGCATAGGTTTTTGTCAGCTTGCCTCAGGATCAATCAGGATCACGCAGTCACGCTGGTCACCCCGCGCGGTCAGCAGCGCAAGGGTTTGCGCGACGGCAGCGGCGGGCGCAAACGGTCCGTAGGCGTGTCCGCCCAGGGCGGCAAACTCACTTTGCCAGCGCGCAACCAAGACGCGGCCCCGTGCTCCCGGCTGCAACGTCAGCGGCGGCCGGCTGCGGTCGGCGGCCAGCGCGGGATTGGCAACCGCTGTGCGCACCCGGCGCAGAATTTCATCACGATCGGCATCAGGTTTCATAGAAAACTTCTTTTCTAGCCGGGCGCTGGCGGCTTGCGACGACGCGCCCATGATTCCTGGAAGGTGCGGGGGCAAAGGCCGGAAAATCACGCTGCCTGCTCCAGGCGGCCAGTGGGCCAGGCAGGCGCTGCAGCCAGCCATCATGCGCCAGCAGTCTGGCGCCAAGCGCCGCCAGCTTGCCGCCCAGGCGATAGAGCCACGGTCGGGTAGCGCCCAGGGTGTACATTTGCAATCCGAGCCGCAGCCAGCGCGGCGCCTGGCCGGCCTGCACCGTGTCGTGGCGCAGCTTGAGCAACAGGCCGGCAAGCTCAATGCGTTGTCGTATTTTGTTTCACGTCTTTGCTATTCTACCACAGAGATGACGGCGACTGAAATCGTTTTTCCCAGGGCACAAACTCGCAGCCTGGCCTGGCCCGCTGCGGCGGGGTGGAGACGGCGCAGCGCAAAAATTCCGTGTTTGCTTTGGCTTGTGGTACAATAACGAAGCGCAGGCCCAGGAGGTGAGCCGTGAAATTCCCCTGCGGCGGCAACGACCTTTGCCCGTCAATTCATGACATGGCCGCGCTGGAGTTCGGGTGGCTGGCGTGGGAGGAATGGCGTTGAAGCAAAGTTGGTGGCGTGAATGGCGGGCATCCTGGCGCGATACCATCATTTTGCTACGAGAGTTTCGCCTGCCCTTGTTCATTTTTCTGGTTACCATCGGCGGCGGCGGACTGCTTTATTACACCCTGGCGCAGAAAGCCCACGCGCCCATCGAAACGGTGCCGGAGGCTGTCTACGCCGTCTTGGCGCAGGCTTTCTTGCAGTCGGCCGGCGACTTCCCCAATCAGTGGTACTTACAAATTTTCTATTTTATCATGCCGCTCATCGGCATTGGCACGCTGGCGCGCGGCCTGACCGATTTTGGCGTGATGCTGTTCAATCGCCGCGCACGCGGCAGGGAGTGGGAGATGGCCGTCGCCTCCACGTTTAGTCAACATGTCGTGCTGGTGGGGCTGGGGCACCTGGGCTACCGGGTAGCTCAGCAGCTGCACAGCATGCACCAGGACGTTGTTGCGATCGAAATGAACCCGAGCGAAACCCTGGTGGCCGATGTGCGCGCGCTGAAAATCCCTGTCATTCATGATGACGGCAGCCGCGAAGCCACCCTAGAAGCCGCCGGGGTGCGGCAGGCGCGTGCGATCATGCTCTGCACGCAGCAGGACAGCCTCAATTTACAGATGGCGGTCAAGGCGCGCAGCCTCAACCCCGCGATTCAGGTGGTGCTGCGTATCTTCGATGACGACTTTGCCGAGTCGTTGCACAAACAGTTTGGCTTCAAAGCCTTCAGCGCTACGGGGATGGCCGCGCCGGCCTTTGCTGCGGCCGCGGCTGGCGTGGACATCACCTACCCCCTGACGGTCGAAGGGCAGGCGCTTTCCCTGGCCCGTTTCACCTTGAGCGAACGCTCAGCCCTGGTCGGAGCCACGGTGGCCGAAATTGAGGATCACGATGACGTCAGCATCGTCTTCCTGCGTCATCAGGGGGCGCCCGACATGCACCCGTCCGGCGATCGCCGCCTGAGCGCCGGCGATGTCATCGCCGTGCTTGGCAGCCCTTCTCAACTCAACCAGATGGTTGTCAAAAGCCAGTAGCTCACACGAGCCGAAGATCCCCTACCAAACCAGTGTTCCTTTGATGGAGGTAAGCAGTGAATCGAACCAACACTTTCCGCCGCCTTGCGACGGCCGTCATCGTGCTGATGGCGACCGTGGCGTTGACCCTGAGCCTGGCGCCGCGTAGCCAGGCCGACTTTGCCAGCATCACGCTCGACGGCGTGCGCGACGCGGGCTACAACGCCGCCATTGCCACGGATCCCTCCGGCGACCTGGCCAACCCTGGGCCGGGCGGCTGGTCGGGCGCCAGCTGGAGCGACCTGACCACCCTGTATTGCGCGAACGACAACACCTATCTCTACGTTTATGCGACTCTGTCGTCCTACACCCAGGCCGGCTCGAGCGGCCAGATCGGCCTGTTGATTGACAACAACACGGCGACCGGCGGCGGCAGCGACCCCTGGGGCAATGCCATCACCTTCAATCACGGCACCAAGCCCGATTTTGCCGTGCGCGGCAACATCCCCGGTATGACTAACCCACCCGATGACAACAACGGCTGGACCGAGCTGCGCACCTGGAATGGCAGCAATTGGAACACGGGCGCCGGTACGAACTGGGGCGGCATCAGCGGCGGCGGCCAGGCCGGCGCCAACATCGCCTACAGCAATAACAACGGCGTCGAAGCGCGCGTGGCCCTGGCCGACATCGGCGCGAGTATCGGACAGACCCTGCGCCTCGAATTCTTCAGCACCCAGTCCGGGGCTACGAAGGGCGCGTACGATACGACCCCCAGCGATGACCAGTCAACGGGCTGGGATGATCCGACGATCCTGACCGCGTGGGCGAACTGCACCCTGGCCGCGGGCAGCACCAATACCCCGACGCCGACGCCAATCCCACCGACGAACACCCCCACGCCGACGCCCGCGCCGCCGACGAACACCCCCACGCCGACGTCCGCGCCGCCGACGAACACCCCCACGCCGACGTCCGCGCCGCCGACGCACACGCCGACGCCAACCTCGCTGGCCCCGACGAACACGCCAACGTCAACCTCGCTGGCGCCAACGAGCACACCGACGCCGACGCCCACGGCCACGACCGGGGCGACCGCGACGCCGACGCCTACCGGCATGGCGGCCTGCGCCAGCGCAGTCCTGGGCGACGGCAACGTCGTTACGACGGCCGTCTACCACGACAACACCGATCCCAACTATCGCGTCCCCGTGGGAGGCATTCAGCCAAACGGGTCGGCCATCGTGCGCCTGCGCACCTGTCACAGCGACGTACAGCAGGTGCAGGTTCTGGTGTGGAAGACCGGCGATCCCCTCAACGCGCCGTCGTTCACGTACAATGTCACCAGCACCACGCAGAGCGGAGTGTACGACATCTGGGAATACAGCGTGCCTGGCCCCGGCAGCAACATTGACCAGTGGTACCAGTTCCGTGTGATTGATGGCAGCACGACCGGCTATTACCATCCGGCCAGCGGCAACACAGGGCCAGGGGTGTGGGCAGCCAGCCTGCTGAACCCATCCTGGAGCCTGCCGACCATCCCCGCGCCGCCGCAAGATTACCAGGTGCCGGGTTGGATCAAGGATGCGGTGATCTACCAGATTTTCCCCGATCGCTTCCGCAACGGCGATCCCGCCAACGACATCAGCGGCACGACCATTTATGGCCCGACGACCTGCAGCGGCTACAGCGGCGGCGGGGCGCCGGCCTGCATCACCTCCCTCCACTCCAGCTGGCTCGATCTGCCTGTCACGCCGGGTTATGGCATAGACTTCTTTGGCGGCGACCTGCAGGGGATCATTGACAAGATCAACGCCGGGTACTTCAACGATTTGGGCGTCAACACCCTCTATCTGAACCCGGTGTTCAACGCCTCGTCGAATCACGGCTACGATACCAACGATTACTACAACATCAACCCGCGCTACGGCAACAACGCCAAGTTCGACGCCTTGATGACCGCCGCCACGGCCCACGGCCTGCGCGTCATACTGGACGCCGTCTTCAACCACGTTGGCATGGACAGCATCTACCTGCAGGGCTATCCCGGTTACAAGCCCGATGGCTGGCCGGCCGAGCAGGGTGCGTGCGAGGCAACCGCATCTGTCTATCGCAGCTGGTTCACGACCGGCAGCTCCGGCGCCTCTGGCGCCTACCCATGCGCGGGGGGCTGGGGCTGGAAGGGCTGGTACGGGTACGAGACCATCCCCGAGTTGGTTGACGACAACGCCGGTGTGCGCCAGTTCTTCTTCAAGGGCGGCAGCCCGCAAAGCCCGTCCGGCAAAGCAGTGACGCAGTTCTGGCTTGAAAAGGGAGCGGCCGGCTGGCGCTATGACGTGGCCCAGGACATCACGCACGGCTTCTTCAGCGAGATGCGACCCTACATCAAGGGCACCAACTCCAGCGGCACGGTCTATGGCAATTCCGAGAACCTGATGATGGGCGAGGTGACTGGCGGCTGCGATTGGGGCCTGTATCAGGCTTACCTCAACCAGAACGAGCTCGATTCGGTGATGAACTACTGTTTCCGTGACATGGCGCGCAGCTATGCCGACGGCAACGCGCCCAGCGGCTTCGACAGCACCTACCAGAACTTCCGCGCACGCTTCGCGCGCTCGCCGTTCTACGCCATGATGAACCTCATCAGCAGCCATGACTCCCCGCGCCTGCTCAGCCTGCTCAACCTGGACAAGACCAAGCTCAAGCTGGCGATCATCCTGCAGATGACCCTGCCCGGCGCGCCATCGGTCTACTACGGCGACGAAGTGGCCCTGCCCGGCAGCGGCGACCCCGACAATCGCCGCACCTATCCCTGGGCCGACAAGGGCGGCAGCCCCGACACCGACATGTACAACCACTTCAAGAAGCTGATCGGCATCCGCAACGCCCATCCCGCGCTGCGCAGCGGCGACCTGCAGACGCTGCTGGTCAGCGATGCCAGCTATCTCTACAGCTACATCCGCTGGGATACCAGCGAAAAGCTCGTCGTTATCCTCAACAACGGCGCCAGCAGTCAGACCGCCACCGTACCGGTCGCGGCCTATCTGCCCGACGGCACGGTGTTGCTCGATCTGCTGAACGGCAATACGCCTTACACGGTCGCCGGCGGCAACCTGGTCGCGCCGGTTAGCGCGCGCTGGGGCGCCGTCCTGCAGGTTGCGCTCAGCACGACGCCGACCGCAACGCCGACCGCGACGCCGACGCCAACCATCACGCCGACGCCGACCGCCACCGCGACGGGGCCAACGCCCACGCCGACGCTGACCCCGACGCCGACCAACACCCCCCTGGCGACCAACACGCCGACCGCAACGACAACCCCGCAGCCGGCGCCAACGCTCGATGGCGTGCGCGATGCGCTTTACGGCGCCCCGCTTGCCAGCGATCCCAGCGGCGACCTGGCCAACCCCGGCCCCGGCGGCTGGAGCGGCACGGCCTGGACCGATCTCACGGCCATGTACTGCACCAGCGACAGCAGCAACGTCTACGTCTACGTGGACCTGCCGAACTACCAGCAGAATACCTCCTCTGGGCAGATCGGCCTGATCCTGGACAAGGATACCCTGGACGGCGGTACACAGGACCCCTGGGCCAACGCCATCAGCTTCGCGCACGGCACCAAGCCCGATTTCGCGGTGCGCGGCAACATTCCAGGCACGCCTTCCAACCTCAATAACGGCTGGACCGAGCTGCGCGCCTGGAGCGGCGGCGCCTGGAGCAGCGGCGCTGGCGTCAACTGGGGCGGCCTGGCCACGGGTCAGCAGCTGGGAACCAACATCGCCTACGCCAATGGCCAGGGCGTCGAAATCAAGCTGCCCTTCAGCAGCCTGGGCGTGACTGCCGGCGACACGATCAAGCTCGAGTTCTTCACCACCGAGAGCGGCTCGACCAAGGGCGCGTACGACACCATTCCCACCGACGACCAGTCCACCGGCTGGGATGACCCGACGACCCTGGTGAACTGGGCGAACTGCACCCTGAATGTTGCGCCGCCGACCGCGACCCCCACGCCAACCGCGACGCCGACCCGAACCCCGACGCCCACGCCGGCCACGCCGACGGCGACGCCCACGCCCACCCCGATCAACGGCGTCGCCCTGGTGATTACGCCGCCGGTGAGCACGGCCCTGGTCGGTGAAACCTTTACGGTGACGGTGCGCGTGCAGGCGGGCGCTCAGCTGGTGGACGGCGCGGCCGCGTACCTCAACTTCAACCCGGCCCTGGTGGCCGTGCAGGCCTTGACGGCCGGCGCTACCCTGCCAACCGTCATTCAGAGTCAGTTCAACAACAGCAGCGGTCATGTTGACTTTGCGGCCGGCGCGTTCAGCAACTTCCCCAGCGGCACGTTCGACCTGGTGCGCGTACGCTTCCAGGCCCTGGCGACCAGCACGGGCACGCCGCTGACCTTCAACATGACGGCGCCGCGGCTCTCGGATGTCACCTTTGGCGGCGCTTCGGTGCTGGCGGGCCGCATCGATGGCCAGATTGTGGTGGCTAACAACTGTTACGACTACAATACCAACGGCGTGGTGGATGTCAGCGATATGACGCAGATTGCCCTGCGCTGGCTGCTGACCGCGGCCAACCCCGACCCGGACGGCGATCCGCAGACGCCAAACTATGGCTTCCGCTACGACCTGGATGCGGACGGTGATATTGACGTGCGGGACATCATGCTGCTGGCCGCCCACTTCAACCAGGCGCAGTCCTGTACGCCGCCTTGAGGTTTCTGATATGAGGAGAACGACAATGCGACAACGAGGCATGATACCCTGGGGGCTGATGGTGGTCGCCGTGTTGATCGGCGGCTTGCTGGCGGGCCAACGCACAACCGCCCAATCGGCCCCGGCTGGCAGCGCGGACTGCAACATCCAGTGGAACGAGGTGCTGCACGATACCTTCGACAGCAATTACCGCTCGGCGGTGGGGCCGACCACGCCCGGCGCGACCGTCAAGCTGCGCCTGCGCGTCGCGCAGAGCGACATCACCAGCGCGCGCGTGCGCGTCTGGAACGATCGCACCGACACCGAAACCTACTACCCGATGGCGTGGGATGGGGCGTTCGATACCGACCCGACCACCTATGATTGGTGGTATGCCGATATTGCCGTAGGCGCGCAGCCGACGATTCTTTACTACTTCTTCGAGCTGAACGACAACGGTTTTGGCGGCTGCAGCCCGGCCGATCAGGACTTCTACACCGACGATGATCCCAAGTTCTACGGCGGCGGCCTCGGCGCGATGAGCGATGGCTACAACGACCAGAAGAGCTTTCAGATTACCGTCTACGACCCGGCGTTCAACGTGCCGACCTGGATGCAGAAGGGCGTGGTCTACCAGATCTTCCCCGACCGCTTCCGCGACGGCGACGCCAGCAACGACCCGGCCGCTGGCCGCTTCTTCTACGGCGTCAACTCCGCCATCGTGCGCTCCAACAACACGGCCTGGAACTCCACGATGTGCGACCCACGCAACCTGGTGTCGCCGACCTGCAACAAGCACTACAGCGATAACTTCTACGGCGGCGACCTGGCCGGCATCACGCAGAAGGTCAACGCTGGCTACTTCGACAACCTGGGCGTCAGTGTGCTCTACCTCAATCCGATTTTCAAGTCGCCGTCCAATCACAAGTACGATACGGCCGACTACCTGCAAATTGACCCCGACTTCGGCAGCCTGGCTGACTTTCAGGCCCTGGTTGCGGCCGCCAACGCGCACGGCCTGAAGATCATCCTGGACGGCGTTTTCAACCACACGTCGTCCGACAGTCCCTATTTCGACTACTACACCCGCTACGCTGAAAGCGGCGCCTGCGAAGCGGCAGGCAGCCCCTACGCCAGCTGGTACTACATCCCCGACATCGGCACGCCGGCCTGTGAGCCGGATCGCACGGGCGACCCCAACGTGTGCGACGCCGCCGATCGCGTCACCTGCCGCCCGCCTGGCTACGGCGGCGCCAACACCTACGAAGCCTGGTATGGCTACGGTTCCCTGCCCAAGCTGCAGGCCAACTCCGCGCCGGTGCGCGCCTTGATCTGGAGCAATGGGCTTAGCTCCGTTGGCCCTTACTGGACGAACCAGGGCGCCAGCGGTTGGCGCTTCGACGTGGGCGGCGATGTGGACTGCGGCCTGACCTGCGCGCCGGCCAACGACTACTGGGAAGGCTTCCGCAGCGCGGTGCGCAGCGTCAACAGCCAGACGGTAACGTTGGGCGAGGAGTGGGGCGACGCCTCGGCCTGGTTGCTGGGCAACGAGTGGGACAGCGTCATGAACTATCGTTTCCGCTCCGCCATGCTGAACTGGCTGTTCACCGGCTGTTCCGGCAACGGCTGCAGCGGCGGCGCAACGTTCGAGGACAACGACAGCAACGCCGGCAGCTCCAGCGGCGCGATCAGCGCCATCAGCCCATCGCAGTTGAACGCGCGCCTGCGCTCGATCCAGGAAGACTATCCGCCGATGGCCTTCAAGGCGATGATGAACCTGCCTGGCTCGCATGACACCAACCGCGTGCGCTTCCTGCTGAAGAAGATCAACAACGACAGCGATACGGCTGCGGTGCAGCGCATGAAGGAATGGTGGCTCCTTGCCTTCACCTACCCCGGCGCGCCCACGCTCTACTACGGCGATGAAATCGGCCTCAGCCATGACGGCGTTTACGCTGGCTCCAAATATGAGGACGATCCGTACAACCGCGCGCCGTTCCCCTGGCCCGACGCCAGCGGCAGCGCGTACAGTTATGATGCCAACGCGCAAAGCGCAGACCTGGCCGGCTTTTCACGCATCCTGGCCAGCATCCGTTGGAGCTATCCGGCCTTGCAGGATGGCGATGTGCAGCACGGCCTGATCATCAATGACGCCAACAAGCTGTACGGCTTTGCGCGCACCAACGGCAGCCAGACGGCGCTGATTGCGCTCAACCGCGACAACGCCTCGCACCCCGCCGCCTTCAGCGGGCTGAACGCCGCGCCCTACAACCTGAGCAACGGCGCCGTCCTGGTAGACGCCCTCACCGGCGTGACGTACACCGTCAGCGGCGGCGGCGTCACCGTGACCACGCCCAGCAATTGGGGTGTGGTGCTGTTGGAAGCGGCCAAGATTCAGACGCCGGTCGCCGCGCCTGGCCTGGCGGCCGTGCGCGCCAGCAACAGCGTCACCTTGACCTGGTCCACGGTGATGACCGACACGACCGGCGGCCGTGAGCTGGCGACCGTGTATGACGTGCATCGCAGCACGACGCCTGGCTTCACGCCGGGGCCGGGCACCCTGCAAGGCTCAGTCAAGCCGGCGGACGCGGCGTTCCGGTTTGGCACGACTGGCGGGCAGTTTACCTTCAACCAGACGGCGCCGACAGGCAGCACCTACTACTACCAGGTCTGCGCGCGCAACGCCGCGGGCGTCAGCGGCGCTTGCCCGGAAGTGGCCGCGGCCAACACCCCGCTGCAGGCCTCTTTGCAGGCTTCGGTGGCCTTGCAGGGCCGCCCTGCGCCGCCCAACCCGCGCTGGAGCGTGCCGCTGACCGTCACCCTGACCGTTCCTGGCCAGGGCGCGCCCGCCTACAGCTTTGCGCCGACCACCGATGCCAGCGGCGTCTTTACCCTGACCGGCATTACCCCTGGCACGTACGACATGCGGGTCAAGCACAGCCATACGCTGCAGAATCGGCAGACCCTGACCCTGATAGCCGGGGCCAATCCGCCGGCCGCGGTTGGGACGTTGCGCGAAGGGGACGCCAACAACGACAATTACGTGACACTGGTAGACTTCTCGATCCTGGTCGCCGCCTTTGCCAGGTGCACCGGCGACCCCGGCTACGACGCCCGCGCCGATTTCAACGGCGACGCCTGCGTCACCCTGCTCGACTTCTCCCTGCTCGCCACGAACTTTGGCGCAGCCGGGCAAACCAAGGCCGCGTTGGCGCCAACGCCCAAACCGCCTGCACCCACGGTCACGCTGACCCTGGAGCGAGTTCCCACCCTGAGCGCTGATGGCGGTGTGGCGGTGGCCGTGCGCGTGCAGGCCGGCGCGCAGCCCGTGGATGGCGTGGCGGCCTATCTCGACTTCGACCCCAAGCAGTGGCAGGTGGCCGCGCTGACGCCGGGAGGCGCGCTGCCGCTGACCATGCAGTCCAGCGTTGATAACAAGACCGGCGCTGTCAACCTGGCGCTCGGCGCGCTGAACGGCTTTCCCAGCGGCTCGTTCACCGTCGCCACCCTGCGCCTGCTGCCGGCCAATCCCCAGGCGCAGCCGGGCATGCCGCTCAGCTTTCATCGGGATGCGGCCCGGCGCAGCGACGTGACCTTTGGCGGCTTCTCCGTCTGGCGTGACCCCACCGGCGCACGCGAGTAGCCGACGGAACCCCCCTTGCGCCGACCAGTGCAAGGGGGGTTGACATTGCCTTTTTCGCTATCATTTTGCCTTCTGCGCCTGATCGTTGCGACGCAGGATGCCTTGTCTTTCCCATGCCAAACCAACTCGTCGTCACCCTTATCATTGTGATCGTCGCTATTGGGCTGCTCCTGAGCGAACGTCTGCGCGCCGACCTGGTGGCGCTGCTGGTCGTGGTGGCCCTGGGCGCGTTCGGTATTCTCACCCCACGCGAAGCCTTTTCCGGTTTTGCCAGCTCGGCCGTGGTCACGATCGTCTCAATTTTCACCCTGACCGAAGCCTTGCGCATCACCGGGATCACCGAACGGGCCGGGGGGCTGCTGGCGCGCGTGGCCGGGAGCAGCGAAACCCGCCTCGTGGTCGTCATCATGCTGGCCGGCGCGACCCTGTCTCTGCTCATGAACAACATCGCGGCCGCCGCCATCCTGTTGCCGGCCATCTCCGGCCTGGCGCGCCGCCATGGGATCAGCCCCGCGCGGCTGCTGATGCCGCTCGCCTTTGCCACGATCTTGGGCGGCATGGCGACTCTATTCACCACGACGAACATCGTCGTCAGCGGCATCCTGCGCGCCCAGAATCTGCCCGGCTTCGGTGTGCTCGATTTTGCGCCGGTAGGCATCCCCATCGTCGTCGTAGGCATCATCTACATGGCCGTCTGGGGCCGGCGCCTGCTGCCGCAGCAAAGCGCGATGAAAGAGAGGCCAATGCCGGCCCATCAGCCCCTCGACCTGATCGAAGTCTATCGCCTGGGCGAGCGGCTTTTCCGGGCGCGCGTGCCGGCCGACTCCTACTTTGCCGGCAAAACGTTGGCAGAAAGCGGCCTGCGCGAGCGCTACGGCGTCAACCTCGTGGCCCTGGAACGGCGGGGCCGCGTCAACCCCGCGCCGCCCGTAGATACGGTGTTGGCTGGGGGCGATGTCATCTTCCTGGAAGGCAAACTCGATGAATTCCGAGAAGGTGAGGCTGCCCCCTTTTTGGAACTCCTCCCTGCGCCCAATTGGCAGGCAAACCATCTCGAATCAGAGGCCGTCGCCATGACCGAAGCCGTGTTGGCGCCCCGTTCCACCCTGCTCGGCCAGACGCTGCGCATCGCCCGCTTCCGGGAGAAGTACGGCATGAGCGTCCTGGGCATCTGGCGGGCCGGTCGGCCAATCCGCACCAACCTCAGCGACCTGCCGCTGGCCTTTGGCGATGCGCTCCTGCTCCAGGGCCTGCGCAGCCAGATGGCGCTGCTGCGCACGGAGCCTGACCTCATCCTGCTGGATGGCGGCGAGGCTGAGCGGCCGGCCGTTCTCACGCCGGGCAAGCGCTGGCTGGCGCCGGTCATCATGGCGGCCGGGCTGATCCTGGCCGCGTTCAACACCTCCCTGGTGGGCGAGATCATGCTGGGCGCGGCCCTGCTGACCGTCCTGGCCGGGATCCTGACGATGGATCAAGCCTACGGCGCGATCGAATGGCGCAGCGTTTTCCTGGTGGCGGGCATGTTGCCCCTGGGGCTGGCCATGACCAAGAGCGGCGCGGCCAATCTGCTCTCGGACAGACTCATCGCCGCCCTGGGGCCGGCCGGGCCGCTGGCGCTGCTGGCTGGCCTGTTTCTGCTGACCACGCTGCTGACGCAAGCGATGAACGGGGCCGCGGTGGCGACGGTCGTGGCCCCGATTGCCATCCAGGCCGCGCAGCATGTCGGGCTTGACCCGCGCGCGCTGGCGATGGGGGTGGCGTTGGCAAGCTCAGTGGCGTTCCTGACGCCCCTGGGGCATCCGGTCAACGTGCTGATCATGGGGCCGGGCGGGTATCGTTTCTCGGACTATCTCAAGGTCGGTTGGCTGCTCATCCTATTGATCTTTGGCCTGGTCATGCTCCTTTTGCCCATCTTTTGGCCGCTGACCGCGCGCTGAAAAGGAGCTGATGACTTGATCTCTTTGCACCAGCGATGCGAAAGGAGCCTGGTATGTCTCAATTTCCAGCGACCAATGAATCTCTTGCGCCCTTCTTTCGCCCGCGCGGCGTCGCCGTCGTTGGGGCCAGCCGCAACCCGGCCAAGCTCAGCTACGCGGTGATCCGTAACCTGGCCGCGGGGTCTCAGCGCTTCCCCGGGCGGGTCTACCCTGTCAATCCGCAAGCCGAGCAGATTTTCGGGCTGCCCTGTTACCCAAACCTGGCCGCCGTGCCTGATCCGGTTGATCTGGCCGTGCTCATCATTCCGGCCGCCGCCGTGCTTGCGGCCGTGGAGGCCTGCGGCGAGCGCGGCATCAAAGCCATCGTCCTGATCTCTGGCGGCTTCCGCGAGGTTGGCCCGGTGGGCGCGGCGCTGGAGGATGAGGTGGTTTCCCGTGTGCGGCACTACGGCATGCGCCTGGTTGGCCCCAACGGCATCGGCATCATTGACACCCACACCCCGCTCAACACCACCTTCGTCAAAGACATGCCGCCCCGTGGGCGCATCGCTTTTCTGTCGCAGTCCGGCGCGCTCTGCGGCGGCATCATTGATTGGGCCATTCGGCGTGGCATCGGCTTCAGCCGCCTGCTCAGTATCGGCAATCAGGCCGATGTCAGCGAAACCGAGTGGCTGCCTTTCCTGGCGGCCGATGACAGCAGCCAGGTCATTGCCCTCTACCTGGAAGATGTCAAAGGCGGCCCGGCTTTTGTTGACGCCCTGCGCATGGCCGCGGCGGCCAAACCGGTGCTGGCGCTCAAGGCCGGGCGCACCGCCAGCGGGCAGACGGCCACCGCGTCGCACACCGGCGCGCTGGCCGGCGCCCAGGCCGCGTTTCATGCCGCCTGTTTGCAGACCGGCGTCATCGAAGCGCCCACCATCCAGGCGCTTTTCCACGGCGCGCTGGCCTTGACCTACCAGCCGTTGCCGGCTGGCAACCGTTTTGCCATCCTCACCAATGCTGGCGGCCCGGCCGCCCTGGCCGCCGATGAGCTTGAGAGCGCGGGG
>DAISHS010000083.1:0-14173 GCA_036822415.1 Chloroflexota bacterium
GCGCGCGCGATGGCGCTGAGGTCTATGCCTGGATGCTGGTAGAAATTTTTGTCCTCCGTGGCAATGGCCGCCTGGCGGCAAGCCAGCGGCATGGCAGACAGAGGCAGCGGCGTCTGCTTGCTGCCGTTAGGATCAATCACCTCATACAGCAGGCGGCCGTGGCGATCCAGAATCTGGGTAGACGGGCGCTGGACGCTCTGCGCGACGGCAGATGGCCCAGGCAGATCGGCCAGCACGGTGGCATACACCACCGCGGCGGCCAGGAACAGCGCGAGGATTGAAAACAGCATCCATTTGAAAGCCGTGCGAAATCGTCGTGTCACCAACGGAAAATCCCTAAATCAAAAACAGGTTGCCGAACAGTTTCATCGTCAAACAAAACGTGCCATGATTGGGTTTGGTTCCTGCGTACAGCCGGCGACCAGAGGCTGGTTCATGACCCACACTGCTGAGTGAAACGCGCCAGGTCGGCGACCACGCGCGGGGCTTGCTCGGTGAGCGCGGCGAAAAGAAAGTCAGAATGACCCGCGCCGGCATAAATGGTCAGGGTGCTCTGCGCGCCCGCTTTTTGCAGCGCCGTCTGAAAATCGTGCCCAATGCTGACCGGCACGGTCTCATCACGATCGCCGTGGATCAAGAGGATGGGCGGCAAACCGGGCCGCACGTAGCGGATGGGCGACGCCGCGCTGAAATTGGCGCGTCCGCCCATCACCGTGGTCATGACCGGGGCGTCGCGGCCCTGCGACTGCTCGAAGGCAAACTGGGCCTCGATGTCGTAGACGCCGCTCAAGCCAACGAGGCCGCACAGTTCCTCCGTGCGATGTCCAAATTCAGCCAGATACGACGCGTCGAGCGTCGCCAGGGTGACCAGGTGCGCACCGGCTGAATGGCCCGCCGCCACGACGCGCTGCGGATCGCCGCCGTAGGACGCGATGTTGTCCAGCGTCCAGGCCATGACCGCGGCCACCTCGCGCGCCATCAGCCGATAATCGCCGTTTGGGTAAAGGGTGTAATCAGGAATGACAACCACCAGGTTTTGCGGCAGCATCTTTTGGGCGACGGACGCGAAGAGCGTCTTATCGAAATCTTTCCAGCCGCCCCCATGCACGAAGATCAACACCGGATAGCCGTCGCCTGTCGCGGGCGAGTAAACATCGAGGCGCGGGGTCATGGCGGCGTTGAAGACCACGTCGCGGGCCACATGAGGGTAGCTGTCGCGAAACTGCCGACCCACGCGCGTCGCGTTCAAGATTTTGAGCGTCGAAACGATACGCTCGCCATAGATCAGAGCAGCAGCCACCGCCAACAAGCTCAGCCCCAGGGCGATCCAATGCCTTTTATTGAACATCTCTCTTTCCTTTAATCAAGCTCGACGAGCCGGCGCCGCGTCACCCAGCGGGCCAGGCGCGCGCGAAAAATCTTGGCGTTGTGCCGGCGGTCAACCGGGAAGCCGGCATGAAAGGCGAAGCGGGTAAGTCCGGCCGTCAGGGCAAAACGGCTGCCTAACGCGCGCAGTTCCCGCGCAAAGTCGGCGCGCGCACGGGCCGTGTGCGGGAAATAATGCGGCAGCGGCTCGATCACGATGACAGGCTGAACGCCGGCAGCCGCAGAGCCTTTGCTTTCAGGCCCACGCACCAACGCCGAACGAAAAACCGACGGATGTTGATTGAAAACGTTTTCAACGGGGTCGCTGAACAACCATGAACCGGCAGGCCATTCTATCCGATCAGCCTTGCGACCGCAAAACCACACCCGCCCCTCGGCGTCAAGGTAGCCCAGATCGCCGGTGCGATGCCAGACGCCGCCGGCCGCGGGAATTTTTGCCAGGCGGTTGGCCTGCGGGCGCTGAAAATAGGCCACAGAAACGGTCGGGCCGCGCACGACGATCTCTCCTATCTGTCCAGGCGCCAGCAGCAACGCCTCATCCCACGCGGCCAACGGCGCGTCGGTGATGCGGATGATGGTCAATTCGATGCCGGGCGCGGGCCGCCCGACGCAGGTGCCGTTGATCGGTTCAGGGCGAGCGGCGCGCGCGGCCAAAACCTCCGCGCCCAGGGGCGCCGTGATCGGCAAGGCTTCAGTGGCGCCATAAGGCGTACAGGTGTCCGCGCCGGGGGGCAGCAGGTGCGCAAAACGTTCCAGCAACTGCGGCGGCACCGGCGCGCCGGCCATCAAGACGCGCCGCAACGTGGGCAAGGTCAGGCCTTGCGCCTGGCAATAGCGAGTAACCGGCTCCCACAGGGCCGGAGAACCAAAGGCCAGCGTGACCCGCTGCGCCTGAATCGCCTCCACCAGCCGCGCCGGGTTGACCTGCGCCGGGCGCGTCACATCCAGGTCAGGCAGGACGGAGGTGAGACCGAGGAGGATGTCGAACAGGGCAAAGAGTGGAAAAGCGGCAAGATCAATGTCATCGGCTTGCGCGCCAAACAGCCCGCCCAGCTGATCGAGCAGGGCGACAAACATGCGGGTTGTGTAAATGGCGCCTTTGGGCAAACCGGTGCTGCCGGTCGTGTAGGTTACGGCCACAGGATTATCCAGGGCGGTCGCGGCCAGGGGAAACGGCGGCGAGGGCGGCCGGGCCAGGGACAAAAAACGTTGGCGCCCAGGCCAGCGCTGCGCTACGGTGATCCAGGCGCGGGTGGAACGAAAGGCCCGCGGGGCAGCCAGGCGTAGCGCGTGGGCCAGGGGAACGCCGATGACGAGCTGCGGCTGCGCTTCGGTCACACAGGTGAGCAGGCTGCGAAAGCCAACCGCCGGGTCAATGAAAATCGGCAAGGCCCCGATCTTGAGCAAGGAAAGGGTCATTACGAGCAGGTCAAAACTTGGGCGCAGCAGGAGGAGTGTGCGGTCGCCCGCCTGCGCGCCGGTCGCGCGCAGCGCATAGGCCGTCGCGTCAGTGGCCGCTTCCAAATCGAGGTAGCGCCGCGTGGCGTAGACGGGCCGCCCATCGGCCTGGCGCCGGGCCACGAAAATGACCGCAGCCTTCTGCGGCGCCTTATCGGCCCAACCGCGCAGGCGGGCGGCCAGGTTGTCAACCGCCGCAGCCTCTTGACTTGCGTTCCGGCCAGGGCTATAATCGGTCATACGCTCCCTTACACCCCCTCACCGAACCTCCATCGTGGCTTCGCCGAACAGGTGTGACGAACAGTACCCCCATCACATTGCCTCCAAAGGAGGACCATATGTCAACGTTACAGATTCGTTTCCGTCGTACAGCATCCAGGCAACCGTATCGCCGTCTGGGGCTGATTGGGATGGCTGTATGTTGTCTCCTGGCGCTGCCGGTCATGACAATTTCGATTGCGCCAGCCGCGAGAGCCGCGGCGGAAGGAAATTTTCAGGCCGCGCCCAGGACGCTGGTCTCTGTGCAAAACGACTTCCTGCGGGTGGACGCCCAGGAGAGCGGCGATAATACGGGAAGTTTTGTCATCGGCACCACCGGCGGCGATCCAGCCACCGGCAACGACAATGATGCAAAACTGCTGTATGGCTTTGAGCCTAACGGACAAAGCGCCCCCTGGTCATCGTTCGTCACGCTGCGCCTGGTGAGCAACGGCGCGCCAACCGATTTCGTTCTGTCCCTGTCTGCGCCAACGCAAGGGCCAACCGTGGTCGGCAGTGAGATCGTGACTATCTGGACGCTGCAAGGGGCGCGGGTTGAACAGCGCCTGTCCCTGGTCAATAATCCTTACACGGCTCGTGCTGACACCACGCGTATCGAGTATGTGGTGGTCAATGAGAGCGGCCAGACCATGACGGCCGGGATTCGCGTCATGCTCGATGTGAAAATCGGCAGCAACGATGGCGCGCCCTATTTTATCCCCGGCGCGGGCAATTTGACAAACGAACGCGAGTTCACGGGCGCGGCCATGCCGCCGTATTGGCGTGCGTTCGAAAGCTCGACGTTCGACCCCGCGCTGCTCAAGGGCCAGGGGCTGCTGACCGGGGGGCAGGCGACGACGCCCGATCGCTTCCTGGTCGCACGCTGGAGCGAAGTCAGCAGAAGCGCGTGGGATTACACAGTAGACCCCAACCAGAGTTTCACCAGTGACAGCGCGGTTGCGGTCTATTGGAATCCGGCCGACCTGGCGGCCAACGCCACCCGGCGCATCGTCACGTTTTATGGCATGGCCGGCGAGGGCGGCGGCGAGACGTGGATGGATGGGCCGGCCGCGTTGAGCTGTGGAGAGTTCACCTTCAGCGTTACCCATTGGATTGTCAATCGCTCCACCCAGGTCTGGACCGGCGCGCAGACGACGATCAGCCTGCCTGCGGGTATGCGCCTGGCGCCTGGCGAAGATGCCACCAAGACCTGGCACGACCTGGCGCCTAACGATGCACGCTCGGCCACCTGGCAGCTCATCGCCGATCCGGTCAATGCGCCGACCACCCTGCACGTGGCAGCAACGGCCACCTTTGGCAGCGGGCCAGGGCCGCTGACCGCGGGCAAAGACATCGCCGTGCCTTTCTGCCCAACGTCTACCCCGACGGACACGTCAACGCCCACCGCCACAGCGACCCACACCGCAACCCCCACCTTTACCTTCACACCGACGGCCACGCCGACGCCGACAAGAACGCCGACGCCGACGCCCACACCGACCTGGACCGCCACATCCTGGGCTACGCCGACGCCGACGCCGACAGGGTCAACGCCAACGCCGACCGCGACCGCGTTTGGGCCAACCGCCACCCCAACGCCGACCGCGACACGCGCCACAATAACCCCGACGCCCACGCCCACAAGCGGCGCGACCGCAACCCCCACCCCGACGGCAACGCGTGCCCAGCGGCGCCTGGGGCCACAAACCGTGCTCTGGAACGGTCGCACCTGGCAAGGCGTCACCGGCGGCAACGTGCCGCTGATCACGACCTGCGGTACGGCCGCGGCCATTGGGACCGTAGTGGAGATTTTCGGCGAGGCGCCCCTGAGCGTCATCCTGAAAAATGACCGCGGAACCGTGATCGGCGTGCTGAACTGGGTCAGGAGTACGCCTAACGGCAACCTTTACGCCGGCACCGGTGTCAACGTCGCGCTCTACCAGGGTGGTATTCCGCAGATCTTCTACATCCACAAGGAAGCGCTGTACGCGGACGGCCTGATCCTGAGCGATCCGGTGGCAATCCACAAGGAGCTTTGCATAGATCCCAGCGGTTACATCTACGACAGCAGCAACCAGCAACGGGCGCCAGGCGCAGTGGTGACACTGTATCGTCACGACCCGGTGACAGGTGACGTGATATGGAACGCGTGGAACTACGAGCAGTACAATCCACAGGTGACCGATACGGAAGGGCGCTACGGCTGGAATACGCCGGCGGGCCAGTTCTTTATCCGCATCAGCAAGCCGTGCTATGCCGACACCCAGAGCTACACGGTGACCGTGCCACCCGAGGTGACCGATCTAAACGTAGGCATCGCGCCGGTGACCTGCTCACCGCTGGCCGTGACCAGCGTGGCCGCCTTCGATGGGGAGGGCAATCCGGCCGTTCACCTTCTGCCCGGCCGCATGCTGGGCGCGGTGTGGACGCTGTCCAACAGCGGAAACGCGCCGGTGACGGCTGAGGTGCAGGTGCGTCTGCTCGACGCCCGTGGACAGGTCGTGCCGGCTTTCACGCAGAACACGACGCTGAACGTCATGCCGGGCGCTTTCACCTACGGCTTGAGCGGCACGCTGCCGGTGGCGCCGGAAGGCCAGTACACGTTCGAAGCCAGGGCTACTGTCAGTCAACAGACCAGTTACGCGGCTGCCCAGTTTATGATGGGGTGGCAGCGGCAATACCTGCCCAGCGTGCGCAAGCTGCGCGCAGGATCGTAAGCAGTCAGACAAAAAACCCTCTCGCAGGCTGATAACCTGTGAGAGGGTCTGCCCTCACATCGTCAGCGCCTTCTCAATCCATCTCACATCGTTAGCGCCTTGTCAATCTCCGCTTTGGTGCGTTCAGTGGCCGCGCGCAGGTCTTCGTCGCTCTTCTTCAATTTGGCAAGCTGATCCTCCAGCTCGTTGAGGGTGCGCACGTAGCGACCGCGCAGCTGCCCTTCTTCGCCTTGTTCCTTGAGCGCCCCCAGGTTGCCCTGCACCACCTTCTGCTGGTTGAAGATGGCCTGGCGGTCGGCCTCATTTTTGCGCATACCAGCTTCATGCTCGGCCAGGCGATCGTACAGCGCGAGGATGGTTTTGATACGGTCGAAGGTGGCTTGATCGAGCTGATGATCGCGCAGCCAGCGCTGCAAGAGGTCGAAGCGCTGATTGCGCACCTCTTCGCGCCGTGCGGTCAGGCGACGCTGTGCGGCCGTGAAAATGGCCGTGCCATGCGCCGCGACCGGCACCAGGTAGCGATAGGCATCGGCCGTTGTCTCGGCCGGCGGCGGAGTCTCGTGCGGATCGTAGTTAGCCAGGCGCGGGTGTTCGATGAGGATGTTCAACGCCTGGTCGTTGTGGTTGTCCACGCGGTAGACGACGCGTTGAATCTGGTATTCCTGGAAGGAGAGCAATTTATTGAAGATGTTGACCGAAATGAGCTGCTGCTCAGTGCTCGTCTCCTCCGTCACCTTGACGCCGAGATCAACGGCGTAGGCCAGGAAAATTTCGCCGCCGGGCGCGGTGAAGGGCAGCATCGCTTCGCCGGCATACTCCCCGGCCTCCACCACGGTCAACGGCCCGCGCTCCAGGGTCAGGCCCGTGTCGTTCTTGAAACGGGCGGTAATGATCGGATTTACGGGATGCTTACGCCCGTTGTAGATGCGCTCCTTGCGCAGGAGCGGCTGCGCCTGCAAAATGGGCACCATGGCCGAGCGGCCGCGCTTGACGGTGACGGGCGTAGAAACGACGTAGCTGAAAAATTCACCCTGGGCCTGCCCCGTCGCCGCCACCACCGTGGACTCGGCCAGATCGGCGACGCTCATCTTGGCGGCGGGCGCGGGCGTAGCCATGTCAGCCGCCATCGGCCCGCGGCCCACGCCCCGCATGGCGCGCAGCGTGATCGTCTCTGGGGCTGCTGACAACGCCTCGGCAAATTCTACCGGCCGGGCCACGGTGCGCGCCTGCTCCTTGACCACCGGCCGTTCGGGCGTGAAAGGGGTGTAGAGATCATAAATAAAACTGACCGGCATCCCAGCCACAAAGGTCAGGTCAACGTTGTCCAGGTCTTCATCGAAGGTGTTATCGAACAGGCCCCAGCCTTGCAAAAGGCTGCCTGGCTGACCCTCCTGCTCATCGGCCACCAGGCGATAGCTGACGCGCCAGATGGGGCTGGGGGCAATGTAGCTGAGCACCACATCCGAACGTCCTGCGGCCAGGCGCACGGTGACCGAGCGCTTCTCCTCTTCCATCAGGCTGGTCTCCAGGAAGTAAGCGAGATCGCTGGCCGCGCGCGTGTCGGTCAGGGTCAGCTGTTGAATATCGCCCACCTTGACGGTGCGCACCGCAGCCTGGGTCGGTACAAAAACCGAGAGCAGCGTAGCCGTCAACGGTTCGCGTTCACCGGGCAAATCCACGCCCACGGCGATGCCGGCCAGGGCCTCTGCGGCGGTGGTCACCACCACGCTGCGCCCACGGATATCGCGCAGAAGGTCGCGCAGGCTGGCGGCATCGGAAAGGTGGATAGACGAACGCGCCAGCAGCGCGCCCTTATCCTCAGGCGTGGCATAGTCCATGCCCAGGACCTGGCCGCCGCTGACGGTGAATGCGGTCAAGCTCTTGAGGATGTCGTTCATCTCATCTTTGCGAAACTGTACGGAGGTCGTCTCGCCGTCAACCATGCCGCGACGCTGATAAAAACCAACGCCGTGCTTGTAGAGCGTCATCTTGACAATCGGTAGCGTATTCATAGAGAGATGCACCTTTCTGCCAAAGCGAAACATCGGAAGTCAGCGCTGACTTCCGATGTCTGTGAGAAACGCGGCTGCGCCCACAGCGGCCAGTCACCCAGCCAGGACGAGCAGCCAGCTCAGGCCTGATGAACCCGGCAGTATGCGGAACCCGCCACAGCCACATTCTTGCACGGCCGGCCAGATTTGGTGACAGCCTGGCATGCTGTTGACCTTTGCAGAACGGCCTGCGGCTCGCTCATGGCCGCCGCGTGCGTTCCGTTGGTCGGCGTTGCGGGCAGGCTCAACGCCTGCGCTTCTGCGCTTGCTTCGGTCATCAGCGCCTCAGGCGCGTTTGCCTCGTGCAGCGCCAACGGCACGCCTGGCGCGTCTGGGACGGCTAATTCCTGCGCCAGATCGGTCTCGGCCGCGCGTGGCGCAGGCGCTTCCTCCACGGCAATGGTCTCGATCGCCTGTCTGCGCTGGCGCGGCGGCCTGACCGGCGCGGCCTCCGCCTCAGCCGGCGCGGGAGCCTGCGCGGGCGGCGCGGCAAGGGCAGGTTGCCCCTGGGCCTGCTTTTGTTTGGCAAAGGCCAGCAGGTCAACGAACTCCTGTTCGAAGAACTCGTTGATCTTTTCTGGATCGGGCACCAGCCCGGTATCGGTGGCGATGCCCAACACCACGCTGTCATTGTAGCTGAAAATACTGACGCCCAATCCCATGCGTCCCGACTGCGGCACCCAGAACATGCTCGTATGCACACGCTGGCCGGCAAAGTAGATGGCCTGACGCGGGCCAGGCACGTTGGTCATCACGGCAGACGATTTCATCCCGAAAATGTTGATCATCTGCTCGGCCACGTCAATGGGCATCATGCCCAGGGTGTTGAGAATCTGGAAGGCGACGACGGCTTCTGGCGTGCCCTTGATGTCGTCCATGCGCTGCTTCAGTTCCAGCAGGCGCTCGCTGGGGTCAACCAGGAAGATGGGCAGCGAGAGATAGATCAGGCCGAAATGGTTGCCCAGTTTGTACGCTTCCTCCAGGGAGCGCAGGTTGACGGGAACCATGGCGCGAATGTTGATGCCGTCGGTTGGGTCGTTGCGATATTCCATGTAGCGGCGCAGCGCGCCGGTCATGGCCGTCAACAGCACATCATTGACGGTGCCGCCCAGGACCTTGCCGATGAACTTGACGTTGGCAAGTGGGATCGCTTCGGACCAGGCCGCACGCTTGGAGACGCCGAGAGGGCCTTTGTAAACCGTGTGCGGATCTGGCCCCAACAGCAGAATCTTGCCCAGGGCCGCGGCGGCGCTGGCGCCCTGGCCGGCCAGGTCAAGGGCGTGGCCGGGGTTCATCAGGGTTTCCAGGCTCTCATGAATCAGGGTGTCGGTGACCTTGCGCGCGCTGGCGACCATGCCCAGGGCATTGCGCAAGGTGCTTTCAAGCCAGCCGGGCCGGCGGTGTTCTTCACGCTGCGGAGGCGTTGGATACGGGGCGTCCGCTTCGGTGTCGGTGGTGGAAAGCATGACGTGCATGAGGGCGATGCCGTCCGCGATGCAGTGGTGCAGGCGTATCAGCAGCGCGCCCCCCTCGCCATAATGCTCGATGTAGTGCATCTGCCACAGCGGCTTGGAGAAATCGAGCGGGGTGCTCATCAGGTCGCTGACGAACTCCTGCAGCGCGGTCTTGTCCCCTGGCGGCGGCAGAGCCAGGCGGTGGAGATGGGCGTTGATGTTGAAATTGTGATCGGTGACCCAGTAGGCTTTACTGCCCTGCTGCACCACCTTGTGCCGAAAACGGCTGAAGCGATCTATCCAGCGATACTGCACGGTGTCGCGCAGACGGGTGAAGTCAACCGGTTGATCGAAAATATACAGGCCCGTTACCATCATCAGATTGGTCGGGTCTTCCATGTGAAGCCAGGCCGTATCTACGTTGCCTAGCGGAATTCCATAGCGAATGTTATCGGCCATTGCCGCCTCCTCTGCAAGCGCCTCGTCGTTTGCCTCTGCTTATGCCTACAATATAAATCCTACCGCTGAAAATGTCAATCCGCTTCCAGCGCCTGCGCAAGATCGGCGATGATGTCGGCCGTCTCCTCGATGCCCACCGACAGGCGCACCAGGCTCTCGCCGATGCCAACCTGGGCGCGCTGCGCTGGCGTCAAGGCGCGGTGCGACGCCATCACCGGGTAAAGCACGAGGCTGTAAACATCGCCCAACGAGGTGCCGGTCAACACCAGGCGCAGGCGTTCCAGGAAGCGCATCACCTGGGGCGGCGCGGCCGCGCCCAACGCAAAGCTGACCATGCCGCCATAGGCCGGTTGACCATCAGGCCCGCGCAAGAGCTGCGTCGCCAACGCATGCTGCGGATGAGCAGGCAAGCCAGGGTAGTTGACTTGCGTCACGCGGGGATGTTGCGCCAGCCAGGTTGCCACCTGCTGCGCGCTCGCGCAGTGCTGGCGCATGCGCAGGGGCAGGGTCTTGAGACCGCGCAGGGCCAGCCAGGCCTCGAACGGGGAGAGGTTGGCGCCCAGCATCTTCAATTGGTCAAACAGGCGTTCTTCGTGCGCCTGCCGCGTGATCACCGCGCCGCCCAGCACATCATCATGCCCACCGATGTACTTGCTGATCGAATGAACCACGAAATCGGCCCCCCACTCCAGCGGGCGCAGCAGGTAGGGCGTGGTAAACGTGCTGTCCACAATAACCAGCGCGCCCACCGCATGCGCCAGTTCCACCAGGGCCGGCACATCTGCCACCTTGAGCAGCGGGTTGGAAATCGTCTCGCATACCAGCACTGCCGGCGCGGCGGACTGCAGCGCGCGCGCGACTTCGTCCAGGTCAGTTACATCCACAAAGTGGGCGGCGACGCCCTGTTCTTTGAACAAGCGCTCGAGAAGGGTAAAGGTCGCGCCATAACAATCACGGGCAGCCACGACCTGCGCGCCGGCCTTGAGACCGGCGGCCAGCAGCGCCGCGTGCATGGCGGCCATGCCCGAAGCATAGGTCAACGCGGCATCGCCCCCTTCCAGGTTGGCGAGCGCGATCTCCAGCGCGCGCGTCGTTGGATTGCCATAGCGGCGGTAGACGTAGCCCTCTTTGGCGCGGCTGAAGACGGCGTCCAGGTCCTCCATTTCCGCATAGAGGTAAGTCACCGCCGGATGAATCGGCGTGGTCGTGGGGGTATAATCAGGCGTGGGCAGACGCTCGCCGGCGTGAACCGCACGCGTGGAGAAACTGGTCATCGGAAGCTCGCTCCTCGTCACAAAAATAAGCGCCGGCCTGCGCACGTCTGGCGCTCTGGGGGTGCATTTCAGTTTCGGGGTGTAGTCCACGCAGGTGGACTTTGCAATCGTTGCAGCGACTTGCAGTCGCCCGATCTGCCCCCAGTTTGAAATGCACCCGCGCTCCGGTCAGGTCAGTGTACCCCGGTCACAACAGCCTGTCAAAACCGGCGGCGCAAGGGCAGAAATTCAGCGAATGTCATCAACCCGAAGCATCGAAGGTTTGCTTGAGCCAAAAGGACCGATTTTTCAACCACGGCCAGCTTTTGGTCTGACCCGTCATCTTATGGTACGATAAGCGCCAGCGCCAACCAGGTCAATCATGCGCAGCCAGGCGGTTGACGGCCCAACCTGACGCGATTGGAATTTAGAAATTTAGGAATTGCGGGGATGACACACCACCTGAACCAAAGAACCGGCAGCCGCGCCCCGCGCATCCAGGTGTGGCTGCCCGCGTCGAACGATCGGCCGGACGATGACGCGCTGGCGCAGGCGCTCGAGCAAGTGCTGAGCGCCAGCGGCCGCCCCTTTGCGCTGCATCAGGACTGCGCCAGGCGCGACGGGTCAGCGCAGAGCGAAAACGTGGTGCGCTACTCGGTGGTGCTGCCCGTTTTCAATGAAAGCGAAAACTTAGCGGAGCTGCATCAGCGGCTGAGCGCGGTCATGGCTGCGCTGGGCGAGTCATACGAAATCATTTTTGTGGACGATGGCAGTCAAGACGACTCGGCCGATCTGTTACGCGCCATGCAAGCCCGCGATCCGCACATGCGGGTTCTACGCCTCTCGCGCAATTTCGGTCATCAATCGGCCATCAGCGCCGGAATTGACCACGCGTGCGGCGACGCAGTGATCGTGATGGACGCCGACCTGCAAGACCCGCCGGAAGCGCTGCCCGCGCTGCTGACGGCGTGGCGTCAGGGCCACGACGTGGTTTACGCGATTCGGCAGGAACGCAAGGAAAATATATTGAAACGCAGCGCGTATGGCCTCTTCTACCGCCTGCTGCACCAGGTTGCTAACGTGGAGATTCCCATTGATGCGGGCGATTTTTGCGTCCTGGATCGCCGCGTCGCCGATGTGCTGCGCCAGATGCCAGAACGCAACCGCTTTATACGCGGCATCCGCAGTTGGGTCGGTTTTAGCCAGATTGGCGTGCCCTACAACCGGGCCGCACGGTTTGCCGGACAGCCAAAGTACAGCCTGTTCAAACTGCTGCGCCTGGCCTTCGATGGCTTTTTTTCATTCTCCTACGTGCCATTGCGCCTGGCCTCACTCTTTGGTCTGTTCGTCTCGTTCCTCGGTTTCTTACTTTCGGTGTGGACAGTCTACAAACGGTTCACGCTGCCAGAGTTCCCGTCCGGCTTTGCCACCATCGTGGTCGGCATGATGTTCCTCGGCGGCATCCAGCTGATTGCCCTGGGCGTCATCGGCGAATACGTTGGCCGCATCTTCGATGAGGTCAAGCAGCGGCCCATCTACATCATCGGCGAACGCTGGGGTTTCGATGACTAAAGCCCCCGCCCCCAGCCCCGCTTCTTGAGGAGAAACCGACCACCGTCATGCGCATCTTGATGCTGGACAACGAATATCCACCGCTCGGCGGCGGCACCGGCGTCGTCAACTACCACCTCCTGGACGGACTCCGCCAGCTGCATCAGGAGGTCGAGGTTGACCTGGTCACGTCCAGCCGCTCACGCCGCGACTACGAGTATGCAGAAATGACGCCGGCCATCCGCCTGCACAAGGTGCCGGTGGACAATCGCAACATCCATCATTCGACCAATGTGGAACTGCTGCGCTACACCTGGCGCGGCTATCGCTATGCTCGCGACCTGGCGCAACAGCGGCCTTACGATCTCTGCTTTGCCTTCGCGGGGGTGCCGGCCGGCGGGATCGCCTGGGCATTACGCCGCGCCCTGAACCTGCCTTACATCGTCTCTCTGCAAGGCCCGGACGTACCCGGCTTCGAGAACCGCTACCGTTATGTCTATCTGGCGCTGACGCCCTTCATTCGTCAGATCTGGCGGCAGGCCGCGGCCGTGGTTGCCATCAGCCAACGGCATCGCGCCCTGGCCTGGCGAACCGCGCCGGCGCTGCCGATTGACATCATTGTCAATGGCGTTGACCTGGCCCAATTTACACCGGTCAGCCCGGCGCCACGGCCGCCCGACGAACCGCTAACCGTGCTGTGCGCCGCGCGCCTGATCGAGCGCAAAGGGCAGCAGCACCTGCTGGCCGCGGCAGCGCGCTTGCGCGCCAGGGGAATCAAGCTGCGCGTGCTTCTGGCCGGAACGGGCGACGCCGAAGCTGGCCTGCGCCAGCAAGCACAGGCCAGCGGCCTGAGCGACCAGGTACAGTTCCTCGGTTTCGTCGAGCGGCAGGCGATGCCCGCGGTCTACGCGCAGGCTGACATTTTCTGCCTGCCTTCTTTCAATGAAGGGATGTCCATGGCCCTGCTGGAGGCAATGGCAAGTGGCCTGCCGGTCATCGTGACAGAAACTGGCGGCCTGGAAGAGCTGCTGGACGGCAACGGCTTGATGGCGCCCTGGGCGGACGTGGAGCGCCTGGCGGAGGCTTTGGCCCTCCTGACCAACGATGCGTCTCTGCGCGCCGCTTGGGGCCAGCGCGGGCGCCAGATTGCCGAACGCTTCACCTGGCCGGCCATTGTCCAACAGTATGTTCAGCTTTTTCAGCGCGTGCTTGACAGCCATGCCAGCCGCTAACCAGCGCGCGGCGCCGAAGCCGCTGCGGGTCACGCTCATCAACCTGTGGCCGCGCGGCGGCATGGCTCACTACACCGCCGCCCTGGCTAACGCCCTGGCGCAGGAGCCTGGCGTCGAGGTGACGGCGGTTGTGCCCCAAGCGCCCGCGCCGCTGGGATTTGCCCCCGGCGTCACCCTCGCGCCGGTTGACATTCCCACGGGCAGCCAGCTGGCCGATCTGGCGCGCCTGCCCGCGCAGCTGCTGGCCGCGCCCGCCTACCTGCGCACCATCCAGGCGACCACGCCCGCGATCGTGCACGCCAATTTGAGCACTCACCCGTGGGAACTGGCAACTTTGCCCTGGCTGCGCCGCCG
>DAISHS010000084.1:0-14008 GCA_036822415.1 Chloroflexota bacterium
TGGGAAGAGACCGAGTGGTTGGCAGCCGCGGCCCGCAATCCGGCGTTTGCGTTTCTCAAAGATGCCGAGGAAGATATTTACTCTTTGAGCGATGGGAAGCCATTCCGTGACGAGGCATAAAGTCGTTCTCGTCCCGTTTCCTTTCGATGACCTTTCCAGCAGCAAGGTCCGCCCTGCCGTTTGTCTCACCGATCCCATGGGGCCGCATAAACACGTGATCCTGGCTTTTGTCACGAGCCGTATTCCAGATAAACTCCTGGAAACCGATTTGGTTATTGACGCACGCCATACGGACTTCAGAGCAACGGGACTCCAGGTTTCATCCACACTTCAATTACACCGCTTGATGACAGTCACGACTTCCCTGCTGCAACGCGAGCTGGGTGTTTTGTCGCCTGCCGTGCAGGCTCAGGTTAGCGCGCGCCTTCGTAAGGTGTTTGGTTTGGCGTAACCGTCAAGCTGATAGCTCCGCTGGACGCCCGCCGCGCTATCTGCTACAATCTCCGTATGCTGTGTCAGTGACACAAGATACGGAGACCTGCCCATGTTTTACGATCGAGAGCGTGACCTGGCCGATTTGAATGACATCCTGACGCGTCCTGGCGCACAGTTGATGATCGTTTCTGGTCGCCGTCGCGTGGGCAAAACCACGCTCCTGATTGAATGGGCGCGACGCAGCGGTCGCCCTTTTTTGTACTGGGTTGCCAGTCGTCAGCCCGCACCGTCTCTGCTGCAATCCATTTCCCAGACCCTGTGGCGCTACGCACACCCGAACGACATCATGCCGGCCAGTTTCGCTTACGATTCGTGGAGCGAGGTTTTTCAGCAGATGGCGATTTTGGCCGCGGAACAGCGCCTGATCGTGATCCTGGATGAACTCACCTATGTGATCGAGGTAGATGATGCGTTTACCTCGCTCTTGCAGAACGCGTGGGATCATCACATCAAGCAAACCCAGATTTGCCTTCTGCTGGCCGGCTCACACATTGGCCTGATGAACCAGCTGCAAACCTACCGCGCGCCGTTGTATGGGCGTTTTACGGCCCAGCTCCGTCTTGATCCATTGCCTTTCTATGCGCTGCGCTCTTTTCTCCCTGGTTATGACGCTGAGCGGCGGGTGGCCGTTTATGCGATATTGGGCGGAATTCCGGCTTACCTGGAGCAGTTTAGCGACCAGTACACATTGCGTGAGAACCTGGAACGTACGATTCTGCGCCGCACTGGCCTGTTTCGCACAGAGCCTTTCGTTTTGATTGGCGACCTGGTACGCGAGCCACGCAACTATACGGCCATTATTCGCGCCATCGCTGACAATCGCCACACGCCAGAAGAAATCGCGGCTTCGGGCGCGATAGCCGCCAGCAATGTGCATAAGTATCTGCAGCGCCTGGTGGAGTTGCAGTTGGTAGAACGCCGCCTGCCAGCCACGGTGCCGCCCAAACAACGAACGACCCAAAGCCGTTATTACTTGCGCGACCCGTTTCTGCGCTTTTACTACCGTTTTCTGGAACCCAACCAGGATTTGATCGAACTGGAATTGAAGGACGCCTTGTGGCAGGCTATTTCGGAGCAGATGCGTGCGTTCATTGGGCTGACTGCGTTCGAAGACCTGTGCCGGGAATGGACGCTCATGCAAGCACGTCGCGGCCAATTGGCGTTCGTGCCGCAAATGGTCAGCGGGTATTGGGGGCAAACCGTGCAGGTGGACGTCGTGGCTCTTTCCTGGCGCGTCCAGGCCGTGCTGCTCGGTGAATGTAAATGGGGGGCGGAGGCCGTGCCGCGCAGTGTGATCAGTGATCTGCTCGAGGTGAAAACGCCGCGCTTGTTGGCGCTGCTGCCCGAAGCCGGCGCTGGCTGGGCCGTCCATCACGTCGTCTTTGCTCGCGCCGGGTTTACGCCCGCCGCGAGTACTCTGGCGACTGCGCACAACGTGCGCCTGGTTGACCTGCCCCAACTCGACAGCGACCTGACCCCAGTATAGAAGCTGAACATCCGCTAGATGTTCAGCTTGTCATACACCACCTTGCCATCCAATACCGTCGCTTCAACCCGCGCCTGCAAAATCTCTTCCGCCGGGCAGGCGAAAAGGTCGCGATCGAGCACGACCAGATCGGCCAGCTTGCCGGGCGTGATCGAGCCTTTGATCGCTTCTTCGCCGCTGGCGTAAGCCGCGCCCAGGGTGTAGGCGTGCACGGCCTCCGCCACGCTGATCCGCTCCTGCGCCTGCCAGCCGGCCGGGCCAGGCGAGCCGTCTGCGCGGCGGCGGGTGACCGCGGCGTGGATGCCAGCCAGCACGTCCGGCGCTTCGATCGGCGCGTCGGAGCCAAAGGCGAGCGCAACGCCGGTGTTCAAGAGGCTGCGCCAGGCGTACGCGCCGCGCAGCCGCGGCTCACCCCACAGGCGGTCGGCGTTGCGCATGTCGCTGGTGGCATGGATCGGCTGCATGGAGGCGATCAGCCCCAGCTGCGCCAGCCGCGGCGCATCGTCCGCGTGAATGATCTGCACATGCTCGACGCGATGGCGCAGCGGCGGCCACGGCCGCGCCGGCTGCGCCTGACCGGTCTGCCATTCCGGCTCGGCCCCGCGCACCACGGCCAGCGCATCCAGCACATGCCGGTTGGCGCGGTCACCAATGGCGTGGATCATCACGCTGAGGCCGGCCGCGCTGCAGGCCAACGCCTCCTCGGTGAACTCCTCTGGGTCCAGGGTGCAGACGCCGCGCCAGTCCGCGCGCCCCTGGTATGGCTCCAGCATCCAGGCCGTCTGCGAGCCAAGCGCGCCGTCGGCAAAGAATTTGACGCTGCCCAGGCGCAGCCATTCGCTGCCGAAACCGCTCTGCACGCCCAGCTCGCTCGCGGCCTGGCGGCGCGCCCGCGGGATGGCCTGGTTGACGCGCAGGCCCAGCTCGCCGCGGCGCAGCAAGGCCTGGTAGGTGCGGAAAGCCAGCGCCTCGGGCGTATCGTTGGCCTCGTGGATGCCGGTCAGGCCGTTGGCCCAGGCCAGGCCGATGCCCTCGCGCGCCGCCGCGCAGCTTTCGTCCAGGCCCGGCTGCGCGATCACGCCATCCAGCAGGTTGATCGCGTTCTCGCGCAGGATGCCGGTCGGCTCGCCGGTCTGCGGGTCGCGCTCGATCACGCCATCGCTGGGGTCAGGCGTCCCCGCGCCAATGCCGGCCCGCGCCAGGGCCAGGCTGTTGACCCACAGCGAATGCCAGTCTTTGCTGTCGAGGGCCACGGGATGATGGGGCGTAACCTGATCCAGCATCTGCCGCGTGGGCAGCCCCTCCGGCCAGACGTTGGCGTCCCAGCCGCCGCCGCGCAGCCAGCGGCCGGGCGCCAGGGACGCAGCCTTGTCTGCAATGATCGCCAGGGCCTGCGCCGCGCTCACGACGCCCGCCAGGTCAACCCAGCGCCGCTGCAAGGCCCAGCCCACGAAATGAATGTGGGCGTCAATGAAACCGGGCAGCAGCGTGCGGCCGCCCAGGTCGTAGGTCAGCGTATGTGGGCCGGCCAGATGGCTCAGGTCGTCGCCGACGGCCAGGATGCGATTGCCCGCCAGGGCGACGGCGCGGGCGCTGGGAAGATGGGCATCCTGCGTATAGACGCGGGCATTGGTCAGGAGCATCGTTGCGTGCATCGTGGCTCTCCCCCTTAGCTTGGAATCAAAGGGTCTTACTCGGCGCCGGCAAAGGCGTCAATTACGGTCTGCAGCTCTTCGTCGGAGTAAAAATGAATGACCAGGCGGCCGCGGCCGCGCGCGCTGCGGGTGATCTCCACCTTGGTGCCCAACCGTTCGCGCAGGTTGCTTTCCAGGGCCTGCACGTACAGCGCCTGCGGGTCAGGCTCGCCCGGCGCGGCTGCCTCTGGCGCGGCGGCCAGGGTCAGGCGGTGCACCAGCTCTTCCACCTGGCGTGTGGTCAGGCGGCGGTGACGGATGATGGCGAGAGCCTCGGCCTGCAGGTCTTCTTCCAGGCCAACCAGCGGGCGCGCCTGCGCTTCCGAAAGGACGCCGGCCAGCAGCGCCTCTTTGACCGGCTCGCTCAGGCGCAGCAGGCGCAGCAGGTTGGTCACCGTGACGCGGGCCTTGCCCACCCGTGTGGCTACCTGCGCCTGCGTCAGGCCGAACTCTTCGATCAGGATGTGGTAGGCGGCGGCTTCTTCCAGCGGGTTGAGATCCGCGCGCTGCACATTTTCGACCAGCGCCATTTCCAGCACGGCTTGGTCTGAACCGGGGGCCTCTTTGACGATAGCCGGCACCTGGTTCAAACCGGCCAAGCGCGCCGCACGCCAGCGCCGCTCACCGGCAATCAGGAAATAGGCCGGGCCGCCGGCGTCCGCTTGCGCGCCCACGGCGCGCGTCACAATCAGCGGTTGAATCAGGCCATGCTCATGGATCGAAGCGGCCAGCTCCTGCAACGCCTCGCTGTCGAAGGTTTGCCGCGGCTGGCGCGGGTTCGGGGCGATGGCCGCAATATCGAGTTCCACCAGCGCCTGGCTGATCTCCGGCGCGGGCGGCGGTGCGGTCGGAATCAAGGCGCCCAGGCCACGACCCAGACCGCGTTTGATGTTGCTCATGACGGTTGCCTGCCTCTCGATGACGTTTCTTGGCTCACCAGCTCTTGCGTCAGGGCCTCGTAGGCCAGGCCGCCTGGCGAGCGTGGCGCGTAGGTTAAGATGGCCTCGCCAAAACTGGGCGCTTCACTCAGGCGCACGTTGCGCGGGATGAGCGTTTGGAAGACCGGGGCGGGCGCATTTTTGCGGATCTCGCTCACCACCTGCTGCGCCAGGTTGGTGCGCGCGTCGTACATGGTCAACACCAGGCCCTGCACCGTCAGCCTGGGGTTGAGGCTTTTGCGCACGAGGTCAATGGTGGCCAGGAGATGGGCCAGGCCTTCGAGGGCGAAATACTCGCACTGAATGGGAATGATGACGCCGCCGGCCGCCGTCAGCGCGTTGATGGTCAGCAAGCCCAGGCTGGGGGGACAATCGAGCAGGACATAATCATAATCAGCCGCTACGGACTCCAGCGCCTGCCGCAGCACATGCTCACGCGCCAGCATCCCCACCATTTCCACCTCGGCGCCGGCCAGGCGCGGCGCCGAAGGCACCAGATCAAGCCCCACGCGATAGGTCAGGGAGACGACCCTGGCCAGCGGCATCTGGTCAACGAGCACATCGTAAAGGCCGTAGATGGCGTGCTGCGGGTTGAGGCCAATATGGCTGGTGGCGTTGGCTTGAGGGTCGCAGTCCACCAGGAGCACGCGTTTCGCGGCCTGCGCCAGGTAGGCTGCCAGGTTGACGGCGGTGGTGGTTTTGCCCACGCCCCCTTTTTGATTGGCAAAGGCAAGGATGCGCGTCACAGGGAAACCTGCGCTGGGGAGAGCGGCGCGCCCGGCTCGGCGCTTTCGTGTTGGGCCAGCCAGGTTTCGACCTGGGCCAGGCTGGGGATGGCCTGGGTGGCAGGCCCTTCGACCGAAAACGAGGCGGCGACATTGGCAAAGCGGGCTGCCCGCAGCGGGTCGCCGGTGGCGGCCAGGCGAATCAGGAAGGCCGCGGCAAAAACATCGCCCGCGCCCGTCGGGTCAACCTCACGCGCCGGCCGCGGCGGCACAGGGGTCATTTGCTCCCCCTGCCAGACCTGGCAGCCGCGCGCGCCCTGGGTGAGCACGACCAGCGGACAGAGGCGGCGGTACAGGTCCAGCGCGGCCCGGTCGTCGCCCAGGTCCTCGTCGCTCAAGATCAGCACGGACGCGCCCACCAGGACCGCGGCGGCGCTGCGCCAGGGCTGGCGGCTGACCTGACCATCCTCGTTCCAACGGCGCATCCAGCCTTGCGGCACGACGCCCACGAGAGGCGGCTGGTTCGGCGCCGGGCGGTCAGCAAAGGCCGTTGCCAGGGCCGGATCAACCTCCTGCGCGACCGGGCCGAGCAGAACCATGGCGATCTGGCGCCAGGCGTCCGGTACGTCTGCCGCGCTGATCGGGGGCGCCACGGTGTGCACCATTTGCTGGCGATGTCCGTTGAGATAACGATTTTCAAAGGTGGTGGTGGTGGCCGCAGGCAAACGTTCGATCGGGATGCCGTCCAACGCAGGCGTCAGCGGAAAATCAGGCGCGGCGCGCGTCAGAATAGCCGGCTGCGCGCCCAGCCGCGCGGCCGTGATGGCCGCGTAGGTGACGGTGCCGCCTTGTACAAAGCCGCCTTGCGCCAGGACGTCGCGTGTGATATGACCAACAACCAAAAAATTCGGCATGAAAAATTACGCCTATCAGAATGTTCCGCAGAGCGCCACGTTCGGCGTCTCATTGTAGCATAGGCGTCACGAAACCAAAAGAAACCCACGCCCAAAAAGAAATCCGGTTCCTTCAGGAAACCGGACTTCTTACGTCATGCAAGTTTGCGGTGGACGCCGCGTTCAACGGCTGGCGTCTCGCTAATGGGTGGTGTTGGGAATAATGGTCACTTTGCGGCTTTCGCCCTCACCCACGCTCTCGGTGTGAACTTCAGGGTGGTCACGCAGCGCCATATGGATGATGCGGCGCTCGCGGGCGGGCATTGGCTCCAGGGCCAGGGTGCGACCGGTGGCGGCGACGCGTTCGGCCGTGCGTGTGGCTAACTGCTGCAGCGCGCGCTCGCGGCGGTTCTTGTATTCCTCGACATCCACGACCACGTTGCTCCAGCGATGCAGGCGATGGTTGAGCATCAGGCGGGTCAGGTATTGCAGGGCGTTGAGGGTTTCGCCGCGACGGCCAATCAGGATACCGAGGTCATTCCCTACGATGTCCAGAATGAGCGTCGGCTCGTCATCGCGGCTGCCTGCATCGGGTGAGGCGGCGTGCCCGCGCACGGTGGCGTTGATGCCCATCAGGTTCAGCAGGTTGCCCAGGATTTCCGCGGCCGTGTCCACCAGGACGCTGTCGCTGACGGCCACTTTTTCTGCTTTGGGTTTGGCCGGGGCCGGGGCCGAAGGCTCGCTCACGGCGGCGGCTGGTTCCTGCACGGGCGCGGCGGGCGCGGCGGGGCGCGCAGGCTCTGTGGTCGGCTCTGATTTGATTGGGCGCGGCGGCGGGTTGACTGGCCTGGCCTCAACCGCTGGTTCAACCCGAGCGGGGCGCGGCGGTGGGCTAACCGGCCTGGCCTCAGGCGCTGGTTCAACCCGCACCGGGCGCGGTGGTGTCTGCGGGCTGACGCTGGTTACACGGGGCGTCAGGCGGATGCGCGCATCTTCGGCCCCAAAACCGAGGATGCCGCGGCTGCCTTCGGATAGGACTTCGACATCCACCTGCTCACGCGTCAGATTGAGGCGACGCAAGCCCTCGCGCAGGGCCGCCTCGACTGTTTTGGCGCGAACTTCAATGCTTTCTTGTGGGGTAGCCATAGCCAACTACTTCCTCTTCTTGATGCGACGCCGTGCGCGCGTGGCTTCGGCCTCGGTTTCGCGTGTGGCTGCGACGGTGTTATCCTTCGGGACCGAGGTTTCGATCGGTGCACTGACGGCCGGCGCCAGGTTGTTGAGATTGAGGCCAGGAATTTTGAGAGATCCCCAACCCGTGACGAAATACTGCTGGATCATGCTGAGGATGTTGCTCACCACGTAGTAGAGCGAAAGACCCGCAGGCAAAGAGATGAAGACAAAACCGAAGACTAACGGCATGAACGTCATGGTTTGCTGCATCGTCGCCTGCTGCGGGTCCGGATCTTGGTTGGAAGCAACCGCTGGCTGCGACATTTTTTGCAGCATGATCTGCGTCAGCACCAGCAGGACCGGCAGGATCAAATAGCCAATCAACGTGCCATACTCACCGGCGCTAAATTTGGTTGAAATCCAACGTAAACCTTCGGTTTGCTTGGGGTAAGCCAGGTCCGGAATCCAGAAGAAGGCCTGCTTCACCAGCTCGCCGATGTTCGTCAGGTGATAGAGCGCCTGGTAAAGACCAAAGAGAATTGGCATCTGAATGAGCAGAGGAAGACAACCGCTGGCCGGATTGTAACCTGCTTCCTTGTACAATTCCATTTGGGCTTTGGAGAGAGATTCGCGATCCTTGCCGTGCTTTTTTTGCAATTCTTGCATGCGCGGCTGCAAGTGCTGCATCGTGCGCATGGAACGCAGTTGGGTCATGGTCAACGGGAGAGTAACGATCTTGATCAGAATGGTGAACAGGATGATCGCAAAGCCATAGCTATAGGGGATGCCAATGGACGCCAGCGTGGAGTTCATCCAGGATAAGGCGCTTGCCAATGGGAACACGATCAAGGTTTGCCACCAGCCGCTGGGCGGAGCATTGGGATCAGTCGAGGTTGGCGCGCCGCAGCTGGTGAGCAAAAGCATCAGCGCCAGCAGGGCAATAATGAGACCAACCGAGCGTAATTTGCGCATCTTGGTTCCTTTTAGCAACACAAAACCAGTCAACCTCACAGTCAATCTTGAGTAGCACACGAACCTGGCGTCGGATCAATCCGGCGCCCGCTATGGGCAGGCTTGCCGAAAGTCGGTTTCTCACCGGGCGCTTGCCGTGTTCATTGCTTCAGCGGCGGGCGCGCCGGGTGGAAGCGCCCTCAGGGCACAGGGTCATAGCCGCCCGGGTTCAGGGGATGGCAGCGCGCAATCCGCTTGACGCCCAACCAGCCGCCCCTGACAACGCCATACCGTGCAATGGCTTCGTAGGTGTAATGGGAGCAGGTTGGGGTAAAGCGGCAACTAGGTGGCAGCGCCGGCGAAATGAAGCGCTGATAGAGCCGAATAAGTTGCAGGGTGAAAGCCTTGGCCATGCGTCAACGATCAAACCTACGATAACAATAACTGGGCACGCTTGAGTAGCGTCAAACAGGCCGCTTCCAGGGTTGAGAAATTGGCCTGGGCCGCAGGCGGGCGGGCAATAATGACCACGTCCCACCCAGGCCCCATGTCCGCCCTATGCAGGCGGATGATTTCACGCAGACGCCGACGCACGCGATTGCGACGTACGGCGCCGCCTAACCGGCGGCTGACCGAGAAACCAAAACGGTTGTTTTCCAATCCATTGGGCAAGGCGCAGAGCACCAACAGTGGACTGGCCCACGATTTTCCGGCGCTGCGCACTTGGCGGAAGCGCTCCGGCTCACGCAGCCGGTAAAGCCGCTTCAATGACCGCTAGACCGCTGCGCGCTTATTTCGGCGGCATCTTGCGCCACGTGAGCGCAACCGAGAGCAGCTTGCGACCCTTCAAACGTCGGGCCTTGATCACATTGCGACCATCGGTGGTCTGCATTCGCTTGCGGAAACCGTGCACGCGCAGGCGCCGCTTTACTTTGGGTTGCCACGTTCGCTTTGGCATCAGAGACTCCTACCCTTAAAAAATTCTGTTCAACAGCCGTTACGAGAGCGGCAGCCTGAACTTGGTTCCAGTTTATAACAGCAGAAAACGGGCGAGGAAGAAAGGCGCTCCTCTCCCGTATCGTGTCGTGCATTATACCTGTCCTTTGGCGTCACTGTCAAATGATTAAGGGTGAATCATTTGGAATCGCTTTGCCAAGCAGGCCTCGTTCGACTATAATACGCGCCCCGCCGACGCCCGCGAGCGATGAGAATTATTCTGAAGATTGGAAAGATCAACAACGATGGCAACCGATGACCTGCGCGGCCGTGTGCGTTTGACCAGCCTGGCCAGCTGCGCCGGCTGAGCATCGAAACTGGCTCCAGAAGCCCTGGCGCAGGTTCTGCGTCAGCTCGAACCGCTTTTCCCCTCCCAGCAACACCCCGCGGTGCTGATTGGACTCGACGCGCCCGATGATGCCGTGGTCTATCAGCTCAGCGCCGAACGGGCTTTGATTGCCACGACCGACTTTTTTACCCCGATTGTGGATGACCCCTACACTTTCGGCGCCATCGCCGCCGCCAACGCCCTGAGCGATGTCTACGCGATGGGCGGCGAGGTCTTGTTTGCGTTGAACATTGCCGCTTTTCCTGAAAGCCTGCCCGCCGAGGCGATTGCGCAGATTTTGCTCGGCGGGGCCGAGCAGGTGCAACGCGCCGGCTCCATCATCGTGGGCGGGCATACGATCAAAAATCCGGAACCGGTTTACGGCCTGGCGGTGGTAGGTGAAGTGCACCCGGCCCATATTTTCCGCAAGACCGGCGCGCAGGTGGGCGATCTGTTGGTACTGACCAAGCCGTTGGGCACGGGGCTGATCAGCACGGCCCTCAAACGTGAAAAAGCCGCGGCCGCCGACGTGGAGACGGCGATTGCCAGCATGTTGATTCTCAATCGCCAGGCGATGCGCGCCGGCCAGGCCGCGGGCGTGCAGTGCGCCACGGACATCACAGGCTTCGGCCTGCTCGGCCACGCCAGCGAAATGGCCGCCGGCAGCGCCGGCGCCCTGCAAATCTCGCTGGAGGCGCTGCCGCTGCTGCCTGGCGCGCGTGATTACGCGCAGGCCGGCATGGCGCCGGGCGGCACAAGCAGCAACCGTCGCTATTTCAGCGCCCGTGTCGAGCTGCAGCCCGGTCTCAGCGCGGAGGACGAGTGCATCCTGTACGATCCCCAAACCTCCGGCGGCCTGCTGCTCGCCGTGCCGCCAGCGCAGCGCACGATGTTTTATGAGATGTGCGCGCAGCTGGGCCAGCTGGCCTGGGAGATCGGGCGGGTGGTTGCAGGCCACGGCGTCCAGGTGACGGCCTGAACCATGGCGCTTTCCCTGGGGGTTTCGGCCTGGTGTTTTCATGCCGCGCTCTACGCCGGCCGGCTGACTTTGCCTGACATCCCGGCGCGCGTGGCTGCGCTTGGTTTCGACCTGGTGGAACTGAACGACCTTTTTTACCCGCCGCCGCGCCTGAGCCGCCTGCGTTACCTGCCCTGGCGTTTGCAGGGTCGGCTGACCGGCCGTGACGTCTGGCCCGCCTTTCAACGCGCCTGGGTGGGCAGCGCCTCCACGCGGCGCCGGCTGCGCCAAGCCTGCGCGCAGGCCTCTGTGCGCTGCCTGGCTTTCACCCTCAACAGCGATTTCAGCGGACAGCCGCGCCAGCAGAGGGCCGCGCTGAGCTACGTGGCCGCCGGCCTGGCGACGACGCGCGCGCTGGGCGCGCCGATCCTGCGCGTGACCAGCGATCGCCGCGAGAAATCGGACGATTTAGCCTCCCCCGGCGTGATGGAACGGGTGATTGTCGGGCTGCGCGCCGCGGTCGAGCTGGCGCAGGCTGCGGACATTCGCCTGGCGTTGGAGAATCATTGGGGCCTGACGACGGAGCCGGCCGCGATGCTGCGCCTGGTGCAGGAGGTCAACTCGCCCTGGCTGGGCGTCTGCCTTGACCTGGGCAATTTTCCGCCTGCGCAGCGCCTGGCTGGCATCGAGCTGCTGGCGCCTTACGCCATCCACGTACATGCCAAGGCGGGGCAGTTCACGGTCAGCGGCGAGGAAGCGAACATTGACTATCCTACCGAGCTTACCATCCTCACGCAGGCCGGATACCGCGGCCCGTTGGTGATCGAATACGAGGGCGATGGCGACCCGACCGTGGGTATCCAACGCGCCGCTGATTTGGTCAGACGCCATTGGCCGTCTGCACCAGCGTGAGAAATTAACGCAAAGAGGCAAGGGCGCGAGGACGTAAAGAAAGAAATGGAATCCCTTGCGTTGAAAAACACCCTGCAGCAAGTCTCAGGCCCGCACGATGGCGTCGGTCATGCGCGCGACGCGCACGATCGGCAGAACGTCGTGCACGCGCACGATGTCCGCGCCGCGCACGATGCTGACGGCCACCGCGGCCGCAGTGCCTTCGAGCCGCTGCTCAGGCGGCAGGTTGAGGGTGTAACCGATGAAGGATTTGCGTGAAGGCCCCACCAGTACCGGAAACCCCAGGGCCTTGATGGCATCCGTGCGGTTGAGCAGGGTCAGATTCTGCTCACGCGTCTTGCCAAAGCCAATGCCCGGGTCCAGGATGATCTGCGCGTCGGTGATTCCGGCCTGGCGCGCCAAAGCCACCGAAAACGCCAACTCTTGCTGAATGTCGCGCAGCAGGTCATCGTACTGCACGCCAACATAACGCCCGCCCAGCCGGCTTTCCTGGCTGGCGTCTTTGGGATGGCTGCGATTGTGCATCAGGATCACCGGCGCGTGCGCCTGCGCCGCCACGGCAGCCAGGTCAGGGTCGAGCCGCAAACCCCAGACATCATTGACGACCCCGGCCCCGGCCTGAAGCGCGGCCGCAGCCACCACGGCTTTGCTGGTATCTACCGAGATGGGCAGCGGCACGCGCGCCGCCAGGCCTTCGATCACCGGCAGAACGCGCTGCATCTCCATCTCTGCGTCAACGGGGCTGGAGCCGGGGCGGGTGCTTTCTCCTCCCACATCCAGGATGTCGGCGCCTTCGGCCCAAAAGCGCTCGCCCTGCGCGATGGCGGCCGCAACCGCCGCCTCTGCCCCGGCGCGGGCCAGGCCATCGCCCGAAAAGCTGTCGGGCGTGACGTTGATGATGCCCATGACGTAGGTGCGTTGACCCCAGGCGGGGGGCGCAGCCTGCGCCGGACGCCAGGCCAAAGGATTGCATGGCGCGGCTTCGGTCGCCAGATCAATGGCGCCGCGGTGAACGATGTCGTCGTGCGGAAGCGGGCTGAGCAGCTGCGTCACGTTGCGCCCCAGCGCGGGATGCAGCAGGTTGGGGGCGATTTCGCTGAGGGGAACGAGGACAAAGGCGCGTTCGTGCAGGCGTGGATGCGGCAGCGTCAGGGTTGCGCTGACGCTGGCGAGCTGGTCGTAAAAGAGGATGTCAATGTCAATCAGGCGCGGCCCATAACGCACGGTCGGCTGGCGCCCCATCTCCTGCTCGATCTGCTTGACGAAGGTCAGCAGCGCGTCGGGGGCCAGCCGTGTGGCGCCGCGCAGCGCCAGGTTGAAGAAGGCCGGCTGCTCGCTGACGCCCCAGGGCGGCGTTTCGTAGACCGAGGAAAGCGTCTCGATGCGCACGGCCTGACCCAGGCGCTGCACGGCCTGGACCAGGTTGGCGCGCCGGTCTCCCAGGTTGCTGCCCAGGGCCAGAAAAACAGAAGAGGTCATCGCTGCTAGTCCAGCTGGCGAATGATGGCGATCACCTTGCCCTGAATTTCCACTTTTTCCGCCGGAAAGATCAGCGGCGTGTAGGCTGGATTGGCCGGCTGCAGGCGTACATTGCGACCCTCGCGGTAGAAATACTTCAGGGTGGTTTCGCTGCGTTCGGGCAGCCAGGCGGCCACCATTTCGCCGTTCTCGGCCACGCGCTGACTGCGCAGAACGACCAGGTCGCCGTCATTCACCAGCGCGTCGATCATCGAATCGCCGCGCACGCGCAGGGCGTAGACGTTTTCCGGTTCGCGCACGATGTCGCGGGTCAGCTCGATGGTGTCGGTGACGCTGGGCGCTTCGGACAGGTCCGGCCGCATGATCGGCGCGCCGGCCGTGATGGCGCCGTAGAGCGGGATGCGGACGCCCGTGGCGCTGAGCAGCACCTCTAGCGGCTCGTGGCGCAGGCGAATGCCCCGCGAGTTGTGGGCGTCGCGTTCCAGGATGCCGAATTCGGCCAGTTTGGACAGGTTGTATTTGACCACAGAGGTGGAGCTGATGTCGGCGGCCTGGCCAATCTCCCGAATAGTGGGTGGATAGTTGTTTTCGCTGATATAGCGGTGGATGAAATCAACAATACGCTGCTGACGTTCTGACAGATTGATGGACAGACTCATCGTGCCTCCTTGTGACCACGCCCGGCGTTCGCGGCTGGGCGCTGCGATCGTGTGTCTGAATAGAAAATGTGTTCGTATGTATTGTAGCACGATTGTTCTATCTGTCAAATTACCCAAAGTATCCCAAATCGCGGGCCGATATCCCAAAGCGGCTGGCTGCAGGGAACGATGAATTCGGAATGTTGAATGTTGAACTCGGAACCGGCCGGGCGCAACCGTCAATGAAAATATCTTTGTGTCCCTGTGGTTGAAAGCCACCCGCATTACCCGGGTGCATTTCAGTTTCGGGGTGTAGTCCACGCAGGTGGACTTTGCAATCGT
>DAISHS010000085.1:0-13964 GCA_036822415.1 Chloroflexota bacterium
CCACGGAACGCGCCGCGCCACCCCCAACGCCAACCCCGGGCGCGCCCTCGCCGCCCAGGCCGCGGCCCAGCCGTCCCCCCGGGCGTTAGGCTGCCGGCGCCCGCCCAATCTGAGGATGGGCCGGTCAAAACTGATTTGACCGCAGAGGCTGCTCTTGCGTCATACTGAACAGAAGCAGCCCACCGATCGCCGTCGCGGCTGATCTGGCGCCATCGGGCATGCGGCAGAGGCGCGGTTGGCTGTCACCTGGTATCCCCCAATCTCAGCTCGGAGGTTTAGCATGAAAAAGAGGTTGATGTTCCTGTTCCTGGTGTTGTTACTGGCCGTGGGCGCGATGCCTGCCCTGGCAGCCGACCCCAACCCGCCGGCGCCGCCGTCCCGTTTCGTGCTGTGGGGCACGGTCACCGCGATTGACGCCGCCAACCACACCTTTAACGTCCACGTGGTCATCTACCGCGGCAACCGCGGCGCGCCGCCGACAACGGCCACCATCCACACCAATCAGCGCACGCACTTTGCCATTCACACCAACACCGGCAACGTGCCCGGCGCCTTTACCGACGTGGCCTTGAATCAGACGCTGATGATTCTGGGTGTGCGCGCCCAGGGCAACTTCTATGCGCAGGACGTCCTGATCAACGCGCCGCTGCCGCCGCAGATGTTCTCCATCACCGGCGCCATCACCGCCCTGGACGGCGCGGCGCACACGATCACGCTGGAGGTGGGGCGTGCCCTGCCGCCGTCCCTGGGCATCATGCCCGGCGACAGCGTGGTCATCACCACCGATGCGAACACGCGTTTCTGCGCGGCCAACCAGGGCCAGCCCTGTACGCCGATCACCTTCGCCGACCTGGCGGTGGCTGATCATGTCATGACCAACGGCGCGCTGGTGAACAGCGTCTTCCTGGCGCGCCAGGTGGTGAAGCTACCAGCGCCGCCCCACTGATCTGACCGGCGCCGGATTGTTGAGCGCCCAGGCGCGCGCGGGCTGATTTGCGCCCGCGCCAGGCAAGCGAACGGGCCGCGTCTCTGACGAGATGCGGCCCGTTTGCGATTAGGGGCGGTGCGCGCGGGCTCCCACAGGCGCGGCCCCGCGTGAGAGCGGGGCCGCGAAGCTATCAGCGCCGGCCGTTCAGCTGGCCGGCGCGCCAAACAGCGCGCCGATGAGGTACCCGGCCAGGGCGGAGGCAATGCCGATGATCATCATCTGCAGGCCGCTGCGGGCCGGCACGCCGACGGTAATCCGTGCTTTGTAAAAGCCGACCAGGAACAAGGCCAGGGCCGACAGCGCCAGCGCCAGAACCATCCCCTGCGCAGGCGGCAGGAAGAAAAAGGGCGCAAGCGGGATCAAGGAGCCGGCAAAGGCCGAAAAGCCCACGAGCAGGGCCGTCTTGAACAGACCGTTGTTATCCACTGGCTGCAGTTCCAGCTCATGCGCCATCATGATGTCAACCCAGTGTTCTTCGTGCTGGCTGACGTGCGCCACCACTTGCTCAAGCAGCTCGCCCTCGAAGCTCCAACCCTGGAAAATTTCACGGATTTCCTGCCGCTCCAGCTCCGGCATCTCCCGAATTTCGCGCTGCTCACGCGCGACCTGCGCATGATAAAAATCGGCGTCGGCCAGCGACGAGGTGTAGGCCACCGCGCCCATCGAAATGGACTCGGCAAAGGTGGCGGCCAGACCGCCGGCAATGATGATGCGAATGTCCTGCGATGCGGCGGCAACGCCCAGGATAACCCCCAGTGTGTTGACCAGGCCATCCTGTCCGCCCAGGATGATTTCGCCCAAACGCGCGCCCAGGCCGTGACTCTCACGCGCCGGCACGAGCGCGCTCCCAACGGATGCCATGTTTTCCTCCTTAGTTTTCTCAGGGGTCCCTTCCCAGCACCGCACGATCGAGCGGCGCCAGGCGTGCCAACAGCTCCAGCGGCAGCTCCTGTCCCAGGCGCTGAGTGAATAACTCCTGCCAGATGTACTCGCGGGCCACGAACACCAGGTGCGAATTGGTAGTCCAGGCCGCGCTGGCTGCCTCGGCGGCGCCGCCGATCAACGCAGCCTGACGGTCTGCCACGACGATGACAATGCCGCGGCCAACCCGGTGCACCTCCGTTTCAGCCTGCGGGTGATAACGCACCTCGCCCACGTCGAAGGTGGCCTCGCCAAAGAGCAGCGTATGCACTTCGACGCCGCGCTGATGCGCCGCAGTCAGCGCGGCGCGCAACGGCGCCAGGGTGCGATCGTGTAAGCCAACGTACAGCTCGCCCTGGGCAGCGTCTATCATGGCCTGCGCGCGCTGCACAATGTGCTCATCGCCCACGATGTTCCAAATTTGCGCCGGCAAGGTCGGCGCGGCCAGCGCGGCCAGGTCGGCGGCCAGGTTTTCCACCGTGGCCTCGAATTGGCGGCGCATCTGCGCCACCAGCTCGTGCGGGGGCAGCGGCGCGTAGCGCACACCTTTGGAATCCTCCGGCAAGGTCAGAATCGCGCCGCGCTGCGCCAGGCGGCCCAGCGCTTCGTAGACCATGCTGCGCGGCACGCCTGACGCCTTGCCCAGCTGATAGCCGGTGGCGGCGTTGTTTTGCAGCAGCGCCAGGTAAACACGCGCCTCATATTCGGTAAACCCCAGGGCGCCCAGCTGGCGCATTAGATAGTCGCTCATGCTCACCATCGTTAGTGGTTCATTATCAAACTACTAATAGTATCGCATGGGTGCGGCGAAATGTCAACCTGTCAACTGTTGGCAATTCGGCCATTTGGTAGTAGAATAGATGAATTGAGCGTTCAATGACCCCTGTGTTTGGTTCTACCAAGCAGCAATGAAGCAACTTGAAAGTGAGGAACCGACCATGCAACCTGGAACTGTTTCGCGCCCAGGCCGTCACGCCCTCAGCGGGAGCACCCTGCTTCTGCTCAGCGTCCTGATCGCCAGCCTATTGATTATTGTCCCGACCGTTCTCGCTGCAACCACCACCGCCGCGCCTGATGCCAACAGCGTGCGCATCAGCCAGATCTACGGCGGCGGCGGCGCCACCTCCGGCAGCCCCACCTTCCGTTGTGACTATATTGAGCTTTTCAACAGCAGCGCGGCTGCTGTGAATCTGAACGGCTGGTCGGTGCAGTACGCGTCGCCCACTGGCACGAGCTGGAACGTGGACACACTGGCGGTGACCATGACCGTCGCCGCCCATTCGTATGTCCTGATTCAAGAGGGCTGCGGCTCATTAGGCGCGGTGCTGCCGTACTACGATGACAGCGGCGCCCTGAACATGGGCGCCAGCAACGGCAAAATTGCCGTCGCTTCCAACAGCACCGCCATCACCGGCCTGGCCGACCCGGATGTCATAGATTTTGTGGGTTACGGCACGGCAACCACCTATGAGGGCAGCGGCGCTGCGCCCGGCCTGCTCAACACGACCGCGGCGTTTCGCAACAACGGCGGCTGCACCGATACCGATGACAACGCGGCCGACTTCACCGCCGCCACGCCAAGTCCGCGCTACAGCGGCACTCCGATCAACACCTGCGGCGCCGATGTCACGCCGCCCACCGTGCAGAGTACGGTTCCCATCAGCAACGCAACCAACGTCGTGCTCAACAGCACGGTGCAGGTGACATTCAGCGAAGCGGTGACCAATGTCACCACCAGCAACTTCACCGTCATCAGCGCCGGCGGCAGCGTCACCGGCACGATCAGCGGCAGCGGCGCCAACCGCACTTTCACGCCCAATGTCCTGCTGACGCCAAGCACGCTGTACACCGCAACCCTGGCCACCACCATCACCGACCTGGCCGGCAATGCCCTGGCGAGCAATTACGTTTGGAGCTTTACAACCGGCGCCACCTCCGTCTGCGGCGGATCAGCCACGCTCATCAGCGCGATCCAGGGCAGCGGCGCGGCCAGCCCGCTTGTCGGCACGACCCAAACCATCGAGGGTGTGGTGAAGGGCGATTTCCAGTCAACCGCCACGGAACTGAGCGGCTTCTTCGTCCAGGAAGAGGACAGCAACGCCGACGGTAATCCGGCCACGTCCGAAGGCATCTTCGTCTATGACAACGGCTTCGGCGTCGACGTCAGCGTCGGTCAGGTCGTGCGCGTCACCGGTACCGTCACCGAGTATTTCGATCTGACCGAGTTGAACAGCGTCAGCAGCGTGATCACCTGCCCGGGCAGCCCTGCCGCCACCCCCAGCACCGTGACCCTGCCGGTCAGCAGTCTGAGCGACTGGGAACGCTACGAAGGCATGGCGATTCAAATCCCTGCCACGCTCTATGCCACCGAACATTTCAACCTGGGCCGCTACGGCCAGGTCTCACTCTCCGTCAACGACCGCCTCTACCAGCCGACCGCGCTGGTGCTGCCCGGCGGCGCCGGCAGCCCGCGTGACCTGCTGCAAGACCTGAACAACCGCAGTCGCGTCTTAATGGACGATGCCAACCTGCAACAGAACCGCGATCCCATTGTCTACCCGCCGCCGGGCCTCAGCGCGTCGAACACGCTGCGCACGGGCGACACCGTCAGCGGGTTGACCGGCGTGCTGTTCTACTATGGCAGCGAATACATGATCGAGCCGATTACGCCGGTCAGCATCACCCACAGCAACCCGCGCACGGTCGCGCCCGCGCCCGTGGGCGGCAATGTGCGCGTGGCCAGCTTCAACGTGCTGAACTACTTCAACGGCGACGGCCTGGGCGGCGGCTTCCCCACCTCGCGCGGCGCGAACACCCTGGCCGAGTTCAACCGCCAGCGCGCCAAGACGATCAGCGCCATCGTCGGCCTCAATGCAGATGTCATTGGCCTGATGGAAATGGAGAACGACGGCTACGGCGCCACGAGCGCACTGCAGGATCTGGTCAACGGGCTGAACGCGGCGACCACGCCTGGCGCCTATGCCTTCATCAACCCGGGTGTGGCCAGTTTTGGCGGCGACGAAATCACCGTTGACCTCATCTACCGGCCGGCCAGGGTAACGCCAGTCGGCGCAGTTGCCACGCTCACCACCGGCGCGTTCGACCAAAGCGCGGCGGTTCGTCGCAATCGCCAACCGATGGTGCAGACCTTTGCCGATGCCACCTACGGCGAGAAGTTCACCGTGGTGGTCAATCACCTCAAGTCCAAAGGCTCCGCCTGCGATACGCCCGCCGGCACCTTCCCGCCTGACCCCGATACCGGCGACGGCCAGGGCAACTGTAACGTGACGCGCACCATGGCCGCCAATGAGCTGACGGCCTGGCTTGCCACCGACCCCACCGGCAGCAGCGACCAGGACTTCATCATCATCGGCGACTTGAACTCGTACACCAAAGAAGACCCGATCACGGCCATCAAGAACGCGGGCTACACCAACCTGGTGGAGAGCAACATCGGCCCTGGCGCCTATTCCTACGTCTTCGACGCGCAGAGCGGCTATCTCGATCACGCCCTGACCACCCCGCACATGACCGCGGCGATTTCCGGCGTCGGCGAATGGCACATCAACGCGGACGAGCCGCGTTCGCTCGACTACAATGTGGAGTTCAAGTCCGCAGGTCAGGTCATCAGCCTCTACGCGCCCGACGCCTACCGGTCATCGGACCACGACCCGGTGGTGGTGGGCATCAAGTCGTGCTCGTGGTATGACACCAACTGCAGCTGCGGCGGCGCCAGCGACGTGGGCGACATCCTCTTCACCGCCAACGACTGGGGCAAGACCAGCGGTTTTGCCGTGCGCAACGATGTGGCCGGCGGCGCAGGCGCTTACCCCGCGCCCGACGGTAAGGTCGACATCCTCGATGTGCAGGCCGTGGCCGGTCGCTTCACCGGCGCAACCTGCCCGTAAGAATTCACTCAGGGGCGGTGTGCAGGCGCTTACTTGCACACCGCCCCTTTTGTTTCCACTGCCATGAAGTGAGCCCCATGATGCCGCCAACCCTCACACCGCAAGCCTTTGTGACCAAATGGCGTCAGGCGACGCTCAAAGAGAGCGCCGCGGCCAAAGAGCATTTCCTCGATCTGTGCGCGCTGCTGGGACACCCGACGCCGGCCGCGGCCGACGCCGCGGGCACCCATTTTACCTTCGAGTACGGCGCGGCCAAGCTGGGCGGCGGCCAGGGCTTTGCCGATGTCTTCAAGGCCGGCTGCTTTGGTTGGGAGTACAAGGGCAAGCACGCTAACCTGGACAAGGCGTATTTGCAGCTGCTGCAGTACCGGCCTGCGCTGCACAACCCGCCGCTGCTGGTGGTCAGCGACATCGAGACGATCGTCATCCATCCCAATTTCGTCAACCGCACCAACACGCCCACAACCCTGACCCTGGACGACCTGCTGACGCCCCTGGGCATGGAACGGCTGCGCGCGATCTTCTATCAACCCACTGTTTTCGAGACGGCCGAGACGCCAGAGATGGTTACGCAGCGCATGGCCGCGGAGTTTGCGCACCTGGCCGATCTGCTGCGCCAGGACAGCCACGCGCCGTCAACCATTGCTCATTTCCTGATCCGCCTGCTCTTCTGCCTCTTTGCCGAAGATGTGCGCCTGCTGCCCGAGGGCCTCTTTGCGCGCCTGGTCGCGCGCACCCGCCAGCAGCCGGCCGCCTTCGCCAGCCAGTCGCGTCAGCTCTTCGCGGCCATGGCCACGGGCGGTTGGTTTGGCGCTGAGCCGATTCCCCACGTGAACGGCGGCCTGTTCGACGACGCCGCCGTGCTGCCGCTGAACAGCGCCGGGCTGGAGATCCTGGCCCGCGTCAGCGGCGCGGACTGGTCAGCCATCGACGCGACGATCTTTGGCGCCCTGTTCGAGCGCGGGCTGGACCCGGCCAAACGCGCGCAGCTCGGCGCGCACTACACGAGCCGTGAAGACATCCTGCTGATCATCGAGCCGGTGCTGATGGCGCCCCTGCGTCAGCGCTGGGCGGCGGTGCAGACACAGGCCCAGGGTCTGGCGGGTCAGCGCGATGCGGCCAAAGGAGCGAAACGGGCCGGCCTGCACAAGAAGCTGCAAGACCTGCTGGTGGACTTTGCGGCCGAGCTGGCCCAGGTCAGTGTGCTCGACCCCGCGGCCGGCAGCGGCAACTTCCTCTACCTGGCGCTGCTCTCGCTGCTCGACCTGTGGAAAGAAATTTACGACCTGATGCTGGCGTTGGGCCTGACGCCGATCTCGCCGCTGGCAGACATTGCGCCCTCGCCGGGGCAACTCTACGGCCTGGAGATCAACCCCTTTGCGCACGAGCTGGCGCAGGCCACCATCTGGATCGGCTACATCCAGTGGCTGCGCGTTAACGGCTTCGGCGCGCCGCCGGAGCCGATCCTCAAGCCGTTGCAGACCGTGCGGCGCCTGGATGCCATCCTGGCCTACGACGCCGCCGGCCAGCCGGTTGAGCCGCAATGGCCGCAGGCCGACGTCATTATCGGCAACCCGCCGTTCTTGGGCGGGGGCAAAATTCGCAGCGAGCTGGGCGACGCCTATACCAACGACCTGTTCAAGCTCTACGGCGACCGCCTGCCCAATTTTAGCGACCTGGTGTGCTATTGGTTCGAGAAGGCGCGGGGCATGATTGAAGCCGGCAAGGCCAAGCGCGCCGGGTTACTGGCGACCCAGGGCATCCGTGGCGGAGCCAATCGCACCGTGTTGGAGCGAATCAAGCAAACCGGGGATATTTTCTGGGCGCAATCGGACCGAAACTGGATCCTCGACGGAGCGACCGTTCATGTCTCCATGATCGGTTTCGACAATAGTCTGGAACAGCTAAGAATGCTTGACGATGTAAATGTTGCCGTGATCAATTCGGACCTGACGAGAGGTGTTGATCTCACGAAAGCACGATGGCTCAGCGAGAATCGAGACATTTCATTCCAGGGGCCTTCACCCAAAGCCCCCTTTGATATTGAATTCGAAGAGGCTCAGCAGCTCCTGGCCAGGCCCATCAATGTCAATGGACGCCCAAACACCGACGTGGTTCGTCCGGTGGTCAGCGCGATTGACCTCGTTCAGAACGATCGCAACAAGTGGACGATTGATTTTGGTCTGATGGATATGGAAGAGGCGTCTCAGTACGAAGCGCCGTTCGAGTTTGTACGGCAGCGCATTTTACCGGTCCGGGCTTTACGCCGAGACGACTATCGGGGCCAGTGGTGGCAGTATGCAAGACCACGCCCGGAAATGCGTAACGCCCTCAAAGGCAAAACGCGCTACATTGCGACACCGCGTGTCTCGAAACACAGAATCTTCGTCTGGCGTGAGGCAAACACCCTGGCTAACGACGGCACGATTGTCTTTGCGGTGGAAAGCGATTATATGTTTGGCGTCCTGCACGCCAGGGCGCACGAACTCTGGGCACGTCGCATGGGCACGCAGTTGCGTGAGGCGGAAAGCGGCTTTCGCTACACTCCCACCACTACCTTCGAGACCTACCCCTTCCCCTGGCCGCCGGGGCAGGAACCGCTGAATGAGGCGCGGGTGCAGGCGATTGCACAGGCGGCGCAGGCGTTGGTGCGGCTGCGCGACGCCTGGCTCAATCCAGCGGGCGCCAGCGCGGCGGAGTTGAAAAAGCGCACGCTGACCAACCTGTACAACCAACGGCCGACCTGGCTGGTCCAGGCGCATGCCCGCTTGGACGCCGCCGTCTTTGCCGCCTACGGTTGGCCGCCCAACCTGGCGGATGAGGAGGTGCTGGCGCGCTTGCTGGCTTTGAACCTGGCGCGCGCCGGAGACTGACCAGGCGCCGATCACGCGGCCTGGGCGACCGCAAGGGATCGCCCCTACTGGGCGACCGCAAGGGATCGCCCCTACTGGGCGACCGCAAGGAATCGCCCCTACTGGGCGGCCGCAAGGGATCGCCCCTACTGGGCGACCGCAAGGGATCGCCCCTACTGGGCGATCACCAGCGCAATCGTTAACCCATCGTAGCCCTTGACGCCCACCGTCTGGATGCCCGCGGCGCTCAGGCGCGGCTCGGCCGCCACGGCGGCGTTGAAGCGCCGCACAGCCTGCACGTTGGGGTCGTCGCTATCGGCATCAATGACAGCGCCCTTGCGCACGACATTATCGGCGATGATCAGGCTGCCAGGCCGGGTCAGCCGCAGCGCCCAGGCCAGGTAGTTTACGTAGTTGACCTTGTCCGCATCAATGAACACCAGGTCAAAGGGCGCGCGGGGATCGTTCAGCAGGCCCGGAAGCGTTTGCAGCGCGGGGCCGACCCGCACCTCGACGCCAGCGGTCAGACCCGCGCGGGCCAGGTTGGCGCGGGCAACCTCGGCATGCCGGGGATCGGCTTCCAGGGAAATCAGCGCGCCGCCGGGCGGCAAGGCGCGTCCAAGCCAGATCGCGCTGTAGCCGCCCAGCGTACCGATCTCCAGGATGGTGCGCGCGCCCAGGGCCAGCGCCAGAAGCGCCAGCAGCTTGCCCTGGTTCGGCGCCACCTGAATGGATGGCAAGCCGGCAGCGGCGGCCGAGGCCAGGGCCGCATCGAGCGCAGGATCGGGCGCAATGAACAGATCGCTAAAATAGCGATCAACCGCGGACCACCGTTCTTGGGTCATACGTCGTTCCCTTCGTTTCCTTCGTTTCCTTCACTTTGACAAACCTGACGGCTTCGAGTAGGCTTTCGGTATTCTGCTGGGGCGGAAAGTTCGAGGGGCAGTATGGAGGAGATCGCCGATGAACGCTAGTGTCCTATCCTACAAAGCCGAGTTGGTCGGCGTCTTTGGCTATCCGGTGGCCGAGAATCCAACGATCGTCATGCAAGAGGCGGCGTTCCGCGCGCGGGGCCTCAACTGGCGCTATCTCAACATCGAGGTGCAGCCAGAGCAGCTGGCCGACGCCATGCGCGGACTGCGCGCGTTCAACATGGCCGGCGTCAATCTGACCATTCCGCACAAAGTGGCCGTGATCGAGTATCTGGACGACCTGTCGCCCGCCGCGGCGCTGATCGGTGCGGTCAACACGGTGGTGCGCGCGGGCGACCGCCTGATCGGCCACAACACCGACGGCCAGGGCTTCGTGCGTTCCGTGCAGGTGGAGGCTGGCGTGGATCCGCGCGGCCAGCGCGTGGTTTTCCTGGGCGCTGGCGGCGCGGCGCGAGCGATGGCGGTCGAAATGGCGCTGGCTGGCGCCGCGCAGATCACGATCGTCAACCGCACGCCTGAGCGCGGCCAGCCGCTGGTGGATCTGCTGCGCAGCCAGACGCCAGCGCAGGCTGAGTTCGCCCCCTGGCAGGGACGCTACGTTGTCCCGGCCGCAACCGACATCCTGGTCAACGCCACGTCCATCGGCCTCTTTCCCAACGTGGACGAGACGCCGGCCGTGGAGATGGAAAGCGTGCGTCCAGGGCTGCTGGTCTGCGATGTGATTCCCAACCCGCCCCAGACTGCCTTCCTGCGCGCCGCGCAGGCGCGCGGCGCACGCACCCTGGATGGCCTGGGGATGCTTGTGGGCCAGGGCGCGCTGGCCTTCCGCCTATGGACGGGCCAGGAAGCGCCGCTCGAGGTGATGCGCCGCGCGCTGGAGGAAGTCTTCGGCGCGTGAGCATCGCCGCAGAGGGTTGATCCCAACATCAATCGTCGCCGACAGCCGGCGACTATCGTGCTCGCTCGTTGATAATCAGGCGCGATGCGCGCCGGCGATGGACGCGGCGATGAACGCGGCATCGTCGCCCACCCCCATCAACAGCCCAGACTTCTGCGTGTGCAGCCAGGGCAGGCCGATGAAATAGAGACCGGGATAGGCTGTCACGCCGCGCTGCTGCACGGGAAAACCATCGGCGTCAGTCACCGGCAGCTTGACCAGGTCAAAGTTGAAGCGGTAGCCTGCCGCCCAAATGACCGTGCGGATGCCGGCCTGGCGCAGGTCCACCGCGCTCATCTGCGGCTGCGCAAAGCCGTCGCGCAGCACGGGCCGCTGCTCCGCCGGCGCATCGAGCGCGTGGCGGGCAATGTAATTGTTGATCAGGTCGAGCAGCTGCGCCTCGATTTGATCGGCCCTGGCCAGGGACTCGTGCAGGTCGGCGGCCAGGAAAATGCGCCCGGCGGCCGCGTCGCGCAGATGGCCGAGCAGGATCATGCCATCCCGCGCAAACTGGTGCAGGTTGAGATCATGCCCGCCGCCCGCGCCGGAGAGCTGCGGATTGGCCGCGAAACGGGCCGCGGACGATGGTAGCATGGCCGGCGTGCGGTCGAAGAAACCGGCCAGGTTGAGCCAGGCGTAGGTGTCCTTGCCCCGATAGCGCCGCGGCGCGCGGCCGCTGGTCCCCACGCTGAGAAAAACCTGCCGTCCGCGCAGCTGCAGCTCCTCCGCAATCTGACTGCCTGACTGGCCGCTGCCCACGACGAGAACCGCGCCAGGCGGCAAGCTCTCTGGATTGCGATATTGCGCCGAGTGCAGCTGCAGCAGGTCGGCGGGGAGATCAGCCGCGTAAGCAGGAATCTTGGGACGCTGATAGAGGCCGGTTGCCAGCACCACGTTCAGCGCCTGATAGGTCTTGTCGGGGGTATGCACGAGGTAACCAGGTTGGTCGGCCAGCGCTTCCACCGCCGTCGCCGCCACCGCGAACGTCACCGGCAGGTGGTTCTCTGCGACATAGCGTTCAAAGGTCGCGATCACTTCATCACGCGGCATAAACCCGTCGGGATCAACGCCGGCCTGGACGAGGCCCGGCAAGCAAAACGCCCAGTTGGGCGTCACCAGGGTGAAGCTGTCCCAGCGTTGACGCCAGGCGTCAGCCGGCCGGTCGGCCTTCTCCAGGACGATATGTTCACGGCCAGCCTGCCTGAGCCAGTAGCTGGTCGCCAGCCCGGCCTGCCCGCCGCCGATGATAATCGTCTCGATTCGCTCCATGGTCATCTACACGCTCCTGCTTCAGTCGTCAACACCCAGAGCAGATCAAAATAGGCGCGCTGAAGATTAAAAGTCGTCACGACTGCTTGCCCAGGTCAACGGGGTTGAGCCTCGGCTGTAGGGCGCCCCCGCGGCGCAGCAGCACGCCCAGCCACAGATACCAGGCAGGATTGACGAGAAAGCCGGTGAGGGCCGCCGGCAGCAAGACCAGGGGGCTGGAGGGGGTCAGCACGATCAGACGACCCAGGTAGACCAGGATCAAGAGCGCGCCCAACACGGCGGTGAGCAGCGTAAAGCCGCGCGAGAAACGCGGACTGCCGCGCAGCAGCAGCGTCGCCACCAACAGCGCCAGGCCGGCCAGGCCAAAAGTCAACAGGCCGCGCGGGTCAATCGGATTGGGCAGATTGGCCACGGCGCCGACGATCTCGCCGGGCGGATGGATGGCGTTGGCCAGGTCATAAGCGCCGTGGATAGCAGCGCCGACGGCGCTGACCACGGCCAGGATCAAGCCGAGCGTGGCGAACTGGCTTTCCACTTTGGCCAGATGCTGAAACAGGCCTACCATCGCCGCCAGAGAGAGTATCCCGCCCAGCAGCAGGCAGAGGGCGCTGAGCAGATCGTTGTGCAAAAGCACAAAGGAGAAGGCATAGAGCAGGCCCACCACGCCTGCCAGGATCGCAGCCAGGCTGGCGGTGCGGTCAAAGGTTGTCGTTGTCATGCTGAGAAAAACGCGTCCAGCGCCTCCTGGTCGGCGACGAATCCCCACCCTTCGGCGATCTTGCCGTCATCGGTCATGCGCAGCAGATGGCCGCCGTGCATGTCAATGCTCATGCCCTTGCGTTCGCCCTGCACGTGCAACGTCACCATGACGTAGTTGCCATTGACCATGACATGTGTCAGGCTGAAATCCCAACGCGTGAGCGGCGCCATGCGGCTGGGCATGAGTTTGGTGTATTCCTCGAAACCGTGATAGTCGCCTGACACCGGATTATGCCCGGGTACATGCCAGACAATCGCTTGCACGATGGCGCTGCGTTCGGCGGCGTCGCCTTCGTACAGGCGCCGCGCCGCGGCGCGTAAACGTTGGTCTTTATCGGTCATGCTGGGTCTCCCTGTTCGAACTCATGATGATGGATTTGACTGGTTGAGAGGTGATGGGCCGCTTAGAAGTCCACCAGGCGCGCATTGCCCTTGAGCTTCAACGTCTCGTAGGTTTGCGCCTGACCACGAAAGAGCCGCGTGCCGCCCAGCGGCGTGCGTTTGGTAACCAGCACCGCCACCGTTTCGATGGCAAACTCGGTGACAGCGTCCGGCAGGTTGACGATGGGCACGAACAGGTTCAGGGTCTTCGTGCGCACGTCGGGAAAGACTTCCACCAACACCGACACCAGGGCGCCGCCGGGGGTTTCCGTCATGGTAATGCTTTCGCCGGTAAAGGTGCGCGCCTCGCCGCCGCTGCCAAAGTTCAAGCGGGGAACGCCGCCAATCCCCGCCGGCGAATAGCTGATGCTGTATTTACGATCCTGTAAATCGAACAAGTTCGGCTGTGTGCCTATGAGCGCCATCTTCGGTTCCTTTCGTTTGCCATGTTAAAAATCAACCAGCTGCGCGGTGCCTGTCAATGCCAGCGCCTGGTAGGTCTTGAGTTGGCCTCGCACCAGGGCCGGCCCGCCAAAGCTGGTCCTGGCGGACGTCAGCAGGCCAACGGTTTCAACCGGCGCGGAGGCCTCGCCGTCGCGCAGATTGACCGCCGGCACGAGCAGGCTGAACGTCACCGTTTCCAAATCAGGAACGAAGTCCAGATCAACCGTCACCAGCGCGCCGATCTCCGTGCTCAGCGTGCGCACATCGGGGCCCCGGAAGACAAGGCTCTGTTCGCCGCGGCGGTAGTTCAACTGCGCCGCGCCAGCAAAACCGAGCGGGGTGTACGAAATGGATATGTCTCCGCCAGACAACTCAACCAGGTTCGCCTGCGCTGTCTCGATCGCCATGAGATGATTCCCTTTCTGTCGTTGAATGGTGATGCACCGTGCTGAGCGTAGTTTCGCGCCCGGCGGTGTTCATTCAACAGTCCGAAAAGTGCTCATTTCGTGTCGAGGCGATCGGGTGCATTTCAAACTGGGGGCAGATCGGGCGACTGCAAGTCGCTGCAACGAT
>DAISHS010000086.1:0-13750 GCA_036822415.1 Chloroflexota bacterium
AGCCGCCGCGCAGCCCACAGCAGGCCCCAGCCATCGGCCAGCGCCAGGTCCGCCGCCGCCAGCACGCGCCCAAAGGCAGGGTCACGCTGCGCGGCCATGACAAATTCCGGGTTGACCGTGACCACGTGATGGGGCTGACCGCTGCGCACAAAGTCACGCACGCGCGCTTCGAAGGCCTCCCAGGTCAGCGCGTCGACGCGCACGCCCAAAATGGAGACGGCCCCTCCGTTCTGCCGCAGGCTTGCGGCCTCCGTTGCCTCAGAAGGTGTAGACATGGAAGCCGATGTGGTATTCATCCTGCTGCACCTGGTCCAGGTCAAAGTGATCGGTCGCCCAGGCGCGCAGGGCAGCCATTGTGCTGGCAAAAATGTCGTCTGCCACCAGCCAGGTGTCAGACCAGATGCGCTTCTCCATTTCAACCAACACGGAACGCACCGTTACCGGCTCTTTGTTCCGAATGACTTCGATCTGCTGATGGTCCCGGCAGCCGAGTTGACGTAAGACTTGCTCCACCTGACCGTCGTCCCGCGTCCCTGGCCGTTCGGCCGTGGCGCCCTGCGCGGCCAGCAGCTTGTGCCACTGCGTGCGCAGCTGCATGTTGGCCGAGTTTGGGTCGCGGCCGTGAATACTGTAGATGAACTTGCCGCCTGCACGCAGCACGCGCCGCGCCTCGGCCAGGGCGTCACGCCAACCCCTGACCAGGTGCAAGACATGAAAGGCCAGCACGCCGTCGAACGTGGCCGCTGCAAAGGGCAGGCAGGTCATGTCCGCCTGCGCCACCGGCAGCGCAGGGAACTTTTGGCGTAGGACCGCCAGCATGGGGCGCGAGAGGTCAATGCCGGTCATGGTCAGGCCACGCTGCACCAGCGGGCCGGCAATGCGGCCGGTGCCGATGCCAATCTCCAACACATGCGTCGCCGGCGTCACGTCCAGGGCCTGCCACAGCGCGGCGGCGAGTTGGCTGGCCTCATGCGCCGGCAGGCCGCGGGTTTGGTCATAGTAACCGGCGGCGCGATCGAAAACCACATTCTGTAGATTGTTCATCACTTGACTCCCATCTGTTCTAGCACGTCGAACACCTGGCGCGCGGCGGTTTGCCAGCGAAAGCGCTGCACATTGCGTTCACCCTGTTCGACCAAAGTCTGCACCAGCGCCGGCTCCGTCAGCAGGCGCCACAGGCCGGCCGCGATGGCGCTGACGTCGTGTGGATCCACGAGCAGCGCGCCTGCGCCGGCTACTTCGGGACAGGACGAAGTGTCTGAGGTGAGCACCGGCACGTGACACCCCTGCGCTTCCAGGATCGGAAAGCCGAAGCCTTCATACAACGACGGAAAGGCCAGCGCCGCCGCGCCTGACAGCAGCGCCGGCAGGTCTGCGGCAGGCACGTAGCCGGTGACGCGCACCTGATCGCCCAATCCCAGGGCGGCGATTGGCTGCAGCACCTGCTCCGAGAGCCAACCTGGTTTGCCGGCCAGCACCAGCTGCGGCGGCGCGGCGTCTGGTTGTTCGGCGGCCGCGCGCGCCAGCACGCGCGCGAAGGCCTGCGCCAGGCGGACCAGATTCTTGCGTGGTTGCAGGGTGCCCACGTACAAAAAATAGGGCGGCCGGATGCCGTAACGCGCCGCGGTTTCCCGCACCGGCGCCGGATCAGCCACCCGCTGCATCGTGGGCGTGAAGCCGGGGTAGACCACGCTGATGCGCGCAGCCTCCACGCCCAGCTGCTCACGCAAATCACGCGCGGTGGCCTGGGAATCGGCCAGAAGATGCGTTGCCACCCGTCCATTCCAGCGCGTGGCCCAGTCGAGGTACCAACGCTGTCGCGGCGGATGCGCCTGGGGGAAAAAGAGATAGCCGAGGTCGTGAATCGTCGCCAGGGTGCGCGGCGGACGCCACAGCGGCAGCACGTGCGCCGGCACAAAGAGGGCGGCGGGTGGGCGTTGCGCCATTTCCAGGCTGAGGCGCGCGTGCGTCCACAGCCGCGGACTGGGAATGATGCGCCAATCGGCGCCGCGCCAGGCCTGCCGGGTCGCCTGATCGGGCGCCACGTCGCTGTAGAGACGCAGGGAGGGCGGGCCGGGCAGCGTCGGCGCCAGGCGCAGCATCGCTTCGATGAGATGAAAGGAATAGCGCTCGGTGCCGGTCTGTTGACCGGCCGAACGCAAGGCGCGGCTGGCGTCAATGCCCAACAGCATCAGTCGGCTGCTAACAGGCGCTGCAATGGCGCCAGATCAAGCGCGCCCGCGCGCAGGATGGCTGGCGGGTGCACGGTCAGGTCGAGGACGGTGGAGGCAACGCCGCCGGCGCAGACGCCGCCGTCCAGCAGTAGTTCGATGCGCCCTTCGAGCTGCGCCAGGACCTCAGCTGCGGTGGTGGCCTCTGCCTGCCCCGACAGGTTGGCGCTGGTGGCGGCCAGCGGCGCGCCCAAAGCACGGGCCAGCGCACGGGGCGTCGGGTGATCGGGCAAGCGCACCGCCACCGTTGGCCCGCCGGCCGTGACGATGTCCGGCAGCCAGGCGCTGCGCGGCACCACCAGGGTCAGCGCGCCCGGCCAGAAGGCGGCTATCAGCCGCCACGCCAGCGGCGGCAGGTCACGACTGACGCGTTCGATGTCGGCGGCGTCAGCGAGCAGCAGCGGAATGGCTTTGCCCTCTGGCCGCACCTTGGCGGTGTAGAGGCGCGCCACGGCGTCTGGCAGCAGGGCATGGGCGCCCACGCCGTAGACGGTATCGGTGGGGAAAGCCACCAGTCCGCCTGCGCGCAGAACCGCCGCCGCCTGCGCCAATGCCCCTGGCCTGTCAGCCGAAACGACGTGAGTTTTCATGGAAAATCCCAAGACTCACATTCCCAAAGCATCACACCCGCTGATCGTTCAGCACAAACTGTTCCAGGACGACGGCCGCGCCGTCGTCCGCCACCGTGGGCGCCTGCCAGCGCGCCACGGCTTTGACTGCGGGGACCGCGTTGCCCATCGCAATCCCCAGCCCGGCCCAACGCACCATGCTCAGATCATTCTCCGAATCACCGACGGCGATCACCTCATCCTGACGAATGTTCATCTCCTGGGCCATCCAGGCCAGGGCCGCGCCTTTGGACGCCTCCAGCGGCACCATTTCCACAAACAGATCGTGGGTGCGCAAGACATGGACGCGTGCCCCAAACTGCGCGCTCAGTTGCGCGTGGATGGCATCACACAGGGCCGGCTCGCCCGTGAAAAGAATTTTCTCCGGGTCGTGCGTGATCGCCTGCGTCAGGTTGCTGACCTGATGCCAGGGTAAACCAAACCATTGGTCATAAAACGCAGGCGTTTGGTGGAGGGTTGTCAAATAGATTTCGCCATCCAGGTACACCGACATGTCCCAGTCGAAGGGCTGCGCCCAGGCCACAATTTCATGCGCCAGGTTCACGGGCAGCGTCAACCTGTGCAAGGTGCGGCCTTTCTGGATGTCGTAGACCCAGCCGCCCTGATAGCAGATGAGCGGCGCGGTCAGGCCCAGGGCGGTGGCCAAGGGAAGAATGGGCGTTACCCCGCGACCCGTGGCCAGGGTGATCACCGCGCCGCGAGCCTGCGCCTGGGCGACTGCAAGCCGCAGGCGCGCAGAAAGGTGCATGCTGGCATCAACCAGCGTGCCATCCACATCGAAAGCAATTAAACGATACATATTTCTAGTTACACTGTACGCGCAGCAGCCTATCCAGGCCGGCAAAGTCTTGAATGATGCTCACCTCGGCGCCAGGGAAGGTGCGGCGAGCCATTTCAGCCACCAGGAAGCCCTGGTCGCTGCCGATTTCCAACAGAAGCATGCCGTTAGGGCGCAGATAGGATGGCGCCTGGCTGAGCAATTGCTCGATTAGCAAGGTCCCGTTTGGCCCGCCATCCAGCGCCAGGCGTGGTTCATACTGGGCAATGTCCGGCGGCAGCTCGGGGATGGCGGCCGAAGGCACATAAGGCAGATTGGCGGTGATGATGTCCACCGGCTGGGGCAGCGGGCTGAGCAGACTGCCGTGCAAGAATTGCATCCGCTCTGTCACCTGCATGCGAAGCGCATTTTTCTGCGCCACGGCCAGGGCCTCGCCAGAGATGTCAGTGGCATAAATCATCACGTTGGGGTGATTGTGGGCCACACTAATGGCAATGGCGCCGCTGCCCGTGCCGATATCGGCCATCAAAACGCCGGCGTCAACGGACGGTGGGCGGAAGAACTGCGCGTAGGGAGGATAGCGGCTTGGCCCATACCCGTTTGGCCCTGACGACCGGTTGGCCGTCCCCCAACTCTCGCCAACAGAGGCCATCGCCATGCGGCTCGTCAGCGATTCGATGGCCAGAATGGCCTGTTCAACCAGCAGCTCGGTCTCTGGCCGTGGCACCAGCACCTGCGGTGTGATCAGAAAATCAAGCCCAAAGAAGGAGCGGCTGCCGATCAAGTAGGCCACCGGTTCATGCCGGCGGCGGCGTTCGATCAATTCCTCGAAGCGCGTCCTCTCTACGGCGTTCAGCGGACGCTCGGGATGGGCATACAGGCCAACGCGATCGGTGTTGAGCACCGAGGCCAGCAAAATTTCAACATCGAGTCGAGGCGTTTCTGACGGCAAGCTGCGCAAACGCTGATTAGCCGCCGCCATCGCCCGCCCCACATTCGTGCTGGGGTCGAGTCGCCAGGCGAAGGAAAACGAGGGATTGTTTGGGTCATTGACGAGGGGGGTGGGGGAAGTGTAGCGATCCCGCCGTTGGGATACTGCCGGTCTTCCATTGACCTGCATCATAGCATCAGGCCTCCTGCAAAGATGTCATGTCGTGCGCCGACATGGTGTTTGGATTCATACAACCGGCGCCATTGCCGGGTAATCCAGGGCACAACCAATGATACAATTTTTTTGCGAGCAAGTATGTGTTCATTCATCACTTTCGGAAGCCGCCTGCAGACGTTCCGCCTGATCGGCGGCGCTCAGCTCATTGATGAATTCATCTAAATCGCCGGTCAGGACAGTTTCCAATTGATAGAGTGTCTTACCGATACGGTGATCGGTGATGCGGTTTTGGGGGAAGTTATAGGTGCGTATTTTTTCTGCACGTTCGCCGCTGCCCACCTGACTGCGGCGCGTGGCCTCCAGCGCCTCATTCTGCCGGCGTTGCTCTGCATCATAGAGGCGCGCGCGTAGAATCTGCATGCCTTTGATTTTGTTCTGCAGTTGTGATTTTTGATCCTGGCTAGAGACGACGATCCCGCTTGGCAGGTGGGTGATGCGCACGGCCGAGTCGGTGGTGTTGACGCTCTGACCGCCGGGGCCGCCGGCGCGAAAGACATCAATGCGCAGGTCTTCCGGCCGAATGTCCACTTCCACTTCATCCATCTCAGGCAGCACCGCCACCGTGGCGGTGGAGGTGTGGATGCGCCCTTGCGATTCGGTGGTGGGTACGCGCTGCACGCGATGCACGCCGCTTTCATACTTTAGCCGCGAATAGGCGCCGCGGCCGCGCACCTCGAAGATGACCTCTTTGAAGCCGCCGATGCCCGATTCATGCGAGTTGAGCAGGTCTACCTTCCAGTTGTGGGCCTCGGCATAGCGGGTGTACATGCGAAACAGGTCGGCCGCAAAGAGGCCCGCCTCATCGCCGCCGGCGCCGGCCCGGATTTCCACAATGACATCGCGCTCGTCATTGGGGTCTTTGGGCACGAGCAGCTGATGGAGCCGTGCTTCCAGGTCTGTTTGCTCCAGCTCCAGCGCGCTCAGTTCCTCGCGCGCCAGGGCCAGCAGATCAGGGTCGTTGTCATGGGCCAACAACGCGACCGTTTCGGCCTGCTCGGTCACGACTTGCCGGTAGCGTTGATAGGTTTCCACCAGCTCCGTCAGGCCGGCGTGTTCTTGCGCGATTTCGATGGCACGCTGATTGTCGTTGAATAGCGTTGGGTCGCTCAACAAGCGGTTTAATTCTTGATAACGGGCAACCGTGGTGTCCAGTTTTTCGAACATGCGTCCTTTGGTTCTCCGCATTGGCCGGCCAGGCGGCTCAGGGCAGAGAGATGGTTTTGGTTATGATACTAAACGTTGATTCAGCGTCAAAAGTTCTTATGACGGCTGGGCCAGGAACACGGGCAAATTACCCAGGGCAATGACATCTTTCCAGCCGTCGTCATTGCCTTCCGTGAAAACGGAAGCGGTGGCCAGGGCCATTCCGCCGGCCTTGGCAACCACCGACTTCATCCCTTCCAACGTGCTGCCGGTGCTGACCACGTCATCCACCAGGATCACTTTGCGACCCTCGATGCTGGCGCGATCTTTTTCATCCAGAAAGAGCTCCTGCGGCGCGCCCGTGGTGATGGAATGTGTTTCGGCCCTGATGGCATGGCCCATGTAGGGTTTGTAGCTCTTGCGCAGCACGATGTAGGGCAGGCCCAACAGCGCAGACAATTCATAGATGAGGGGGATGCTTTTGGCCTCGGCTGTGACCAGGACATCGGCGTCGCCGGCGCGCTGCTTGATGCGCTCAGAAAGGACCGCCGCCGCAGCCTTGACCACGGTCGTATCTCCGAGCATATTGAAGACGGCGATGCGCACACCGGGTGTGACTTCGAACAAGGGCAAATGGCGGGTCAGCCCCGCAATCTCAACGGTGTAAAACTCACGGTCAATAGCCAACGCAACCTCCCTTAACAACCTAACTCGACTGTCTCTAATCACGCCTGGCAAGGCCGATCACGGCGTTGCTGTCGGTCCTTCCATGGCTTGAATTTGCTGCGCTTGCAGCAAAAATCCCATACGCACACGGGCCAGGGCCGTCAGGTTCGGATCATCCTTCTCGGCCAGGTTGGCCGCCTGGTCATAGGCCTTCAACGCCTCATCAGTCCGTTTTTCCATCTCCAGCGCGCCGCCCAGGACGAAGTACGCATGGGACGACTGGTCGTTCAGCGCCAGCGCGGCGCGGGCATCGCGCTCACCAGCGCTCGTCTGGTTGATCTGCAGGTAGATGGCTGCCCGCTCGATGTAGAAGCGCGTCGGATCGTTGATGATGGCCCGCGCTTTATCGTACCACGCCGGCGCGGCCTCTGCTTGCTCCATCTGCTCGCTCAAGACGCCAAGCCAAATGTACAACAAGGGATCATTGGGCGTAAAGTGCGTCGCTTGTTCGTAAAAGGTGAACGCGTCGGCCCATTCGCCCTTGCTCGTGTGGAGCTGCGCTTGCAGGATGCGATCATTGGCCGCGGCCACTTGGGGATCTGTCGGGAAGAAATGACGCAGCAGCAAGACGGCCAGGACAGCGATCGCGACCACGGCCGCGGCCTTAGCGAACCGGCGCAGCCAGATGCCGCGCCGACTGGCTGCGACAGTCTCATCCAGATACCACCACCAGCGCTCCGGCTGCGCCTGCGCCTGCTGCCGCGCCGCAGGCCATGAAGCCATCGCGGGGACAAGCCAGTGCGCGCGGGCCTGCAAGGCGCGTTGCAACGCCTCCCAGCGTCCAAGTTCGGCGCGCACATCAACGCCCTCTTCCTCAAGGGCGGACAAGCGCGTTTCGATTTGATCGAAGCAGGCCAATATCTCGGCCGCGGCTGTTTTTTGCTCACGAATGAGCGGCAGCAAGCGCTCTGCCGTGTCCAGCAACTTGCGCGCTTCATCGGCCGGGGTGCCCGTATCATGCGCTATATCGTAGGCCATATCATCTCACGTCGTTTCATCTTACGTCGTCTCGTCTCATGCGGCTTGATCTCAGGCCGCCTCATTCGCGCTGCGTCGAATTTCTTCGTAGACGCGACCAATGCCCTGCTTGATTTGTGATTCGATCTTCGCCTTGCGCCCACTGGGGATGGGGAACCAGGTCACCAGGTCTTTGACCAGAAACGAGCCGGTTTCCTGCTTGGATTTGCCCTGGCGGAACATAACTTTGACCTGACTGCGCATATAACGGATATAATCGGTCACTCGATCAACGGCTTCGACCCCGCACGGCGGGCCATGCCCAGGCACGATCGTTATCGGATTCAGTTTCTTGATGAAAGCCAACCCGTGCAGCCAGTCGCGCGAGTTGGCCTGCGCCATGTAGGGATGCTGGTCAAGCCAAACCGAATCCCCGGCGAACAGGATGCGTTCCGTCGGCATCCACACCACCGCAGTCGCCAGCGTGTGCCCGCCAATCCAGATCAGCCGCACCTCGCGCCCTCCGCGCAGGATGGTCATGCGCTTCTTGAAGGTGATTTCGGGGCGGATGATCTGCAGGTCGTTGAACTGCACCTGGATGTCTGGCTCTTTTTTGAAGGAATCGCGCACGCGCTGCTTGAAGTTCTCGGTGTAACCGCGCATCTCTTTCCAGGCGCGTTCATGCGCTATCACGGGCGCCGGCAGGTAAAACTGATTGCCCAGCGAATGACCCCGGTGATGATCGGTGTTGATGACATAGAGGATACGGGCGTTGTTCGATGCTTCGGCCACATGCTTGCGCCAGGCTTGCGCCTGTGCGGGGATCATGGGCGTGTCCACCAGGATAATGCCCTCATCCGTGATGATGCAGCCGACATTGGCATTTCGATAACCGGTTTCGACAAATACGCCCGGTGCAATTTCTTGCATACACGACTCCTCGTGATGGTAAACTTAGCCGGCCAGGTGAGTCAGGGCTGCGGCCGCGGCGTCGAACGCCTGCCGCAGCGCCGCGCCGCTGGCTGCGCCGCCCTGCGCCCAGGCCCCTCGTCCGCCCCCACGGGCGCCGGCGGCCGTGGCTGCACGCATGATCTGCCCCATGTCCAGTGTCACATCCGCGGCCGCCGCGCAAAACAGCTGACCCCCGCTCTCTGGACTCACCTCGCAGGCCAATAAGGCCACGCAGCCAGGCTGGCCGCGCAGCGCCGTGGCAATCGCTTTGACGGCTTCTGGCGTGCGCTGATCGAGATAGGCCAGCACCGTGTGCAGCGGGCCGACGCGGCGCGCGCCGGCCCAGAGGCGCGCCGCCTCCGCCTCGACAACCTCAGCCTGCGCGGCGCGCAGCTGACGCTGCAGCTCGCGCAGCCTGTCCTGCAGGCGGTCAACCGCGGCGGGCAAATCATCTTCGGCCGTCGTCAGGCGATTGATGAGAGCCTGCACCGTCTCCTGTTTGCGCCGATAGTCGGCCAGGGCGCGTTGACCGCATAGAAATTCGATGCGTGTCTCTGCGCCGCGGCGATCGAGCCGCCGTATCTTGATCTGCCCAACCTCTGCGGTTTGACGCACGTGCGTACCGCCGCAGGCTGACCAGTCGAAGTCTGCGATTTCAACGACGCGAATCTCCGCATGTTCCTTTGGCGGTCGGCGTAAGGGGATGGTCGGCAGTTCCTCTGGGGTGACGAAGCGTGCGCGCACGGCTCGATTTTCGGCAATGACCTGGTTGGCCAGGGCCTCGGCCGCATCCAGATCAGCCTGGCTCAGGTTGGCCTGGTTGAGATCAATGGTCGTGCTCTCGACGCCCAGGTGAAAACCGATCGTCTCCGCTGCGCAAGTCACGATGAAGGCCTGCGACAGGAGGTGCTGTCCCGTATGCTGCTGCATGTGATCATAACGCCGCGGCCAGTCAATCTGTCCACGCACCGGGCCGGCCGGCAAGCGCGTTTCCAGCAGATGCCACACCGCGTCGTCATCTGCGGCGACCTCCGTCACGGCGACATTGTTGAGAAGCCCGGTGTCATGGGGTTGTCCGCCGCCCGTGGGGTAGAAAGCGCTAACGTCAAGCGCCACGGCCGGCTGGCCGTTGACCGTTGTCTGGTCGCGAACTGCGGCTTCGAACGTACGCAAGTAAGCATCGCGCCAGTAGAGACGTGTTGAGAGTAAGCTGTTCACGAGAGCGTATTATACCCTGAAGCGCGCTAAAACTCAAGGCGCTTATGAATTGCAAATCGGGGCTTTAGCCTGCAAGCAAAACAGGCCGTCACAGCGGCGGACCCGGCCATTGCTGGCCGGCCTGGTCAATGGCGCGGCGCACGGCCAGGGCCAGTCGTCCAAAGTGCTCGTCGCTCAACAAGTCAATGGTGCGCGGGCGCGCCAGGGGAATGGGAATGGTAGCAATGATGTGTCCGGGGCGCGGCCCCATCACCACCACACGATCGGCCAGGAAGACCGCTTCGTTGATGCTGTGCGTCACCAGGATCACGGTCGCTCGCCGCAGTTGCCACATGCGCAGCAATTCAAAGTTCATGCGCTCACGCGTCAACGCATCCAGCGCGCCGAACGGCTCGTCGAGGAGCAGCAGGCGGGGGCGGTGAATGAGCGCCCGCGCCAGCACGACCCGCTGCTGCATTCCGCCCGACAGCTGGCGCGGATAAGCCAGCTCGAAGCCTTGCAGCCCGACGAGATCGCTCAGGCGCTTGGCCTCACGCCGCGCCGCGGCGCCGGTCATGCCCTGCGCGGCGCTTTCCCTGGTCGCCCCGCCCAGCACATCCAGCGGCAGCGCGATGTTATCGAGCACCGTGCGCCACGGCATCAGGTTGGCCGACTGGAAAACGAAGCCGATCTCCGGCCGCGGCTGCTGCACCGGCGTGTTGTCCATCAGCACTTCGCCTTCGTCTGGGGCCAGCAGGCCGCCCACAATGCGCAGCAGGGTGCTCTTACCACAACCGGAAGGGCCGACCAGCGCCAGGAATTCGCCGTCATGCACCTCGAAGCTCACATTGGCCAGCGCTTTGACCAGACCGCCGTTTTGTGGGTAGCTCTTGCTCAAGCGCGAGGCTGTAATCAAGGCATCGCTCATATCACGTTGACCGGGAAGGCAAAATTTTGCACACGGAACCTTGTCTGGCCTACTTTGTTTCCACGAATTGATTGGTGTAGAGCGTCTCCGGCTTGACGGCCGTCGTGATGAGACCCATCTCTTGCATGAAGCGGGCCGCCGTTTCCCAACGCGCAGGATCAGATATGCCCAGGACGCCGTCAGTCTGCCATAGCTTGAGCACTTCGTCGAAGATGGCGCGATTGGTCTTGCGCGCGGTCTCATCCGCGCCCGCCTCCGGCACCTGCTTCAGGCTCAGCGCGAACGCGCCGTCTGGGTTCATCAGCGCGTACTCCAGGCCGCGCAGCGTGGCGCGCACGAACTTGTGCACCAGTTCGGGCTGTTCGGCCACGGTTTTATCGTTGGTGATGATGCCATTGGAGGGCAAATCAACGAAGTCGGAGACGAAAATTTCTTCCACCTCTTGCCCGGCCAGGCGCATCTGCACGGGGCCATTGACAGAATAATCAATGGCCGCGTCGACCTTTTTACTTTGCACCGCGGCTACCTGGGTAAAGCCGATGCTTTCCAGGTTTACCTTATTTTCATCTAACCTGGTCGCGTAGACCAACGCCTTCCAGCCGACGTAGCTGGCGCCGTACAAACCGGGGATGCCGACCTTGTGGCCGATCAGCTTGGCGGGGGTGTCCAGCCCGCTGCCCTTGGGCGCGAAGACCACGACCGGGAATTTGCGATACCAGCTCATGGCGTAGACCACCGGCAGGCCCTGGGCGCGCCCCAGGATCACTTCTTCGCCGCTGCCGATCATGAATTGCAGCTCATTGCTGGCTACCAGCTTGATCAGGTCAGATTCGAAGCCGTAGCGGAACTTCACCTCCAGCCCCTCGTCGCGGTAGAAGCCTTTTTCTACGGCGACGTAGAACGGCGCAAACTGTACACTGGGAATATAGCCCATTGCCAGATCGAGCGTTTGCAGACTGGCTCCGTTTGGCGTCGACGCGGGCGCGGCTGGCGTGGCCGGGGCTGACGTCGCGCTTGGCGTGCTAAGCGGCGTTGACGTGGCCGGCGCGACCTTGGGGGTCGCAGGGACGCAGGCGGCCAGGAGCGTGAGCAGGGCGAACAGCGTGAAGATCTTGAGTGTGTTCAGGCGTCTCATCTTGATTTTATTTCCTTTCGTTTGTTTTTCGTTTGTTTTTCGTTTATTTTTCTTGTTTTTTTGCTGCGGATGGTCCAGCTTGGCAAGCGCGCATCACGAGGCGCGCTGCCAGCGCAGGAGCCAGCGCTCGATCAAGCTGACGAGACCGTACAGGCACAGAGCCAGGGTGATTAGCGTGAACAGGGCTACGAACATGAGCGGCGTGTCCAGCAGGTTGCGCCCCAGGTTGACCAAAAAGCCGAGGCCGCGATCCGCGCCGACGAATTCACCGACCACCGCGCCGATAACCGCCAGGGTGACGCTGACCTTGAGACCTGCCAGCAGAACCGGCAGCGCGGACGGCGCTTCGAGCAGGGTGAACATCTGCCAGCGGTTGGCGCGCAAAGAGTGCATCAGCGCCGCCAGGTCTGGCTCGACCGCGCGGATGCCAACGACGGTATTGATGAGCATGGGGAAAAAGACGGTCAGGGCGCAGACCAGGATTTTGCTCCATGCGCCAAAGCCCACCCAAATGATGAGGAGCGGCGCGACGGCCACGATGGGCACCGCTTGCAGCGCGACCAGGTAGGGTGAAAGTAGTTGGTCGAGCAGTTGTGACTTGGCAATGGCATAGCCGAGGAGGATGGCCACACCCACGCCAAGCCCCAGCCCCGCCAGCACTTCGCCCAAGGTGACGAGCAGGTGGCGCCAGAGCGACCCGTCGGCCAGAACGATCCAGAACTTCTGCCCTACCAGGCCAGGGCTGGGCAAGACGTAGGGCGCGTAGCCCTGCCATTTGACTAAGAGATCCCAGGCCAGCAGGAAGAGCAGTACACCGGCCACCGTGACCAGGGCGCGTAGACGCCTGAACGCCCGCACGGTGAGGCGGGAAGCGCGCAAGGTAGCACGGGATGCAGCCTGTGCCAGTTGTGCCGCGCGATCGTTGAGCATGTCCAGCAAAATCAACAAAAAATCTCCGAGAGCAGGCGCCTTCGGAGACTGGATGCCGCGAATAGAATCATTCTGGCGCTATGCTGGCTGCGAACGGCGCACCAGCGCTTCAAGGCGCCGAGGATGACAACAAAAACGTCCCTGTTTGCTTTTGCCTCCAGGGACGCGGGGCGCGTCCAAACGGGACTTGCCCGTTTCGTCGAGCCTTGTCGCGACCTTCTCCCATCCGGACTATACCGTCGGCTCCGGACTGGGCATGACGCCGTCACCGGATCCACCACGCTGAGCGGGTTGCGGGCTTGAGCCGAGCGCACGCGGCGCCTGGCTCCTACCGCCGGTCGAGAATTGATCCTGCCTGGCTGCTGTCGCCAGCCAGCCGCCTGATCTCACTCTGCCCCGAAGGTCCAGTTGATTCAATTAGTGCGCCCCACCGGGCGCTAAAAAGAGTGTAACACAGCGCGGCGCAACTGTCAATTGGTCATGAAGTTGAGGAAGTTGGCACGTTGGCATACTTGACACAGATACGGGCTTAAACTACTATAGTTTCGATGTATCTCTGCCTGACACCCACGCTGTAGGCGTTGGCGTCTGTCAGTGACAAGGCAAGTGGAGGCTTTAATGCGGCGATTTGTGTCCGTTGCGCTGATTGTAGTCGGCCTGGGGTTGATGATGATTGGGCTATTGGCTGGCCTTTTCTACCTGGGATTACCGGTGGTTTCAACAGATGCCAATTACGATCTTCTTCAGATCAACACCGTGGCCATGGCTGTGCTGACGGTGGGCGCCGCCGCCGGCGCAATGTTAGCCTGGGTCGGTTGGCGCCGCTACACGGGCGCGTCCCCACGGACCGTGCGCATGGTCAATCCACTGTGGTTTGCGTTGCTTTTCTTTGTGGCCCTGGGCCTGGGTCAGGCCGTCCTGGGCACGCGCCTGGCGCCCTGGATCTTTCCACCGCTGCATGGCCTTGCCAGCATCGC